>JBBRCH010000095.1:0-15658 GCA_038204995.1 Bacteroidales bacterium | reverse complement strand
ATAAGCGTGCATTTTCTGTATAGCTTGTGCATCAGGTGCTTCTACCAAACAAAAAGCTGTCCCCCTTTTTCCATCAAACCAATAGGTTAACCCCCGGCACTCAAATTCGTGCTGTATTTTTAAATCTTCTTTATGCATCTGAGCCACCATTTCTGCAGTGACAGATTCAGATACATCGTGACGATCCATATATATCGGCATGTTTTGTAGGTTTTAATAATAATTAGACTGACTTAGTAATATTGCCGGGAAAACATCTTCTTTTTGGAGGTGTTTTTTGTGGAAAAGTCAGCATCGCCTGACTTTAGCCATTACACCAGGCAAAGGCTTTTTGGGGATTAACAAGCAACATTTACCGGTTTTGCAACATGACAAAGGGAGGAGAAAGTTTTATCGTGCTGATAGGTAATTTACAACTCTACTTGCTAATATATATGTTCAAATCGTTTTGAAGAATTAAAGCTATTCTCAGATTGTAAGGATAATTGCTTCCATTTGTCACATTAGCTGTAAATACAAACAAATTAACAGGTTATATGTTTAATTTGATGATTCAAATGCAAAGTTTTTGTGATTTCATCTTCCGTTTAATGCCTTGCAAGAACACCTTTTCACATCATTCATAACTGTCATTGTCAATAGATGCGAGCCAACCGGGGATTGATTTTCATAATATTTATCATTCAGATATTCATGTTATTCAAATATCTGCTTCAGCGCATCCCCTACCTCTTTAACAGGCATCTTACAAACTTTGTTGCGGCAAACATAAATAGTGGTTTTTCCGTCAACTAACCTGTTTTTGAGGAGTTCCAGATTCCCTTCTGTTTTTCCGCCCGACATGAATACATCTGGCAGGTAATGCGCATCAAATTCCTTGAGTTTTGCTTCATAATCGTTGCCCACAATAGCCACTTCGAAAGGTTGTGAGGCAAACCAGGCCATTAAAATATCCCAGTTTGCAAAATAGGGGCCATTTTTCAGTGCATCCTGTTTTACATTATTCAGCATTTGTTTTGACATTGCGATGTAACTGTCGTTGAAAAAATACTGCCCAAGCACAAACAGATTTTTTGCCATTTCGGAATTGGAAGAAGGGATTACATTATCCGTAATTTCCATTTTACGGGCGATCAAAGCGGGATCAAGATCGGAAGTGTAATAGAACATTCCGCTGCTTTTATCATAAAAATGCGCTACCGCATATTCGCTTAAGAGCCTGGCTTCCTGCAGCCATTTTTCATCAAAGGTGGCCTGGTATAAAGCTATAAAAGCACTGATGGAAAAGGCATAGTCATCTAAAAAACCGTTGATGGAAGCTTTGCCGTTTTTATAATTCCGGTTTAAGCGGTTATCTGCCGATTTGATTTTCGTGTTGATAAATGCGGCATTTTTCAGTGCAGTTTCCAGGTATTTGCGATTGCCGAAAACACGGTAAGCATCTGCATAGGCTTTAAGCATCAATGCATTCCATGAGGTAAGTATTTTATCGTCAAGTCCGGGTCGGATGCGCTTTTCCCTTTCCGCCAATAAGCGGATTTTTGCATCCTCAACACGGCAGTTTAATTCGCTCTCAGAAATTTTGTATTTAACTGCCAGGCTGGCTGAAGCAGCCGATCTGAATAATATATTTACACTCTTTTCCCAATTGCCTTTTTCGGTAACATTATAATATTCAGCGATCAAACCGGCATTATCGCCTAACACTTTTTGCAGCTCGCTGAGTGTCCATACGTAGAATTTCCCTTCTTCCCCCTCACTATCCGCATCGAGTGATGAATAAAAGCCACCTTCACCGGAAGTAAGTTCCCTTTGAATAAAACCCAGCGTTTCGGTTACAACTGCTTTGTAGCCGGGATTTTTTGATTGCTGGTATGCAGCTGAATACAGGCTTACGAGCTGCGCATTATCGTACAGCATTTTCTCGAAATGCGGCACTTTCCAGTTTGCATCAGTGGAATAGCGCGAAAACCCGCCACCCTCCTGGTCGTAAATTCCGCCTTCGGCCATTTTATCCAGGGTAACTGTAACTGCTTTCAAGGCTTGTGTATTGCAGGTGAGGTAATTATAATGGAGCAAAAACTGGTAACCAACCGGCAGTGGGAATTTTGGGGCACCCTTACTGCCGCCTTGGGTAAAATCGATACTGTTTTCCCAGGACGAAAAAATATTATTCAAGTCACTGACCGTAAACTCAGCCTTTTCGGTATTAGCATAAATCCTTTCGCCCGATTGTACGCCTTGTGTTACTGATTCAGCCTGTTTTTCAGCTTCTTCCGGTTTTTCTTTAATAAACTCAGCTACTTTCGAAAGCATGTCAAGCCATTGAGCTTTCGGGAAATATGTTCCCCCGTAAACAGGCCTTCCATCCGGCAAAGCAATACAGTTCAATGGCCAGCCGCCACGGCCTGATATCAGTTGAACAGCATTCATATATATCTGGTCGATATCGGGGCGTTCCTCGCGATCCACTTTAATACAGATGAAATGCTCATTCATAAAGTTAGCAACTTCCTCGTTTTCAAAACTTTCGTGTTCCATAACATGACACCAATGGCAGGCAGCATAACCGATACTTACTAAAATGGGTTTATTTTCGGCTTTGGCTTTGCTGAGCGCTTCGGTTCCCTAGGGATACCAGTTTACGGGATTGTGCGCATGCTGCAATAAATACGGGCTGCTTTCGTGTATAAGGTGATTGGTGAATTTATGTTCGTTTGGGTTCATGGTATTTGTTTTAACCTGCGCCTGTCCGCAGGAATTTAACGTGAAAAGCAGAAGCAGAGAAGCGGGTGTAATAATTTTCATTAAGAGGCAACTATAAACAACTGAATTTCAACAAACAATAAGAAGAACAGATTTTAAGAAAATGAATTGTCATGAATGGTTCAGATCAAAAAAACGTATTGAATAAATGTTTGCTTAGTATTATAAACACCATTGCAGTATATATGTTTTAACAGGGAAGTGGATTCCATATAGCTGTTATCTGATAAAATATATGAAAAGTTGAAAATCAATAAATACGTAGGGGAAAGTTGGAATGACTAAAAAAGCTCCTTGTACAAGTCCTCGCTGGCTCGCGTCGCTCAATGCGTGACGGTTTATACCTTCCACGGGTACGATTCTTCCAGCCAGAGATTAGATCTTTCCAAGCCCACCCTCCTACTTCATTCATTTCCATATATTTACAAACTAATTTGAAAATAGTTTATAAACTATACCGTATAACCCACGCATTTCAATTATTTTATGATTTTAAATTCGCAGGCATGAACGATATCCGGAAAGAACCAGTATAGAACCGGGTTATCGAAATGATTTATTACAGTAATACAAGGTTCCCCATCAGCAACTTATTGAATAAAATGCCTGCCGCCATTGCAATCCCAAAACTTACCAAAGTGCCAATCAGCACATATTCAGTAAGTTTACGTTCCTTCGACTCCTTCAGATCACCAAAGCGGAAAATTGATTTTGCTGCCAGCAGAAACCCAATTGCTTCCCAATGACCTGATAGTACAAAAACGAATACAAAAAGTCGTTCCAGTATTCCTATGGTTTTTCCGGCTTCCAGAAGTGAGTCGTCAATATCAGTTAAAGTATGAGGTGTCCATTTTGAGATAAAGAATTTTATAGCTATCGAAGTAGGGCTTGTGAGGGCATACACTGCCGTGATAATCAAAAGCAAATGACCGGATGGCAGGTTTTGCAGGGGGAATGCTTTGCCGGCATAATACAGGTATAATAGCCAGATGCCTGTAATCATTAGCAGATGAGCGGCCTGATCAATAAAGAAGTACGACCTTTGTTTGGATTTTTTAACCGAATATAGTTTTATAACATCTATAAACAGGTGAGCCAGCGTCAGTAATGCCGCCCAATACCAGAAAGTGAAATCGGATATAAGCAGCATTATAAGTGCAAAATGGATAAGTGTATGCAGATAAAGCTGCCACGCACCCAATTTCTTTTTCTCTTTGGCTTTTACCCACGTATCCGGTTGTAGCAGAAAGTCACCCAACAGATGTGCCAGCAAAAGTTTTATTAAAAGTATCATAGCAATTGTATTAATTTTTCCTGGTACAACTCATTCAAATCTTTCAATTCTTCGTAATGTGTCCTCGAAAGGCGGGTACTTACCGCATTCTGCCGGAGATTGCCCAGCAACTGCCCAAGTTCTTCCTGCGAAGCCTCGGGATTGCATAGTCTGAGATAGATCATTTCGGCTGATTTCAACGACCATTTATCCATAAAAATCGTGCTAAGTCTGAGGCAGAGATTCATTGTCCTGTCGAATTCAGGCCAGGGAGTTTTTATTGCCAATGTTTGTTTTTCCTTTTTGAGCCTGGAGAATTTTTCACCTGAGAAGATAAAAGCCGGTCCGTTGCATTCCGTTATCCTTTCGCTGTGGTAGGTAATATCACCAATACCGATGGCGAGCCTCACATCGAGGGATTTCACCATTTTAACTGCCGCTTTCAGCTTAATAGCAGCCAGCAGCGCTTTAAGCGGATCATCAACCCTGAACTGAAACGTATCACCGCCATAGGTTTCCCAGCTTGCGGGGCTGCTGCCATAGGAATTCAGTTCGTTTTTCAGTAGCCCCAGCCAGTTTTCCGGGGGCGTTTTGCGCGAATTAATAATATCGCCGGTTATAACACTTATCATATCCTTTGTTTTTACTTCCCAAAGATATCACTTAATTGCATGATAAATTGAAATATCATGTAAATATATGATAAATCAATTTATCACATTATTGTGAGTGGGACTTATCCAAAATATTAATTTGTTTGGAGATTAGCATATTGAAATAGTTTATATATTTGAGTAATGTTAAGGATACAGGATTAGAAAGGTATTGGAACGAAAAGTATAAAGATATTTAAAGATTGGCGAGATTGGTTTCAGATTTTGTACAGGACATTAAATAACTCTCTGGTGGAGCTCAACTTTCTTCAGAAGTGCTCACTTTATAAGCTGAAACTGAATAAACATATACTGAACGCATCAAGTGAAAGGTGCGAATAATGGTAATAAAATGATATAATATGTTCAAATACGAATCATCTAAAATTTGGAAGAAAACATTAGCTGTACAAGATGCTGTTGACCCAGATAAGAAAGAAAGGGAACTTCTTAGAATATCATTAGAAAGCTTTAGAAAGAAAGCTGAAATCTTAGCCGGTGAAATCCCTCAAAATTTAAATGAGTTTACTGTCCATGATATATCTCATTTAGACGCTTTGTGGGAAATGATTGACATCATTACCTATGACGAATACGAATTGAATCCAGCTGAAGCTTACGTTCTGGGAGGTGCTATACTAATTCATGATCTTGGATTAGCTCTTGCAGCTTATCCTGGAGGCCTGGAAGAACTTAAACATGAGATATTTTGGAGTGATACAATAGTGTCCCTCTATAAAGAAACTTTTAAAAGAGAACCAACCGATGTAGAAATAGCTAAACCAGATAAAGTAATAGAGAAAACCGCTACGCAGATATTATTGAGACATTTTCATGCTTATAAAGCTGAATCTTTAGCATTAATTAATTGGAAAAGTAAAAGTAATTCTGAAGATGTTAATTACTTTATTGACGATATAGAAATTAGGCAATCTTATGGAAAAATTATTGGGCTAATTGCTCATAGTCATTGGTGGTCGGTGGAAGAATTAACTAATAAGTTAAATGAAATAAAAGGTGCAGCCACTTTTCTTCCATCAGAATGGCATATAGATTTAATTAAAATTGCCTGTTTATTAAGGATAGCAGATGCAATTCACATTGATGATCGAAGAGCGCCTGATTTTTTATGGGCACTCAGGGAATTGTCTGATGAATCAAACAATCATTGGAATTTTCAAAATAAACTATTTAAACCTATTATCACACAATCCAAACGGTTACGATATACAACTAAATCTCCTTTTAAAATAAATGAATCTGAGGCTTGGTGGCTTTGTTATGATGCTTTAAAAATGATTGATATCGAATTAAATAAAGTTGATTCATTATTTAGTGAAAGTGGCAGGCAAAGACTATCAGTTTTAGGTTTGGAATTAATAGATAATCCTCAAAAACTTGCCAAACAAATTGAAACAGAAGGTTGGGTCCCAATAGATACTAAAATCAGGGTGGGTAGTGTTGCCAAACTGGTTAAACGATTAGGGGGAAGAGAACTATATGGTAATGACATGTTAATCCCACTGCGAGAGTTAATTCAAAACTCATGCGATGCAATTCGTGCAAGAAGATTGTTGGAATCTCTTCCGGACGACTGGGGAGATATTTTTATTTCTGAAGGTAATGATGAGTTTGGAAATTTCATTACTATTGAAGATAATGGAGTTGGAATGTCACCAAATGTCATATCAGGACCTTTTTTAGATTTTGGGCAATCCTTTTGGAATAGTAGTCTTATGCTTGATGAATTCCCTGGATTACAAAGTAGAAAGTTTAAATCAACAGGACAATACGGAATCGGCTTTTTCTCAAGTTTTATGTGGGGAGATAAAATAAAAATTATTAGCAGAAAGTATACACAATCTTTTGACGAAACATGGTGTCTTGAATTTAAGGGAGGTTTAAGTTCCAGACCTTTATTGAGAAAAGTTAACAAGGAGGATAGACTTAATAATGGTGGGACTAAAATAACAATTTGGTTACGAGATAAAAAGAGAATAAATGAATTGGTCGATTCTGATTTTTCTATACTTGATGACCTATGCAGATATATAGCTCCAGCAATTGATGCTAATCTATTTATTAAACATGAAAAAAAAAAGGAAATAATAATTGCATCTAATGATTGGCTTAATATCTCTAAAGATTCTCTAATTAATAGAATTTCAGATGATTCATTCATTAAAATAAAGGGTTATGAAGAAAAGAATTTAGGAAATACTCTTGATGGAATTTATAATACAAATGGAAAAATGCTGGGAAGGGGATTTATTAGTTATATGTATAATTTTCCCGGATTTGCTATAACTACTAATGGAATAAGAGCTGGAAGCGAAATTGATGGATCACGATTAAATACTGGAACATTCCATGGAATAATTGAAGGAATTCCGTTAAACTCTTCGAGAAGTAAAAGCAATATTCAATTGTCACAAACAGAATTAGATAATTGGGTAACAAAGCAAGTCGAGAAAATCAGTCAGTTAAAAATCTCTCGGACTGAAAAATTATCTTATTCTTTATCTGCAATTTCACTTGGTGGAAATCCCCTTGATTTACCATTTGCAGCACAATTCTTGAACAAAAAAACAAGATTTCTTAATTATTCAGATATCATTAAGCAATTTAAAAAGGAACAATATTGTATAATTAGAAGTGTAAATTTTTCTTACAAAGAAGTCGAAGAATATCAGTCCAATATATCAACAATCTATGTAGATCAGTATCAGTATCATAATCAACGAATACTCGAGCACATAGAAAACTATAATTATGGAAGAAACTTTTCTAAAAATACAGGTCTATCATGGGTTGAAAACGCTTTATTGGAAGCATGGGAAGTCGAAAAATTAAATATCGAGTACTTTGATGGAGATGATTATCATTCTAAATCTACTATAGAAAGGTTAATTTTAGAATTAAATAAAATTGGAATAGAAATGAAGTTCAAGAAATCAACATTGGGATTCGACCAAAATATCATTGCAATAGCTAAAAGAAATTAGCAGGTCAGAAATTATTGGGTTTCCACTGGCTGGAGAGTCTTTCGAAGCGTGAAAGCATAACTCTTCTACGGGTACGATTCTTCCAGACAGGGATCAGCTCTTTTCCAAACCCCACCCTCCTATCCCCCTCATTTCCTTCCGTTTACAAAATATTCCCGATTTATTTTTAAAACTTTCCCTGTTATTCCAGGTATTTGAATAATTTTATAAAATCAAAACGCCCCCTATGAACATTATCCGTAAAGAACCACTTAATACGTTGGGACACAATTTTATACCCGCCGAATATATCCCCCAGGGCAAGGATGAATACCATCTCCGTTACCTTCAAAACCCGGATAGCGGCCGTTACAGGCAGCTGAATGCTCACGAAATTGAAGTGCTTGTAAGGAACAGGAATACCAGTGACGACTGGAATACATTGCTGGTTTCAGAAGAGTTTAATCCTGAGCTGGTTAAAAACTGCAAGTTTTACGGACTTGTAAGAATCGGGAAACTCGAATCATTTTTCCTTGAGTTCCATGACCTGAGGATGCCCGTAGGTTTATACAACAGTATAATTGTTAACTGCGATTTTGGCGATAATGTTGTGGTCGATAATGTTAACTATATGGCTTACTATATCATTGGCAATGAGGTAATTATTACCAATGTAAATGAAATGCTGACCACCAGTCATGCTAAATTCGGCAATGGAATACTTACAGAAGGCGAGCCCGAAGAGCTAAGAGTATGGGTTGAGATAGGCAACGAAAATGGCGGACGAGCCGTGATTCCCTTCGATGGCATGTTGCCGGGCGATGCATGGCTATGGAGCCGCGATAGGCACAACGAGGATCTACAGAGGCGTTACCGCGAGATGACAGAGAAAAAATTCGATAACCAGCATGGACATTACGGTACTATTGGTGACAGAACAGTAATAAAAAACTGCAGGATTATAAAAGACGTTAAAACCGGGTCGGATGCTTACCTGAAAGGCGCCAATAAATTAAAAAATCTGACTGTAAATTCAACACCTGAAGCCATTTCTCAAATAGGCGAAGGATGTGAGATCGTTAATGGTATTATCGGGAAAGGCTGCAGGATTTTTTACGGGGTAAAAGCCGTAAGGTTTATACTTGGATCCAATTCACAGCTGAAATACGGAGCCAGGCTTATCAATTCATTCTTAGGCGACAATTCAACCATATCGTGCTGCGAAGTACTGAATTCACTGATATTTCCGGGTCACGAACAGCACCACAACAATTCGTTCCTGATTGCAGCCACACTCGAAGGTCAGAGCAATATTGCCGCCGGTGCAACTATCGGCTCCAATCACAACAGCCGCGGAGCCGACGGTGAATTGTTAGCCGGAAGAGGATTCTGGCCGGCCCTGTGTACCAGCCTGAAACACAATTCGCGTTTTGCTCCTTTCACGATTTTAGCGAAATCCGATTATCCGTACGAACTTGATATCCCCTTCCCTTTCGCATTGGTAAGCAATGATCTGGCAAACAACGAACTGCTGATCATGCCGGCATATTGGCTGATGTATAACCAGTATGCACTTGAGCGTAATGCCTGGAAATATGAAACTCGCGATAACAGATCAGAAAAAACCCAGTTTCTTGAGTCGCACTACCTGGCACCCGATACTATAAATTCGGTTTTTGATGCCCTTAAACTACTCGAAATTTCAGCAGGCAGGCATTTCTGCGCTAAAAACTACCCGGAAAAAACTTTCACTGATGAAGAATATTGTAATTACGGAGCTCTGTCCCTTACTCATAAGACTGATAAGCCTTCAACACTTAACATAGCAAAACATTCATTCGAAAACAGTAAGCGGCCCGTAAAATTACTAAAGCCAGCTGCCGCTTACCAGTCATACCGAGACTTTATCACCTATTATGCCCTGGATCTGATTCTTAATGAATGTAGAAAATACCCGGCAATTGATTCAGCCTGGCTGATTGAACTTTTCTCAAAACCAGCGATCCGTCAAATGTTTGATACAGTTGGCGGCCAGATGATTCCCGCTTCCGAACTTAATCAGTTAAAAGAAAAAATTATTTCATACGAAGTCATCAGCTGGCAGCAGGTCCATGAGTTTTTTGTCGCCCAGGGCCGTGCTTATACCGGTCAGAAGCTGAATCATGCGATAGCCTCTCTACAGGAACTGAATAACAACCAGATACCCGATACTCATTCCATCCTGGAAATGTTCAACTGGTATCTGAACTTCCGCAAGTACCTGCTGGCTGAAATCAAACATTCGCGGCAGAAAGATTACGATAATCCTTTTATGCAAATGCTTTATGCTGATAAAAAAGAAATGGAAGCAGTGATAGGCAAACCGGATAAAACTCCTTTTATTATTCAACAGCAGGATAAGTTAAAAAATGATACTGCTTTTGTTCAGGAGTTGATAGCCAGGCTAGCGAAGTAAATCCGCACGTGAGACCTGGGTAATCTGATAACCCGTTTAATTAATCACTCAAACCTGGGAGATTCTTTCGAAAGGCGTTTCCCTAAAGAATGAACCTTTTATTATTCTGAATTGCACCCCGGATGGCCCGTTTCAGGGATTCTGAGCATCGCACCACCATTTCAATATCTGAAGGGAAAGGCAATGCAAGTGTTTTTGTTTTTTCAAGTTGTTGCGCATTAAGGGCTTGTATATCGCCCAGGGCACGGGAAGAAACATTTTTAAAAGTGGATTCAGCAAAAATCGGGTCCTTTTTTAGTAATTTATCCGGGTTCGCCTGTATTACCTCAACATCACCATCAATGCGGCAGGCTTTTGTTTGAACTGTCTCTACAAGAGCGCACTGGAGAGTTTTATATTTTTTTATTTTAATATCGTTGCCCAGTGTGTCTTTCATCACATTTCCTTTCCTGTCGAGTGCATACGAAAAACCATCTTCAACTTCCTTTTTAATTACTGAATCCCTTTGGATTGTATTGTCAGGACTTACTACCACATATTTAACATTTACATTTACAAAATAATCATACTGAATAGTGTTGTTCAAATTCTGGGTATGGTATTCGACCCATTCCGAGTTTAAAGACGGCAGATCGAGTGCAAGAAGATCCTGCTCAAACTCCGGTGGAAATTTCACCATGGAATTATTCTCAATCGAAACAAATACCCTGCTCATTCCCAGGTCTTTTGCTTCAAGTATCTTCTTATCGATGTCTTCATAATTACCGACATACTCCTTTGCCTTCACGAACTCGCTGAATGCCTGGCGATAGGAATCTTTATTCCCGCTTTTCATCAGCACGATGCCATGAGCATAATAGAAATCAGCTGCCTTACGTTTGGCATTAATCATTTCAGGCATATAATCAATATACGGAAAATCAACTAACCTTCCGTTCATATTCAAAGGTGTTACAGTTTTTACCAGCGACTGCCTGTCGTTCAATGTTTTATTGATCAGATAAATCTTGTCCCAACTATCAGGTTTTCCTTCCATTTTTAAAAAACGTATCCTTTCATTATCCTTTTCATTTGCAGTTGTATAGGCTTTCTCGAGTGTTGTAATATGCTTAGCCTTACCCGGGTGTTTACGCAACTGTTTTACAGATTTTGAAATCGCAGCATCATAGTTCCCTTTTTGAAGCTCCCTTTTTGACGAAACACAGCCCGAAAGGATTAGGGTTAAAACGAAAATAAAAGGTATAATTCTTTTCATGATTACAATAAATTAATTTATATTGGTAAAGGTAAGAAAAACTTCAATTATCCATATCAGGAATCAATTCCCTCCTGAAAGATTACAATCAGTTGTCAGTTCTCTGAAGATCCAGATCCTGAAAATCAAAGCTGAAATCAATATTTGGTGAAATGCCTTTCATTTTTATGCTTTGTGCTTTCCCTTCTTCATCCAGTTTAAAAATGGCAAAAGCATCGGCATTCATATCCTGGTATTCCCATTTAATGGCAAAAGAGTTTGCTTTATAAAAATGCATAGGCCCATTCAGTTTTGGCGAACGAAGCGAAGTAAACCAAAGCTGGTTATTCTTCAGTGCTATTTCAACTTTACCAAACCATTTATCCTCATAAGTTCCGGTATAACTAAGTGAATTAACAGTAGTTTGAGCGGAAGCATTCACAGTTTCCCATACGTTGAGTGTCACCGAGTCGCCCTCGCTTTGACTTGCCTCCAGGCGGGTAAAATACTTATCGGTCCAGTTGAAGTAGTCTAATCCAAGGTAACTGTCGATTATGGTTTGTGTAATGGCCGAAAAAGCACCCGCGCCTCCCGGCTCCGTATTTGTCAGCACTACCACTCCGAGGTTTAAATCAGGAATAAGCATCGTTTCCGAGAGCATTCCCGGTAAACCGCCGGTATGCGAAACACTTAGATTCCCTTTGATATCAGTCAGGCCCCATCCTAAACCATATCCGGTAAAATGTGAATTATAACGTGGATTCCGGTTGGCATTGGTAACGGTATGTATCTTCCACATCTCCCGCTGGCTGGCTTCCGTGAAGAGATACTTTTCAAGATTATTGCCATATTTACCTTTATTCAGATGCACCAGCATCCAGTTGCATAAATCGTCGACATTCGAGATTATTCCACCTGCGGCTCCGTTCATCATTGGCTCATAACTTACCATTGACCTGAGGCTTCCGCTGGTGGCCGAATGTGGCAAAGCAAGGTTTGTTATGTCTTTCATGCCGGCAATAGAAGCAAAGGTGTTATCCATATGCAGCGGTTGAAAAATTCGTTGTGTAACAAAGTTCTCCCAACTCATTCCGCTTACTCTAGCTATTACTTCACCTGCCACCAGGTAAAGCAGGTTATCATAATCGAATTTCGTTCTGAAGGCTGAAACAGGTTTTAAATACTGAAAATTAGCCAGTATATCTTTAATGGTAAAATCCGAACCATCCGGAAAAATCATCAGGTCGCCCGCACCCAGCCCAAGCCCGCTGCGATGGGTCAACAAGTCCTGAATATTAAAATTCCCAGCTACATAATCATTATACATGGTAAACTCAGGAATGTAATCCCTCACTTTATCGGTCCAGGCAATTTTACCTTCCTCCACTAAAATAGCCAGGGCCGCAGTCGTAAAAGCCTTGCTGTTTGAGGCGATCTCAAAGTTAGAATTTTCGTTTACAGGCAGTTTTGTGAGTACCGACCTTACACCAAAGCCCTTCTCGTAAATTATTTTACCGTCTTTCACTATACCCACAGCTATGCCGGCAACATTGAATTTTTTAATTGCATTTTCCACAAGTAAATCTACTTCCGCTGCGGATATTTGTGCATGGACGGAAGTACTTAACAGAAAAGTAAATATTGCTATTACTGAAACAATTAACTTAAGTTTATTCATAGTCGTGATTTTGAATAGATTGTGTACATTATGTTGCCTGATATATTTATGTGAAAATAAACATTACTGCATTTTAATGCTGATCTGATATAATATTAAGATCCAAATATAATATTTTATACTAAACTAAATAAGGTTTATGGCTGAACCTGATTTTTTTCTTTACAAACCCTGAGGAATAAAAAGAAATAATATCTTTAACATAAACTTTCAAAATTCCTGACAGAAATACAACTAACCCATCACGCATTGAAAATACATAGGTTTGAAGATTTTGAATGGAATTCGATAAAAAAGCTTGTTGGCTTGAAGACGGAACACGGAAGGCGGAAGACGGAAGTCGGAAGTCGGAAGTCGGAAGACAGAAGACAGAAGACAGAAGACAGAAGACAGAAGACAGAAGACAGAAGACGGAAGACGGAAGACAGAAGACGGAAGACGGAAGACGGAAGTCGGAAGACGGAAGACGGAAGACGGGAAACAGGAAACAGGAAACAGGAAACAGGAAACAGGAGACAGGAGACAGGAGACAGGAATTTATTACTATAGTCATTAAACATACTTCTGACTTCGGTCTCCCGGCTTCGGTCTGTAAATATTTTAAATGTATAGAATCCAAAGTATCTGCAATAAAATTGCAGGTTTTTAACCATTAATAACAAAATAGAACTAAACACTCAAGTGATGAAATCCCCAAAACTATTCCTTTTATTCAGCCTGTCCATAATAATTGCTGATGCCGGTTTGGCCCAATCAAGAATTGATCCCCGGGAAATCAAGGATAAAATGCAGTGGTTTGCTGATGCAAAGTTGGGTATATTTATACACGCCGGAATTTATTCGGTTGATGGAATTGATGAATCGTGGAGCTTTCACAACAAGAAGATAAGCTACGAAGATTACATGAAACAATTAAGGGGTTTTACCCTGAACAAATACAATCCGGCTGTGTGGGCCGACCTGATTCAGGAAAGCGGTGCACGCTATGCCGTTATCACCACCAAGCACCACGATGGCGTTGCCATGTACGACACAAAAATGGATGACCTTAGCATTGTAAAAGCCACACCAGCCAAACGTGATATGATTAAACCTTTTTTCGGAGAATTGCGCAAACGCGATATCAAATGCGGTGCTTATTATTCGCTCATTGACTGGTCGTACCCTGAATACCCGGGATTCCTCAAGGACAGTTCCAGGTACAAAGTTGAGAATGACTACGAACGTTGGAACCGTTTCCGGCAGTTCTTCCAGGGCCAGATTAAAGAGATAAGCGCACAATTAAATCCTGACCTTTGGTGGTTTGATGGCGACTGGGAACACAGCGCCGAGCAATGGGAATCGGAAAAAATACGGAACATCATTCTTACAAAAAATCCAAAAGCCATTATCAACGGACGTTTGCAAGGCTATGGGGATTACGAAACCCCGGAACAGAACTTTCCTGTTTCGCGTCCCAATTTCAGCTGGTGGGAACTCTGCATGACCACCAATGACAACTGGGGTTTCCACCACGACGAAAACTGGAAAACGCCTTATGAAATCATCACCATTTTTGTAGATGTGGTTTCGAACGGGGGAAACCTTTTACTGGACATGGGGCCTCAAGAAGATGGGACCATTCCGGCTGAACAGGTGAACGTTTTGAAAGAACTCGGTGCCTGGAATAAAAAGCATGGTGAAGCTATATTTAATACCCTGGGCGGAATCCCGCAGGGACATTTTTATGGACCTACCACCCTTTCGAAAGATTCGACTTTGCTGTACCTGTTCCTTCAGGGTAAAACCAAAGGGCAGATAATGCTGAAAGGACTTGATAATAAAATCGAAGAAATTACTGTAGTCGGAAACGGCACAAAACTTTCACATAAAATAGTTGGAAAAATCTCCTGGAGCCACGTTCCAGGACTTATTTACATTGAAGTACCCGAGACTGTTCAGGATCAGTATGTTACTGTGCTGAAACTTAAACTTGACAAACCAGTCAGGCTTTACAGGGGACAGGGCGGGTTTAACTGAGGTATCCGGATGGTTAATCAAGGCATAGTTTGTACTGATTAATCAAAAAAATACTAATTTTCTGATATTTTATCTATCTGCTCAGATTATTAAATTGGATCTCCGCTTTACACTCAACCCTTTCAGGAAAAGCCAGGGTAAATATTTAAGGTGAGTGGACCAGGGTTAAAAATTGAATATTCTATCAATTTATATTTTAATTTATGGTGACATCAGGCTTAGTGAAACTTTCAAAATAACTTCCCCAAATAAAAGTCGGATTCAGAAAAACTTTCTTATGAAGGACCGTCCTTATAGAATTTCAGTAGTAGTTCAAGGAAGGTTTTATGAGCGTAGGGCATTTCAAGCCATGCAGAAGTGAGCGCCGCTGCGAAGCAGCATATTTGTTCAATCCTTTCAAGCGAACGGCTTGTCCCGCAAAAACGGGATAAACTGTGGCGTGGCAAAAAACTGACGTAGAATTAGCCATGATTGATTTTATTATAATACATCTTGAGTATTGGGTTAATCATGGCGTAATCCATGTGACCTATAAAAAATAAGCAATGACACATGAAATACACTGAAATTATATAAAGACTAGATTTTTATGCACA
>JBBRCH010000094.1:0-15730 GCA_038204995.1 Bacteroidales bacterium | reverse complement strand
ATGTTACTTTCCTGAACGGGAAGTTATGGGCCGAAAGCAAACCAGGAAAAGGATCGACATTTTATATTTCGTTGCCGTATAAAATAACTGATACCCAATAATCAGTGCTGGTGAACATTCTTTTGTGAAGAAATTTTTTTTTCATTACTTATCCGAACCGGAAAATCATTACTTTTGCACCCTTATTGATCGGGGTGTGGCGCAGTTGGCTAGCGTACTTGCATGGGGTGCAAGTGGTCGTCAGTTCGAGTCTGACCACTCCGACTAATACCAGCAAGGCTTTCAGAATTTTTCTGAAAGCCTTTTTTCTTGCAGGTACAAACAAAAGTACAAACAAATTTCTTTTTATCCCTTCATTTGATGAAGCTTAACCAGCAGCTGATCACTCCGATATCGGTCGGGATCCTTTCTATCGAAACAAATTTAATCCCTGGTCAAAGATTCCCGGTTATAGATATCCTGACTGAAGCATGAACCGGTTAATCGATTCTGATCCGGGTACCGGCATAAATTAACCGGCCAGCAGCTGATCACTCTGGAACCGGTCTGGATCCTTTCTATCGAAATAAATTTAATCCATGGTTAAAGATTCACGGTTAAAAATATCCTGACTGAAACATGAACCGGTTAATCGATTCTGATCCGAGTACCAGGAATAAATTATCTGGTCAGCAGCTGATCACTCTGGAACCGGTCGGGATCCTGTCTATCGATACAAATCTGATCCCTGGTTAAAGATTCCCGGTTAAAGTTATCCTGACTGGAGCATGAATCGGTTAATCGATTCTGATCCGGATCCGGGCATAAACTAACCGGTCAGCAGCTGATCACTCCGGAACCAGTCAGGATCCTGTCAGATTGAAGCTGACTAATTCCCTGGTTAAAGATTTCAGGTTAAAGATATCCCCGTCTATTGCATCCAGATACCTGATGACTGGTCAGACTAGCGAAAGAATAACTCCGGAACGAGACTTAACGCTTAAAACTTATCAAGTTACTTACCGATTCTTTTTATTTAGAAAAGCAATAAATAAACCAATCAATCATACTGTTAATCAACTTATTACACAATATAAGCTTCTAAATAGTGATTTACTATTACATTCTAATTGTAAATATTACAATCCTTATTGTACATTTGTTGTTTATATTACACTATAAATCAATAAACTAAAATTACTTTCCTTGTATAACTCTATTAACTTTCACACATCTTAATATCAATTAATTAAATTAAAAACATGTCAACAATCCAAATGGAGTCTGAATTATCAAAGGATACAGCTTTCATTAATGAATCATCTGATTGGTTTAATCAAATGATTGCTGCTATACGTGCCGATGAGGTGCAATTAGCTGTTGGACTTGCTGATCCTGACAAAGCAGAGTTTTACAAAAGTGCTATTTCTGGCAATAGGGATGAAATGATTCATTCTATGAACAGGCAGTTCTCACAATCTTATATAAGAGAAATGATCCTGAATTATTCTAATGAAATAGTTAAAAGGAATAGAAAACCAATAGAAATACATGTATATCATACAATTAATACATTACATGTTTGGGCTGTTATTGCTGACCACGATTCTGAGACTGAAGCTGCATTATTTCTTTCTGAAGCTGCTGTTAACGCAAATTATTCAAAATTCGGATATACTATTGATACCATAATTCTGGAGGTTTCCGATAATTACCCAGTACCTAATCATTTCATTAAATTTATGTAAATTGGCTTCATTTCAAGAACATTTGAACCAAGCAAAAAGCAATCTTGAGTTCCTCGGAAAAATTAATACATGTTGTAATACTCATTGGGATTGGCAGGTAACAACATGTTATTATGTTTGTGTTCATTTTGTTAATGCACATATAGCTGAAACAGCTAACTTACATTATCGTACTCATAAACAGGTTGAAGAGGCTATTAATCCCTTCAACTCTATCCCTATAGCTAGTATTGACGAACAAACATGGGTTGCATATAAAAGCCTCAGAAATCTATCACGCCGGTCTAGATATTTAATCAGTGAAAAAGAAAATGATAGAGATACAGGGGGCCGATATACTCATGACATGCATTTTAGGAAAGCCGTAATCCAATTAGATAATATATTATTATATTTTTCTAAAAAATATACGATCTCTATTCCAATCACAGAGCTAAAATGTGTTGATTTTAGACCTGTAGATACATTTGTTAACTTTACAAAATCTGTTTGAAATACTTACTTGCAGATTTAAAGCATTAACGAAAAGGTACTCATCAAGTTGAATAGCATTTGAGAATAATTCTATAATATTTCCTAATTAGGAGTTCCTTACTGAAGCATGAACCGGTTAATCGATTCTGATCCGGGTACCGGCATAAATTAACCGGCCAGCAGCTGATCACTCCGATATCGGTCGGGATCCTGTCAAATCAAATCTGACTAATTCCCTGGTCAAAGATTCACGGTTAAAGATATCCTGACTGAAGCATTAACCGGTTAATCGATTCTGATCCGGGTACCAGGAATAAATTAACTGGTCAGCAGCGATCACTCCGGAACCGGTCAGGATCCTGTCTATCGATACAACTTTGATCCTTGGTTAAAGATTCCTTGTTAATCAGATCCTGACTGCAGCATGAAACGGTTAATCGATTCTGATCCGGATACCGGCATAAATTAACTGGTCAGCAACTGATCACTCCGGAACCGGTCAGGATCCTGTCAGATCGAAGCTGACTAATTCCCTGGTTAAAGATTCACGGTTAAAGATATCCTGACTGAAGCATTAACCGATTAATCGATTCCGATCCGGATACCGGCATAAATTAACAAGCCAGCAGCGATCACTCCGGAACCGGTCAGGATCATGTCAGATCGATGCTGACTAATTCCTTAGTTATATGTTTATTAAAATTTGAGACAAGCAAAAGAGCCGGTAGCCCTGAATTATGAAAAGTTGAAAAACTAATTCAAAGGCTATCCGACTCTAATATTTTTAAAGGGTTATTTGATAAAAAGCCGGGACCCACTAAACCCCATTGTATGAAAAAACAAAAAAGCGGGCCCGGCTAGTATTTTATTCTGAAGGTATATTTTCTTCGTTGTTTAAACCAGGTCTAATCTTTTGGTTGTTGGATCCAAATTGTTTTAATCTACCAGTTAAAAATACTCTTTGTGATAACACTGCAGGTCTGTTGCTTGTCCTATCAACTGTAAGTGCCGCAATCAGAAAAGAGTGAGGATTAAGACACCTTTGATCAGAAGGCAGAATACCCAATTCAACTAGGTCGTTTGTTGCATTACAATAATTTTCGAGTATTTCAACTATTTTGTTTTGCTCAACTGTTTGAGTATAAACGGATAAATCGTTTACAATTTGCTCGTTAAGTTCCGCAAATTCAGGCCGTTCAGGATCAAATCCAAAAAGATTATCTTCAGAATAATAAAGCTTTTCAAGTGGAATTGAATAATTTTCCTTTCCCAGTTGGTCAGTGAGTTTTAACAATTCAACACGACCCTGTAAACAGTCGTCAACTTTCATCTTTGGTATATCAATCATCTTTGAAGCAATAAGCTTTTCAATTGATATACCAGGCACAGAAATTTTATTTTTTTCAATAAATTTTTGTGTTAAAAAATATTCCGGATTTGTTGAATTAATAAATTGAGAGAAATGCCCCAGTGGCACTTTCTTATTCCCATACTCATCAGTTGAATCACCATAAAGATCATCCATACCCCACTTAGTTTGGGTTGCTGCTTCTGCGATTTTATCAATCACCTGATAGATCCTTCTTAACCTGAATGCATCAGGTCTGCCAATTGTTTTTCTTTCAAAAGTTGTTTCCATAATTTTCATTTTTTAGTTGGGTTTATAATCGTTTTTTAAAGACTTGCATTTTTTGTGCTTTGTTGATCCTCTGCCAGTTTCTCATTAAATCCATTCCGTCCACGAATAGCAACGGTAGCTTGTATTGGAGCTTTAATGCGTTCGTTTAATGCTTGAACCGTTTTTTCCAGGTTTACAAAAGCTTTGATTAAATCAGTATCTGAAATTCCCTGCAGTCTTGAAAGTGATTTGTTGCTGGTATTAAAAGCAACACTTTCGGAACTTGTAAAACCGCCATTATTGAAAACTCTGCCTAAGTTTCTCATGTTTAATGTAGGTAGATTACCTCTTTGCCTGGCAAATTCAATGTCGTTTACAAATGACCCTATTGAAGGGTTTTGAAGCCCCACAGCAGGTATAACATATTCATTGTCATGTACTATGCCAGCCGGATTTCGGTTATTGCCTGATTTGCTTGTATAACCGCCCTCGTAAAATACTGGAGGTGGTTGAGATTTAATTGAAGCTATCTGCAATCCTGTAGTAATAATAATACCAGCAGCTGCAATTGCTCCTAATATTGGACCCAAATCCGCAAACGCCTTTACAATTGCTAAAGCGCCATTCATAAAAGCCATACTAACTGATAACTTTTGCTCTTGTTTGAATTGCTTCAACTTTAAGGCATTGGCCTTTGCATCGTATTTCTTATTAATGGCATCCTTTTGAGCTTCAGTAAGATGTTTGTTTGATAACTCGGTTTGGCGTTCTTTTTCAATCACGCTCATTGCAAGATCAAATTCTTTCTGCCTTCGGTTCCTTACAATCTCAAAAATTGTATCATTTAAGTCCTGTGCTGCCTGTATAGCCGTGTTTTTTATAGCAGAGTTAATTTCTTCTTCAGTTGGGCCACTTTCTGGATCTGCTGGCCCTCCGCCTGAATCAACTTTATCTATGGGTTTGGATATTCCGGGCTTATTACTTGTTACAACACCTGCCTTTTTAGCTACCATCATAGCCAGCGGACCCATATCCCTTTGGTCCATATCAAAGCCTTTTTCATAGGCTTCTTTTACTTTTTTATATGCCTCTAACAGTAACTCCGCTGCCTGTTTTTCCAGTGTAAATTTTTTAACCAGTGGGATATCATGTGCAGCAATTGCATTATTAATTTTTTTATCAATTTCAGAAATGTGTTTACTTAATTCCTGAAATGCATCCTTCAACCCTTCATTTGCAGTTTTACGTTTTTCGAGTTCTGATTTAGCAAGTTCATCACCTTTTTTTATTAATTGATTCAACTCTTTTGTACTGAGTTTCGCATAATTAACAACTTGTTTTGTGAAGTCAATTTCCGCATCTTTTAAAGTCTTTATTTGTTCAACTTCATCAGTCAGCATTCGTTTCTTTAATTCAAACCATTCTTTTCTTTTTGCTAGATCGTATACTGCCTTATCGACTTTCAGACTATAGCTAATGCTGGATGTATAAGATTTTAATTGTGCATCAGTAGTTGCAATATCTCTGCTAAGGTTGTTTAACTGATTATTGCGTTCTGCCATGTATAACTCATACGCCTGTTTTTTGGCATTATTTAGAGCAACTCCACGACTAACTAATTTTGAAGTCATAAAGTCAATTTCCTTGAATGATTCTTTTACGTTTTCGGAGGCACTATTTATTTCAACATTGGCTTTTATTTGAGATACTGATGCGTATGCAAGATTAGCAGCATTAACAATATTTGTAAGTCCGCTAATAACCGAACTAAAAACACCTCCATTACTATCACCTAATGTTTTTAACAATGTTGTCCATGAGTCGCCCAGGTTGCTGGTTTTACCTGCCAGCGTATTGGATATTTCGGCCATACTGCCCATAACACCGTTTGTTTCTCCCAGGCTTAACAAATAGGCTCTTAAACTTTCGGCATTATTATCAATAGTAGTTTTTACACCTTTGAATGATAAAGTAACCTGATCGCCTGATACTTTTGCTTTTATGCCAAACTCTTTTAGCCTTTCAAATTCTCCGGTTTCAGCGTCCAAAATAGCTTCTACCAATTGATCAAAGTCTTTACCACTGGCTGAAGCAAGGTCACCCATTTTGGTTAATTCCTCTTTCGTAGGTTTAAAACCCCGGTTAACAAGTTTGATAAATGAATTGGTTAACCCTTCAACACTGAAGGGCGTTTTTGCTGCAAAATCCTGTATCATTTGCATACTAGCCAAAGCAGCTCCCTTGCTACCTAAAGCCGTTTTTAATACAGCAGCAAATGTTTGAAACTTTTCCTGTACTGAAAATATTTGTGTGCCTATGTTTTTAAAAAAACCGACAACCGCTGCAACTCCTAAAGCAGGCATAAGTGATTGAAAAGTTTTTGAAAGTTTGCTGGTAGCGGATTCTGTATTTTTTAAACCCATGTAATGCTCTTGCAATATACCCCTGAGTTTTTTAATGTCAGATGCAGCAGCGTTATATTCCTTTGATCCGATTGTCATCCTAGCCTGTTGATTAACAATCTTTTTCATTTCGTTCGATATCGAAGCAATTTCATATTTAACTTCTTTTCCGTTTATGTACAGGCTTATCCGACGATTATAATTTGAGGGCATTGTATTGAGTTTTTACGAGTTAGTTAGTTACTGGCATGTGCTATTCTGTTTAAGTACAGAATTATATTTGACTGATCTATTTTAGAAACATAGCAAACCTCAATTCCATAATATGAGTTTAACCAGATTACATTTCCTATTCCGTAACCAGGTACACAAATTTCAGCTTCAAAAACGGCATAAATTATTGTTCTGGCCTCATCTTCATAATCTTCGAAAACGCCAATCATTTTATAATTCGGTAGTCCTTCAAATTTTGGCCGGTTTTCCTCCCTGGGCCAGTTAACCAGAACCAATGGCTGTGAAGATCTGAGGAACTTAGTAAATTCCTCAATTTGAGATTGAGTAAATTCAAATACAGCTTTTTGGAAATGGTTTTTCATGGGTATGAGTTATTGTTCTGTTAGTTAACTTCTTTATTTTTCATTTCAACATTCGATTTCTCGAAATAATCCAATAGTGAATTTCTCTCGGTATCACTAACTGATCCAGTTGTAATTTTTTCAATATCACGAAATTGATCCAAACAAATGAAATTGCATATTCCGTAAGTTGGAACATCTATCATTTTATCAAAAATCACTATGGTCATAGTTCTAAATTCAGTATTAACATCAATTTTATAGACAAATGGCTTAAACCCGGGCATTTCAACAAATCTCATTAAATCAACTTGTTCCTGTAAATCTTCATATTTTATTGTACTGAACATTCTCATAAGATCTAAGAATCTATGAAACCCTAGTTCAGTGAAATCAAATGGTCTGTTATTTAGGTTGTTCATTTTATGAGTTATTATTTAGTCAAAGTTTCATCTGCAAAATTTCCACTATCAATTGTACTTTGTGAAGTCGTGAACTGAAGTGTATAATCCGTCTCATCCTCAAAAAGAACATACCTGGTAATGGTCATTGGGGTTTTTCGCTTCATGTCAGATTTTAAGTACACAACGTCTCCGATTATGAACCGCATGTATGGTTTTATCGCTTTTGCTTCAAAATTGTCCATTCACCTTTGTATTTGATTTTTCTAATTTAAAAATGTTGTAAATCAACCCTTTTACACCCGCTAAAAGGGGGGTAAAACTGATAAATAGGCCCTTTTTCATGGTAGGCACCCCAGACCCGCCCTATCCAGCAACGAAGCCAAAACAGAAACTTTCATACGATATATGCTGAGAGGTCCGATACCTTCTAATCTTTTTTTTGTTCACTCTTATTTTTATTATTGTGTTAGTATTAATATCTACTCAAACAAACTCTTCGCCTCCTTTATATGTGATAGGTTGTTGATCATACTCCAGTCCACACCTTCAGCTGATGTTTGTTTGTTGTCTGGTCTGGTAGTGGTTGCACCTGGTTTGATTGTTTGTCTCTTTACCTGATCATTGAATACATTCTCAATCAGATCAATATACTTTGATACTGCATTTACAGTACTTGAGTTTATAAGTTGCAGTTGCTTCGTATTGAGTGCAATGATTGAGCCGTGAACAACGTGTTTGCTGTTGCTCTTATTGGTTGCAGTATCCTGGCTTAATAAAACAGTTGAACTAATATCTATCAATGAATGATGACAAAGTGAAGCTCCACTCATAATTGAATGACTAGCTTCAGTATTAATTACTAAACTGAAAAGGAGTATGAATAGAAGTAAGTTAATTTTAGCTGTCATGGGGTTGAGTTGTTAGCTTAAAATTGTATATCAATGTTACAAAATGAAGGTATGTTTCCAAAGGACAAACTTAGTTTGCTGATAGTCAATGCATACTAATTTACACCCCCATTAAGTAATCATTGAAGTCTTTCGAATTTGGGTAAATGGATTTTGATTTATCAATTACACACGAATGGCTTTCTATGATCTGATCCCGCCCTCTTCGCCCGGCGAAGTCGTTATCTAAATATGAGTTTACCTTATGGTAATTCTTTAACTGAGGTATAACATGCTCCATGTTAACCAGGGAATTTAAAACGATTGTGTCATAATCCGGCCTTTCAGTTTTATTATATACCAGCATACTCAGAAAGCTTATAAATCCTTCAAAGATGTTCAGTTCCCCGGGAATGTTTCCCTGAATTGTAGTTATACCGTTTAGACTCAAGCAGCCCTTGAAAAACTTGTTTCGGATTGCAAAACCTCCATTATCATTTTTGAAGCCAACTGAAAACAAGGGATTACCGTCAACCGTGTAATGAATTTCTTTTGTGTAAATATTTGCGATATCACTACTGATTTTCCTGTTTCGCAAATACCAGATACATGATTTACTTTGCAATGGCAGTACTTGAGTGATTATAACCCGACGTTCCTTATCCATTTTCTCATGTTTCACAAATGCCGGTACCGGGATATCTTTTATTTGAAAATCAGATAGCAGCTGCAAAGCTCCAGATGTATCGGTACTATAAATCAGTTTTACCAGATCTGTAATGTCTCCAGTCTGGCCGGTTCCGAAATCCTTCCAGGTATTAACGCCCTGGTCCACTCTAAATGAAGCGGTATTTTCGTTCCGGAAAGGAGACCGGCACCAGAAGAAACCTCCCTTTTCCGCCCCGGCAAATCCTATTCTTTCCAGGAAAGAAACTATATCAATTTTTTTTGCCTCGATGCAATTCATAATTTTGGTTTTCGTCAATTAAGTATTTCAAGTTTTTTCAGATCCCCGGTACCGGCAAAAATTCCCGCGCCCCCAGGTATATATTTTTTCTTTTTTCAAAAAGCAAAGAACATTTCATTCATTTTTTTAAAAGTGGAGTGTGAGAGGCGGAGCCGAAAAATTCATTTTCGAATTTTTCTTTTCTTTTCTCACTCTTATTAAATAGTATTTATAAATTATTATTATTCACACTTATTGGTGTCGTAAATCTGCTCAAGTGGTTGCTCATGTGGTTGCTCCTAATCTGATGTATAAAAAACAGGCTTCTTATTGCTGTCGTAAATACATGTTTCTAGGATTAAGCTTTTGAATGATTTTAGCCCGTTTCTTATTGCTGTTTTAAATGTGTCCATATTTGAAATTCTATTAATGCATTGATATTGTTAGGGATATTAATTTTTCTCTTATTGGTGTTGTAATTAATTTTCATGGATTAGATATTTTTTTTATTTTTCCGGAACTTTTACCCTTCTTATTGCTGTTGTAAATTAATTTATATTATTTTAATTGTTTAAAGTATTGAATTAGTTATGTAATAAGTATTTTTCTCTTATTGCTGCTGTAACTTTTCATTTGGCTCTTTTTATGAATTTGGCTTATGCTTTATTTCTTCCAAAGCTTCTTTTAAAAGAGACTCTTGTTCTAGTTTGAATTTCAATTGTTGATTTCGTTTTCTGAGTTCCTCAGCCTTTTTTATGAGTGTCTTTTTGTCTAAAACGATGGAAACATAATATCCATGATTTTTTAGAGAATAAAATTTAACTCCCCAGGATCTCTGTAGTTCCAGTTTGAGTTTGTCAATATGATATCGTTTTGAATATAATAAAAGATCTTTTGGCAAATTTTCTATATTATCTACATTTGGCTTTCCTGACATTCGTGAAAGCAGATAGTTATTAGTGATTCGCTTATACGGTTGTTTCTGCAGAATACTTCTTAATGCAAAATATGCCAATAAGCAATGACCTTCAAACTCTGATTTGTCTAGTTCGATGAATTGAGATAATATTTTCTTATCGATACAAACTTTAGGAGTTAAATAGGGGCATGTTTCATAATAGGATTTCCCATTTTCATAAGAATGTTCAGTATTGTAGTATTCAAAATTGTAATACTTGCCAGCAGCTTCCATCTTTTGAATTTCATCCCCTTTGTGCAATTTTAGAGTTTTTTCATAACCAATAAAACATGAAATCTCAAAACACAAAAGCTGAATATCTCCCGTATAAAGTTCTAATAACCAGATAGGAAAGTATATGTACTTTTTATCTTTTTCTATTTTTTGTTGCACTTTTGGATCCATGATTTTAACAAGTTATGTTATTATCTGCGCCTGATTCAATGTAATATTGCTATCCGTTTATCGAATGATTTTCAGGCTCTTACTAGGGTTGCTTTTCTCCTGGTTAAAATCAGGCATAGCCATAATTAACTGATTTTGATTGGCGACCAGCGTTTCAATAGCTTGTATGTTTGCCTCCATGCTATCTAGCATTTCGTCAAATTCTTTATTAGTCATTTGTTTTCGGATTAAGGGTTTTAATAAAATTTTCAATTTCGCTTTTAACTTCTTTCAGTCCAAAGTCATTCAATATTTTGCGCTGATTTTGTTTCAGTGCTTTAAAGAATTTAAAATCTGACTTAATAGAATCAATAAATACCAGGGTAGTTTCACTCTTTGCATTCTGGAGGACTTCCATCATGTCACGGATCACAGAGTAACGGCGGAAAAACATGGTAATTAACTGTAGTTCCTGAAGGCTGTACCGGGTAACATTCCGGTTTGCAAATTCACTGACAAGTGAATAGATTAACTCTAACTTTTGCTTATCAGCAGCGTTGAGTGTATTTTTGGATTTTGGGGAGTCCATTGTTATTTCACTTCCATATCAGGATTGAAATCCCGAAATAATTCCGGCATGTTTTCCTGTGAGTACTTGTTTGTTCGAAACCAGGACCGGGCTTCATGCATAGTTTGTAATGCGTAACTTGGCTTTGACTCATTCGGCCTTTGAGTTGTTTTGATGGCATTTTTCCCCGGAGTAATCAGCAGAGCTTCGTTCCGTAACACACCGTTCAGAGTTTTTGCCTCAAACCGTTCGGCCTGATCCATGTCGAACCAGGCACCTTGATTGTCAATTGTAATTTTGTTCATTTTATTGAGTTGTTAGAAGCTCCAGGGATGAACCTGGAGCGGTTTGTATTTATTTGAAATGATGTGGTTTGCTATAGTTTTTATAAGGCATCAATGATACCGACTAAGCGGTTTGAGTCTTCACCAAGCTTTGCCTCATAATCAGCAACAATTTTCAACAAAGTATCATTTGTGAAAACCGTAACTTCAAAACTCATGTAATTATCGTATTCATCCGGATCGTTGTGGGTTAAATGCTTTTGTTTTTCATTCTGTAGCATACAATATCCATAGGCATTTATAGCATGTGCCAAAGCAGCTAACTTTTCGACATTATCCTGTATATTGATAATCAGGTCTGATCCTTCTTTTTTAAGATTTTCTTTATTCATGGTATTTGGTTTTTTTTCCGGTTCTGGCCGGAATAGGTTACACTTGCTTTAACTCTTCGCTAGTTTATAAGATTGCGTAAAGATTCGATGTAAGGCGGTCAATATCTTTTTGAAGTTGCCCGGCAAGTTGCCCCAGTGCTAAAAGTGTATCTTCAGGCTGTTCGTTTCCAATTACACCTGCCACAACATTATCGTTTTTTAGTGAATTTAGGCCGAGTGCAATTGTGCTAGCTACTAAACTTGTCAACTGATTTGCTTTTGTCGAAATTTCTTCAACAATTTGTTTTTGAATTAGTTCCATCATTTTTGGGTTTTAGGTCCCGGATTTAGCGGGGAGGGTTACAATTATAAATTGTTGAATTATCGGTTCTTTGCTATGACGTTTTCATTAATGGTATTTTCAATTCTAGGTTTATAAGCACTTTTTAGGCTGTAAAATGATATTCCATTTCTTTATGAAGGTTTCTATGTCTTCGATCATTTCAGTTAACCCAGCCTCTGTTAAAATGATTTTTTCGGTTGGTTTGAGTGTGCGCCGCATCCAGTTGTATTCTGCTAAAATCAATCTTTGAAGTTTTGGCCTCTCATTCCGCTGTTCGATATAACAATTCATTGCAACCTGGCATAACTGACTTTTTAACTTAAATGTATCCGTTATCCATTTGTTAGCGTTATTTGGTTCAGGTTCATTCATTGTATTGGTTTTTTTTCTGGTTCTGGTCGGGATGGGTTAATTTGAAATTGATGAATTATTGTTTAATGTGGTTAATCAGCATCATTAGGATGTAGATCAATATTGTATTCTTTAGCATAGGACTCTACTTTTTGAATAAACTTTGGTAATCCATTTGCATTTAAAAAGTCCTTTTCAGTGGGGTTCAATTCCTTCAACCAGTTAAATGTCACTTTCATTATTTCTTGAGATGTTAAATCCACTTCTAGCCCTTTATCTTCTTCAGGCATGCTTTTATAAATATCCATGGCAAGCCGGAACAATTTCCGCTGTAATTTAAAGCGCTCTAATAATTCCCAGTTATCTACACTTAATTTCGGTTTTTTCATAATATTGGTTTTAGTCCCGTTTTATCCGGGAGGGGTTACTATTAAAAAAAGTTGAATTATCGGTTCTTTGCCATAAATGAATCACAACCGGCAATTGCTGAAGCTTTATCAATTTGCTTAAATTGTTGCAGCCACTGGAGCAGGTCCGACCGGCTGAATAATACCCGGCTTGATTTCCCGGCACCCTGTTTAAAATGAGGGATATCCCCTTTATGAGTGAGATCATACATTTTACTCGGAGATAGCCTTAGAAATTCAGCAGCTTCCTGGAGAGAAAGAATTTCGGGCATTGCTTTATCAGATTGCTTATTTATCTTTTGAAAATCAACAAGCATAACCTTAATGTTATTGATTTCTTTGGCTAGAGCTTCGAAAGGGTTTTCCATGATGCTAAACTTTGAAAATTGTTGCTGATTAGGAGTTATGCAAATACTCATTTACGGCTGATTCACTTATCAAACCGTTGGCCGTTGCTTTAAGTAACCCGGCTGTAACCATTCCTTTAACCGTCTTGTGGTTTTTCTTCCACAACTTAGCCAGCTGGTTAATCGTAAATAATTTTTCTATTTTGGGTTTCTTTTCAGTTTCTTCATTAAGCTCCCTGATAGCTGACTTTACCGCTGTTCTGATTGCTGAATCCAGTTCAGAAATATCAGTTATTAATGTAGTGGCCATAATTATTTGTTGTTTGGTTATCGTTATTTTTAATAATTGACTATCTTTGTACTAAATTAATACCTAATTGAAGCAACAAATATAAACATATTATTGAAAAAAATACCGAAATAAGGTAATTATTTTCAAAATAATTCAAAATAATTTTCAAATGACTGAAAGCCAATATATTGGAAAAAATGTAAAACGTGTAATTTCCGAATCGAAATTCACTTCAAAAGAAATAGCTGAGAAAATTGGTGTTTCTTACCAGTATCTCTACAAAATTTTCAATAACAAAAATGTTGACTCTGATTACTTAATTCAATTATCAAAGATTTTGAATGTGCCTATATCTGTATTTTTTGGAGAACAGGAAAATAGATCAAATGCAGAGCTACTTGAAACTATAGATAAACTAAATGAAACTATTAGATCATTGAAATATAAGCTCTTTATTACTCAAACAACGTGTTCAAATATTCAGGGGTTTTATAGTAGAAAATTTAGGGGTATCGATGAATCATTAATAAAGCAAATTACTGAAAACAATAATTTTCAATTAGTCGATGAATTGACAAAAGCTGCGCTGGAAGTAATTCAAAAAATAGAATCAGATCCTGACAAGTTAAAAGATTATCAGGAATTATTAAAGAAGGTTGCCCCTTTGTACGATCCTTCAGATATAGAAAGAACATTTGATATCACAATGAAGCATCCCGATAAAGAAATAATTTTAACCTCACCCGAAAGGGATAATTCCAATACCCTGGCATTTATTGATAAAGATAAAAAGACAAAATATAAGATAGTCCGGGGAAGTAGAGGCAAAAGCCAAACAAAGAATAAACCAATTTAAAGAATATCCTTCCCGGCTTCATCCAGTACGGAGCTTTCAAATTTCCTCAGATAGGTCAAAGTGGTTTTCTCCGAACTATGGCCTAGCCCTTCACTGATCACAGTAGCCGAATAACCTTTATTCTTTAAACCGGTTGCCCAGGTATGTCGGGCCACATAGGTAGTAAGGTTTGCATCTATCTCTAGTTTTTTGGTTATCCGGTTCATGCTTGTGTTCATCAGCTTCAGCATGTTCTTTGTATGGTAATAGCGGGCTTCAGTGTTTTCAACCTCGTTATGAATAGGGAATATAAAATTCCCTTTTCCTTTTCCTTTATAAAATTCAAGTATTTCCAGAGCTTCAGGAATTAACAGGATATTAAAGGACCGGTTGTTTTTGTTCCGGTTGTATTGTAAACGGCCTTCAATAATATCGGACCACTCCAGATCTGCAATGTCGGCAAAGTTCATACCCCTGCAATAATACATAAATAACCAGAAATTCCGGTATTCATATTGCCGGGAACTTGTAGCCAATAAGTAGTTTTTAATTTGTTTAACCTGGTCATTTGTTATAGCTCTTTTAGGGCTTTCATGTTTCAAACTTGCAAGACTGTAACCGTTCATATTTGTCCTGGAGGCGAAAGGATAATCTTTCTCCAGGCATAAACCCGACTTAATGGCACTATTGAAAACTGTGCGAAGAGTACGCATGTAAACGCTGAGTGTAGATTTCTTAACTGGCCTGTCCTTTATTGTTCTTGCCATCAGGTAAGATTCAAACCCGGTAAGGAATGAATAATTTATTTGTTCAAATCTCAGATCACTGGATCCATGGTAAGCTTTTATATGATCCCTGGTTACTACATAAGGAATAACATACCCGTAACGCTTTGCAGTTCGGAGTCGCTCTATCTCTTCATCAAAAAAGTTAATGATACTATTTTTCCGGGACTTCTTAATAAATTCACGTTCAAATAACTTAAAGCTAAAAGGAGTATTCAAAAACTCAAATTGCTTGATCAATCGTTCTGCATCTGTGAGTTTATTACGTATAATTCCATTCTTAGCTTTGTAGTTTGGTTCTGCATCATTAAATAGTTTTGCACTATCGTCAAAATTATCAGAATTTCCATTTAAACCTTTTCCGTTATAACCAATTGTTATATATTTGCTCTTTCTGTCATGTGTAACTCTCACCTGAATAGGATTATTCCCGTTCTTAACCTTCTTTCTGATATTCCTGTATATTGATACTGTAGCCATTGTAAAAGATTTTGATTGAATTTAGGTACAAACAAAAGTACAAACAATTTCTGAAATATGGGCTATTATGTGTAATTATATGGAAGGATAAATAAATTTATATTGCTGATAATCAAATACAAAGATATACAGAGTATGCAATAAAACCCCGCATTACTTTGATGGGGTGCAAGTGGTCGTCAGTTCGAGTCTGACCACTCCGACTTTTTGATTACCAAAGAGTTACGTTGCAAAACGTATCTCTTTTTTTATGCAATGAATTTTTCTTTTGCATAAAATTTACCGCCATTCT
>JBBRCH010000093.1:0-16307 GCA_038204995.1 Bacteroidales bacterium | reverse complement strand
TGCAGGAACATTACCAAAATTTACCCGGGAGGTTGATCAATGAGGGCATAAATCCTAAAATCCCGTGGCTTTATGATTTTAAACTCGATTTTAGGTTTAAATAAAATCACTAAAATGAATTAACTAAATAAAATCGCTGATGGTTATCGGGTCGATGGATCTCATGGGTAATATTCCCCGCCCCTTGAAGCGGATTTGACCCTGATTCCTTTGAAATAACTCGTCCGCTTGCTTCGGGGAGCTTTATTTTATATTTTTTGATAATCAGTGCGATACAATCATTTTAGATAGCATGGTCTATTTCAGCATTGTTATTTTCAAACCAACAGGCTTCCTTTTAATAAACATTATTAAAACAGTCTTTTCTTTTAATTGTTAAATTAGCAGTCCAATAATATATTTATACCTGATTAATAAACATGAGATCAATGAAAACTTTTACGAAAAAAAGTCTGATTATCCTGGTTTTAACGGCTTTTTTGGCAGCAGTCGCGGGAAAAGTCAATGCACAGTGGAATACAAATACGTCAGTAAACCTTGAGATATCTTCGCTTATAACCGCTGATATGCAATCAGTATCAACATCGGATGGTAAAATGTGGGTTGCCTTTTATAACCAGAATGGAGGTAATTACGATATGAGAGCTCAATTAATTGATGCTGATGGAAATAAAATGCTTGGAGCCGACGGGATGTTGGTCAGTAATCAGACTTCGGGTTCAGCAACTTATGTTTTCAATGCGTGTGTCGATGGGTCAGACAACCTGATCATCAGCATGCAGGATATGCGTTCAGGAAATATGCAAGCCGTATTGTACAAGATTTCACAGGCAGGAACGCATCTATGGGATCCGAATGGCGTAGTACTTGGAGATGGCCTCGCTCCCTGGTCAGCAGCTTTAACAAATGGCGAAGTAATAACTGCATGGAATGGGAACTCCACCCTCAATCTGCAGAAGATAACCACAAGCGGAACCCTTGCCTGGGCTATACCTAAAACGATAATGGTAGGTGGAAGTGCGACTACACGAGGTCAGATCGCCGCTAACCTGAATAATAAATTCACCATAGTGTATCAGAAAAATGCAGGTGGAGTTTCAACCAATCTTTATGCTCAGCAATTCGACAACACGGGTACTGCTTTGTATGCTCCTTTGCAGATATGTAATCAAACCACTGCCGGGTACAGGTATTACTCCATTGCAGCAGAGGCTGATACCACTTATTTCGGATATTACAGTTCACCGGGCTTACGTTTTAATTCATTTCTGCAACGTATTAATCCGGGCGGAACCATTCCATGGGGTATAAACGGATCAAATTTTAACACCAGTACCGGTGGTTCTGATAGTTACCAGACCGAAACCCGCATTAAGCTCACACCAGGAAGTCCTTATGTATGGGCTGTTTGTTCTTTCTGTAACCCCAATCAGACTGATTATGGCGTTTATATTCAGAAATTTCTTAAGACATCAGGAGCGCGTCAATTTACCGATCAGGCTAAGGTCGTTTACGCCATCAGTGCAAACCGTGATATTCAGGCAGGAGATCTGGCTCTTACAGGCGATACACCTATGTTTATGTCGTACGATAATAATTACATCATCTATGCCACCAGGCTTGATGCTACAGGTAACTTCGCATGGCCTTTGAACCGGGTTGAAATTAGTTCGACTACAGCTTCCATGGGTAGCCCGAAAGGAAGATATGGATTTACCGCTGTTGGCCCAAACCGTTGTGCGGGTGTCTGGACCGAAGACCGGGGTCCTGGGGATTTGGGGTATGCCCAGGGCGTTACGGTTGGCGGGCTTATAGGCATTGATGTTTCAACACAGGGAAGTGTTCCGGCAATTATAACAACAGGCGCCGGTACTTTACAAATGATTGCCACAATATTTCCTGCTGCAGCCAGTCAGAATGTAACCTGGAGTATTGTACCCGTATCCGGTGTTGCAACTATAAACGCTTCAGGTCTTGTGTCAGCTGTGGCTGACGGAACAGTTTGGGCAAAAGCTGTTGCTGTTCAGGATGTCACCACAAAAGATTCACTTCTGATCACTATTTCAGGCCAGGTGCCGGTTGTTGCTGATGTGGTTACCTTGCCGGCTACGAATATTGACCTGGCCATAGCTACCTTAAACGGAACAGTTGATGCCAATAATTTCACCAGTTCTGCATCCTTCGAATGGGGAATGACAACCGCCTACGGGAATACTGCTGTAGCCATACCTTCACAGGTGAACGGTAATTCAGCCATCTCTGTTTTGGCTGATCTTGGCAGTTTGTCAACAGGAACTACCTATCATTTCCGGTGCGTTGCCACTAATGCAGCTGGAACTTCTTATGGCATGGACCAGGTTTTTACGACTGAATGTCTTTTAGCTGGTAACATAGGTGCGATTTCGGGTGCTGACAGCGTTTGTGCCGTCTCAACAGGAAATGTATATTCGGTCGAACCATTTGCCAATGCAGCAGGATATATATGGACTGTTCCTTCCGGAGCTATAATTACAGCAGGAAACAATACGAATGTCATCACAGTAAGCTTTGCAGCAAATGCCCAGTCGGGTGATATTGCCGTTTATGCAACCGATGGCACCTGTTATAGTTTCCCCTCACAACCATTTCAGGTTACAGTGAGTGAGATGCCTGATCCTGCCGGAAATATCACCGGAAATCAGATTGTTTGCGAAGGTGACCAGGGTGTAAGCTATTCTGTTCCGGCTATTCCGGGGGCGACAGGCTATAATTGGTCCGTCCCTGCCGGAGCGGTGATTGCTTCGGGTCAGAATACCAATGCGATAGTTGTAAATTATAATACCGGTTCATCTTCAGGCAATATTACTGTTTATGGTACAAATTCGTGTGGCTTAGGTAATGGTTCAACACCGCTGGTAGTTGATGTTGCGCCACTTCCGGGTGATGCAGGAGCGATTTCAGGGCAGACTGTCATTTGTGCCGAAGCAAATAATATTATTTACACAACCGGAGTTATTGCCAATGCTTACGGATATGTATGGGCTCTTCCCCAGGGAGTTGATTTGGTAAGCGGGGCAAATACAAACCAGATCATTGTCAATTATACTTCAGCTGCCACCTCTGGTAACTTAACCGTTTACGGTACAAATGGCAACTGTTTTGGCCAGCCATCAGCGCCATTATCAGTTACAGTTAATCCTACTCCGCTGACACCGGTTATTACCCGGCATGGAGATACTCTTGTCAGCAATTCCAGTGCAGGTAACCAATGGTATCTTGATGGCATTGAAATACCAGGAGCTACCGGACAACAGCATGTAGCTGTTTATGCCGGGACTTATACCGACATTGTCACACTTAATGGGTGTAGTTCGGCCCTTTCGAACAGTATCGTGGTGTTACCGGTTTCAATCACTGATTTTATAGTCAGTAATTCCTTCGAAGTTTATCCTAATCCAAACAATGGAATCTTTGATCTGAAAGCTGAATCAAAACATCAAATTGTCTGTACGCTGGAGATATTCAATACCACCGGTTCATTAATCTGGAAACAGGAGGGCGTTTTCATCGATGGCAATTTCACCACACATGTTGACCTGAAAGACTCTCCTGCAGGTGCTTATACATTAATCATCCGCTCTAAAGACAATACGTTGTTCAGAAAAGTTATTATCACAAAGTAATATGTATTAACTACACAATTTTGAAGGTTGTCTGAATAAGGCAGCCTTCTTTTTTTTGGAGGGTTGTATTGTAAACCCATGAAAGTTGATCGTGGCGAAAAAAGGACATAACAGTCGATTAAATTGAAGAACAGCTACTTGAAATCTAGGTTTATAATAATAAAGAGTAATTTTGAGGCTTAAATCAGTTTATCACTAAACCTGCTAATCATTATGTTCAAAACAAACGAATACTACGACGGAAACGTAAAATCCATTGCCTTTGAAATGTCTGACGGACCTGCTACCATTGGCATTATGGCTGCCGGTGAATATGATTTCGGAACTTCATCAGTAGAATATATGACCGTCACTTCAGGGGAATTGCATGTGATGCAGCCGGGTGAAACAGAGTGGATATCTTATAAACCCTTTGATACATTTATCGTAGCCAAGGGAGTGACCTTTAAAGTTAAAGCTGAAACGGATACTACCTACCTCTGTCGTTATCGTTAAATTCCGCCCCTGGAATATGGAGTAACCGATTGCTCAGCAAATGTTCCTTCGAGGAATTTATAATAGCCAGACACAGCAATCATGGCTGCGTTATCGGTAGTGAACTGAAATTCAGGTATATGAACTTTCCAGCCTGCTGTTTCCTGCATGTCCGAAATGGCTTTGCGCAATCCTGAATTTGCCGAAACACCCCCTGCAATAGCAATTTCAGTTATTCCAGTCTGAATACTGGCTGTTTTCAATTTGACCAACAGAGTATTTACGATGGCAGATTGTATTGACGCGCAGAGATCAGGCAGGTTATTTTGTATAAACATTCTATCCTCACGCAGCCGGTCTCTTATAAAATAGAGAATGGATGTTTTTAATCCACTGAAACTGAAATTCAGGTCAGGGATATTGGTTTTGGCGAAAGCAAATGCATCCGGATTTCCATCTTTAGCATATTTATCAATCAGCGGACCGCCCGGGTATTCAAGCCCCAGGATTTTTGCTGATTTGTCGAAAGCCTCTCCCGCTGCATCATCAATGGTTTGTCCAATGATTTGCATTTCGTTATAGCCTTTTACAACTACAATCTGTGTATGTCCTCCTGAAACGGTAAGGCACAAAAAAGGGAACACGGGTAAATTTTTTTCCTTACCGGGTTGTACAATAAAATGGGCCAGGATATGAGCTTTCAGATGATTGACTTCAATCAGCGGAATATTTAATCCAAGTGAAAAAGATTTGGCAAAAGAAGTGCCAACAAGCAAGGATCCCAGCAATCCCGGACCCCTTGTAAAAGCTATCGCACTTAAATCCGTTTTGCTTATATTTGCATCCTTAAGAGCCTTGTCTATTACAGGTATAATATTCTGCTGATGTGCCCTCGAAGCGAGTTCCGGAACTACTCCGCCAAAGTCCTTGTGAACCTGTTGGTTTGCAATAATATTGGAGAGCACAAGGTTATCCCTCAGCACCGCAGCAGAGGTATCATCGCAGGAAGATTCAATACCAAGTATATAAGCAGGCATAAATGTTGATCAGATTAAACGCTCGGTTTATGTGATTGTATTCACCGGAACCAAACAGGAAGTAATTATTAGTATTAAGTTGCAAAAGTATCAAAAAACCGGTTAGCATATTATTAATCACACTTCTGGCGCTGCTGCTGACGCCATTGGCCGCATTTATGTTATTACGTACTGCACCGGTACAGACTTACCTGGCACATCGCACAGCTATATTTCTTTCAAAGGAACTCAATACTGAAGTTGTTATCGGCAGCTTCAGGCTTAATTGGTTTCTTGAGGCAATTATTACCGATGTTAAAATTCTGGATAAGCACAATCATGTTTTATTGCAGACACAAAAAATCAGAGCTGGTATCGGATCCATCAATTTTCGGCATCACAAACTGAGGCTTAACGCAATTGCTCTTGGACAAGCAGACGTTAACCTGGTTTATTACAAGGCTGACAGTAGCCTGAACCTGCAGTTTATCCTCGATTATTTTTCATCCTCGACAGTAGACACAACCTATGCTGCACCCTGGTTACTTCAGATCGATAACATTAAGATTAACGAATCCCATTTTGCTTTTCGCGACGAACGTTATATGAGTCCCGGAAAAGGAATCGATTTCTCGGATATGGACATCTCAAAACTAAACTTGGAGATAAAGGATATTGTGCTCAAGGGCGATAGTATCATCGGAGATATTAAACAATTTACTTTTAAAGAGAAGAGCGGTTTACGACTTGATGATTTCAGGACACGGGCTATCCTTTGCCCCAGAGGTTTGAATGCTGAGAACCTTCAGATAACCACCGATAAAAGCAGGCTCTCAATGGACCTGCAATTTAATTATGATAGCTGGGATGCTTATAATTATTTCATTGATAGTGTGAAAATTACAGCTCTGATAAAGCCTTCACAACTCGATATGCGCGATATTGTTTATTTTGGCCCGGATGTGGATGGAATGGAAGAAATTTTCGATTTTTCAGGAAATGTTAAAGGTACAATATCCACTTTTACTGCCAAAGATTTTCAATTGGCATTCGGAAATCATACCTCATTCAAAGGTAATATCAATTTGATCGGACTGCCGGATATCGAGGAAACTTTTGTAAATCTTAAAATTGATCAATTTCATACTAATGTTTCTGATATACAATCTTTTACGATTCCATACTCTTCAGGTTCGAACACTATAGCATTTCCGGAAGAGATGACCAGGCTGGGGAATATAAATATTAACGGCCGGTTTACAGGATTTTATAATGATTTTGTTTCGAAAGCTACATTTGTTACCGATGCCGGTCAGATTACAACTGACATATTACTCACAAATAATAAGGTGGCACATAGCTATGAGTATGACGGAAAAATCCTGGTTGAATCATTTGATGCAGGCAAATTGTTTGATCTGAAACAAATTGGCACACTCAGTTTATATGCAACAATCAAAGGAAAAAACTTTACATTGGATAAAGCTGATCTTACCTTTAAAGGCGAGATAAATAACCTCCAATATGAGGGAAATACAATCGGATTAATCAATATTGACGGCGAGTTCAAAAATAAACGTTTTACCGGGGGAGTATATATCGACGATAAGTTGCTCCGTCTCGACTTTATAGGCTCAGCTGATTTTTCTGAAAAGCTGCCTGCTTTCGATTTTCAGGCTGACATCGCCCATGCAGACCTGGCCAGGCTCAATCTGATATCATCCGACTCAATTGCTTTGTTATCGACCAGTACCGATTTCAGATTCCAGGGGAATACCATTGATAACCTGATTGGTACATTGCGTTTTAGCAATTCTGATTTAAGATTAGGGAAGAAAACTTTGAAAATGAATAATTTGTCACTTGTAACCACCTCGCTGGGAAACGGTGGGAAACGAATGCAGATAAACAGTGATTTTGTCAATGCGGTATTTACCGGGCAATATACCTTCGATGATATGTCTGACTACCTGAAAATGGTTTTTACTGAATTTCTGCCTTCTCTTGCAATGGGTGAAACCCTTACTGAAAGGTTACATAGAGGAAGTTTTGATTATACTATCCAATTGCATCATACGGATTCATTAACCGGAATGTTTGCACCCTGGTTAAAAATTGATGCCAATACGGTTATATCAGGAGCATTTGATCCTGCTGTTGGACTTGTAAATGTTAATGGCCGTTCACCCATGATATCATTGAATGGCTTGGTACTGCATGATTGGTCTATTGCAGGCTCCTCTGTGAATAAAAGTCTTATTGTGCAAATGGATTGCAACGAAATTAATACCTCGCTGGAGTCAAAAATTGACAACACAATGAAAAGTATTGAACGTTTTAAGTTCAGGGCTACAGCGTCTGACGATAGTGTAAGGTTTGGAATTACCTGGGATGATATAGCTATACCTGACCATAATACGGGTGCTATCTCCGGAGCTCTGTCGTTTAAGCAAAATCCACGGCTGGCATTGCGTATCGATAAAGCTGTAATAATGATCAATGATACTGTTTGGGAATCAATACCTGACAATCTGATCATCTTTGATACTTCTTATCTTGAAGCCAGGAATTTCGGATTTTCTAATAAAGACAGATATATTATATTAAACGGCGTCGTTTCAACCGACCCGCTTAGCCAGATGGTGCTCGATGTTAAGGATTTTAATATATCACAAGCCGATGCATTAACCCAGCAATTAGGTTTTGATATGGACGGTATAGTGAATGGCAAAGTGAATCTTTCGGAATTATATTCAATTCCGCGCATTTCGGCCGATGTTACTATTTCAAAGTTCGGTTTTAACCACGAAAGTCTAGGTGATGCTGCTATAAAGAGTTACTGGGATACTCAGAAAAACTTCCTTTCCATTGATATGCGGGTTGTATATGTCGGTAATGCAGGAACCCATTACCCTATAAAGGTTCTTGGAAATATTTACCCGGATCGGGAACATGATAATTTCGACCTGAAAATTGATGTTGATAATCTGAAAGTCCGTACGATCGAACCATTCCTTGTAGGAGTTTTTTCGCGCATGAGGGGATATGCTTCAGGTGCCGTGACACTTACGGGTGATTTCTCAGATCCTGTTCTGAAGGGTAAAGTTAACCTGATGAGAACTGAATTATTGGTCGACTATCTGCGGACTTCCTATTCTTTTACCGGAGACTATAATTTTGATAAGGATAAAATGTGGTTTAAGGATATAGAATTAACTGATAGCACCTTCGGTAAAGGTATGGTTTCAGGAACAATAAGCCATAAAGCTTTCTCGGACTGGTCACTCGATATTGCCTTAAAAGCCAATAATCTTTCAGCACTGAATACGCCTTACAATCACGATGAAGTCTATTACGGCAGGGCTAAAGTTTCCGGGACTATGACTCTGAAAGGCCCCGTAGATGACCTCTTGTTGACAGCAAATGTAAGATCCGAGAGAGGAACAGGCGTTGTTATCCCTATAAGCTTTTCGCGAAGCATCTCCCAGAATGATTTTATCCATTACCGCCAACATGGTGATGCTGACCAGAAAAACAAAGTTCTGACATCTTATGAGCCTTCGGTACTTTCACTTCAACTTGGCTTTGATGTAACTAACAATGCTGATATCGGTATTGTTTTGCCTTATCAGATGGGAACAATTGATGTTCGGGGCGACGGACTTATCAACATGGGAATTGACACCCGCGGCGAATACTCAATGTATGGGAATTATATCATGGATAACGGAAATTTTATGTTTAACTTCGAAAACATACTGAAGAAAAATTTTCAGATACAAAAGGGTGGTTCCATTACCTTTAACGGAAGCCCTTATGAAGCTGATATCAGCCTGCATGCTGTCTATAAAGTAAAAACATCCCTTTCAGGTCTGCCCGAATTACCTGAAATATACAGGGGGAGCCGTGTTAATGTGGATTGTATCATATCACTTTCAAATAATTTATATAATCCCGATATCAGGTTTTCAATAGCTTTACCTGATGCTACGGATGAGATGAAGCGTCAGATTTTCAGCATAATCGATACCAGCAATGCCCTTGAAATGAATCAGCAGATGATTTCTCTGCTTGTCTTAAATACCTTTAGTTCATCTTCAGGGATCAGTAATGCCGGGGCTTCGTTAGGTATTTCATCTTATGATATCTTAAGTGCGCAGTTAAGCAGGATGCTTTCTCAAATTTCGAAGGACTTTGATATAGGAGTGAACTATCGGCCAGGTGATCAGCTTACACCACAGGAACTGGAACTGGCTTTATCCACTCAGTTGTTCGATAACCGGGTTACCATCGATGGCGCAGTCGGTATGAACTCGTATAATGATGCGAGCCAGACGACGCAAGTGATTGGAGATGTGCTGGTTGAGGTAAAAATAACGGAAGATGGCAGGTTCAGGATAAAGGCATTTAACCGGACGAATACCACGCTCGATATTTTTGGTTATTCGCCGTACACACAAGGAGTCGGAATTCTTTACCGAAAGGAATTCAATAAATTTGGTGAGATATTCAGGAAACGAAAGAAGTCAAAAGTTCCTGATAATAAGTCTGTTCCGATAAATTAATTCCAGGTTTAATCTTGTTTTGAGATATTCATTTGGTGTCCTCCAAAGGATACCCGAACTATTTTTATCAATTTATTAACATTCATTTTCGTAACTATTTCATTTGTAATCCGTCATATTATTGAAAACAAACTTTTATGTCCCTTTAAATAACCGAAATCATGAAAGCAATAATCTGTATCCTGTTGTTAGGTATTTTCACAAAAGGATTTGGTGCTGTTACTCAATGTTCCGACAGTTCTATGCTGAATGATGAAACCTATATAGATGACATCCCATTCAATACATACGAGATTTTCACCTGCACAATCTGTGAAAAGGTTTCAAAAATGAAAGTAGATGATGAGCCAACTGTTAAATATATATTTTTCAATACCTCTGAAATTGCTGCAAAAATACTCGGTATGCGTCCGCAAGCCGCTACTTCATCCCCAGGTGAAAAATATCCTGAAAAAGAATAAATTACTTTTTCTGCAAATTTAGATCCGGTATGCTGCTTCAGATGCATAACATGCATTCGGTAACTTAATTCAGAAAAATGATTTTTTCGGTTTCTGAAAATCTACCTTGGCCATTATAAATAGTATCGCATTCTATTTTCAAAATACTCTTCCAACAAATTGCGTACCTTAGCAGGGTGAACACAAATCAGAACTTTTCAGTTTACAAGTCATCGGCCGGTTCGGGTAAAACCTACACCCTGGTGCGCAAATACATTGCGCTGGCTTTGCAATCGCCTGCCTATTTCAGGCATATCCTGGCTATTACTTTCACCAATAAAGCTGCCAACGAAATGAAGCAACGTATCATGCAGGGCCTGGTGCAACTTGCCGACCCTGTAAAATACAACGATGGCGCTGTAGTGAAGTTTATGCTTCCTGACCTGTTAAAAGCAACAGGCTACTCAAACGAGGAAGTGACAAAACGGGCTCAATTGGTGCTCACCCGGATATTGCACGAATATGACGATTTCTCAGTACGCACCATCGATAGCTTTGTTTCGCGCATCATCCGCACCTTCGCCCACGATCTGCATTTACCTGTTGATTTTGAAATTGAAATGGACCGTGACCTTATGCTGGATGAAGCTGTGGAGCAACTCATCAGCAAAGCCGGAATTGATAAGGATCTCACGAGAATATTGGTCGATTTTACTGAAGCGAAAGCCGAAGATGAGAAAAGCTGGCAGATTGAAGCCGATATAAAAAAAACGGCAGAATTTCTTTTTTTGGAAGGAAGTTCACATTTTATCAGCAAATTAAATGACATTCCGTCTGCACGGCTTAATGAAATTGCACGCGAAATAAGGCAGTCCCGTAAAAATTTCGGGGATAGCATTATTTCGCTGGCACTAACGGCTAAAAAACTAATTGTTGAAAATGGCATTGACAATGCTTCATTCTCTAGGGGAACAAGTGGGATTGGCGGTTATTTTTTCAAACTTGCAAACGGCAGCATAGAAAATCCTAACTCGTATGTTGTTGCAACTGTCAATGAAGATAAATGGTTATCAGCAAAAGCGGACGTAATTCAGGCTTCGGCCATTAACTCAGTTAAAGAGCAACTCACAATAATCTATCATCAATGCGAAAGCCTGATGGAAAAAGGTGCTGCGAAATATACTCTACTTGGAATGATTGAAAAAAATATCTTCCAGATGGGTGTGCTGAGTGCGATGGAACGTGAAATTGAGACCATCAGGCGCGAGAAACGGGTGATCCATATTTCGGAATTCAACAAGCGGATTACCGATATCATTCTGAAAGAACCCGTTCCTTTTATTTATGAACGCATAGGTGAAAAATATTACAATTACCTGATTGATGAATTCCAGGATACATCGGAACTGCAGTGGAAAAACCTGCTACCTTTAATCGGCGATTCCCTTGCTTACGGACGATATAACCTGGTGGTCGGTGATGGGAAACAAGCCATATACCGCTTTCGCAACGGGCAGGTGGAACAGTTTATGATGTTACCCGCTTTACCCGAAAATTACGAAAAGGAAGTTTTTGGCGATACGGAACAAGCCTTACAAACAAACTTCAATCCCAAAGTGCTGAAAAGCAATTTTCGGTCGCTGCCCGAAATTATTAATTTCAATAACGACTTTTTCGGATTCCTGGCAAAACAGCTGAGTGAAGGATTCCAACCCATCTACACGGATCACACCCAGGAAGTGTCGGCAGGCAAATCCGGCGGACTTGTTTCGGTTGAATTTCTGCCATATCGCTCCAGGGCTGATTTTGATGAACTCAATATCATCTGTGTTTACAACCTGGTAAACGAACTGATCGACAAAGGCTTTACAAAAGCGGATATGGCCATCCTTACCCGCTCCAACCGCGAAGGCAGTATTATTGCCCGTTACCTGATGTCGAACGGGATCAGCGTGGTTTCGGCCGAAGCCTTGCTATTGGCCGCTTCGCCCGAGGTAAATTTTGTGATAACGGTTATGCAGCATATCAGCAATCCGCAAAACCTGGTGGCTATAGCCGGTATTTTAAATGAGCTTATCCGGAAAGGTAAACTTGTTACTTCGCTGATTCAGAATTTTCCGGTCAGGAAAGGGGAGTGGCTTTCGCTTGAAAAAATCTTTTTGCAAGGCGATATTGAATTTAATATCAAATCATTACGCGGGTTGCCTTTGTATGATCTTTGCGAAGAGATCATCAGGATTTTTGGATTAAATGCCGGGAAATATGATATTTATCTTCAGTTTTTCCTGGATTTTGTAAATAAGGTTTCATCCCGGCAAGGAACACACCTTGCCGACCTGCTCGAAGCCTGGGACGAGAAGAAAGGGAAGCTTTCGGTGGTGGTGCCCGAAGGAATTGATGCCATCCGCATCATGACCATCCATAAGGCAAAAGGCCTCGAGTTTCCCGTTGTAATCTGGCCCATGGCAACGGAAAAGCTTAAAACTACATTCGACCAGTTATGGGTTGACCTTGCCGGAGATGTTGTTCCCGGGCTTCCTGTTGCGCTGCTTCAGACCGGCGTCGGGATGGAAGAAGTCGGCTATGCAGAGCAATACCAAAAAGAACGAAACAGTTCCCTGCTGGATATGATCAACCTGGTTTATGTTGCTTTCACGCGCCCGGCTGAGCGGTTGTATATACTTACACGCGAACCTGGTAAAGGGGATCCCAATAACCTGCCAAATTTATTGACTCAATATATTGAAAGTAATAGTGATGAATGGGTACAAACCGGTAACATATATTCAAAAGGAACAGATGAGCCGGTAACGAAAACTCAAAATTCCCTGCCCGAAGCCGGCATGCTTTCCGGAATGATTTCATCTCCCTGGCAGGGCCGTATTAAAATTGCACGGCGCGCCCCGGTTTACTGGAGTACTGATCAATCCAAAAACAAGCAGGCCTGGGGAACGCTCATTCATGATACACTGGCATCCATAAAAACAAGGGATGATATTTTAACTGTTGTAAGCGCACAGGCTGCCGCCAATTTTCTGTCGGAGGAAGAAACGCAATTGCTGCAGGAAAGAGTAACTTCAACTGTGGATCATGAATCATTGAAAGAATATTTCACTGAAAATGTGCAGCTTAAGCCTGAAGCCGGAATCCTGACACCCGAAGGCGATGTTTACCGCCCCGACCGTGTAATCTTTTCTGAAACTAAAACTGTAATTATGGAATTTAAAACCGGTCTGCCTGATCCCAAACACCGGAACCAGCTGGATGATTATGGCAAGCTCCTTGAGCAAATGGGCTACACAGATATCATAAAAATGCTTGTTTATATAGATGAAAAAATCACGGTGGATGTATTGTAAGCCTGTCTTAAATTCAAAATTGTATTCATAAGCCTCTTTTACTCTTCAATTGTAAATCCTCAATCGTAAATCGTCATTCGCAAATCATCATTCATAGATCGACATTCGTCACTCGTCACTCGTAAATCGTCACTAAATTTGACTCCCGAAATCCTTACTCCCGATCAATTTCTTCTCCTGGCGCTCCGTCTTCCGGTTATTGATGTGCGCTCACCCGGCGAATTTCTGCAAGGCCATATCCCGGGAGCTCATAGTATTCCTTTGTTCGATAACGACGAACGTGCCAGGGTTGGAACCACCTATGTAAAAATCGGGAAAGAACCGGCTATTGAATTGGGCCAGACTATTGCCGGCGAAAAGACGGATTATTACCTGAATGCTATAAAAGAAGTGGCGCCCGAAAAGCAAATGCTTTTGCATTGCTGGCGTGGTGGAATGCGCAGTGCCAAGATTGCTGCATTTTTTGCTGAAGCAGGATACACGGTTTTTGTGCTCGAAGGAGGTTACAAGGCCTACCGTGGTTATATAAGGAAACAGTTTTCATCCGGAAGGCCATTATTCCTTATCGGCGGTTATACAGGCTCAGGCAAGACCGCTATTTTGAAAGAAATAGGGAATATGGGTCACCAGGTTATCGACCTAGAGGCACTTGCCTGTCATAAAGGATCAAATTTCGGACACCTGGGTCAGGATGCCCAGCCAACTACCGAGCAGTTCGAAAATGATTTGTTCTCCCAATGGGCTGAACTTGAACCACTGAAACCGCTCTGGCTGGAGCATGAAAGCATGAGCATTGGAAGTGTCTATTTGCCGGATACATTTCGGGCTGCAATGCTGAATGGGCTGCTTTTCTTTATTGATGTGCCCAAAGCCGACCGTATACAAAGGCTTGTTGACGAATATGCCTGTTTTGCGAAATCAGAGCTTCAGTCCGTGCTGGAACATCTGGGGCAATTCATGGGTTCCTATCAATCGCGCGAAGCGTTGCTGGCACTGCAAAATGATGATTTCGAAAAGGTTGCGGATCTTACCCTGGCCTATTACGATAAACTTTATGAAAATTCTCTTTCCCGCCGCCACGTTCGTAAAATTGTAAAGGTATCTTTGTCATCGGGAAGCGTGGCAGAGCATGCGGAGGTTATTTTGAAGAATGCTATGGATATGGAGTGAATAGTGAATAGACAACCACCATTTAACAATGGCACAAACGTGAACTAACTTTAGGATTCGAAATACATTGAAATAAGTTGAAATAAGTTGAAATAAATTGAAATAATAGAACTCATATGTTGCTGTATTTCAGTTAATAGCATTCTTGTTAGATAAAAGTGAATAATGAATAATGAATAATGAATAATGCGAATCAAGGGTTGAAATTGTAATTTGATGTTTGCCAAGCGAACCCTTCAAGGGTTTAAAACCCTTGAAGGGCTTAACTGACTCAAAGACAAGAATTTAATTCAACCCTTGATTCGAACGAATAATGAAAAGTTAATTGCTTTTATTGTTTGAAATGTTTGAAGAGTTAACACTGTAACATAGTAACCCGGCGCTTCGACGCAGCTCAGAGGTCTGTAACACTGTATCCCGATAGGGATCGGGACTGTAACACTCTATCCCGATAGGGATCGGGACTGTAACTCTGTAACCTTGAACGCGAAGCATTGAACGCCGCAGGCAATTGAACCCTTGAACGCAAAGCATTGAACGCGCAGCATTGAACCCTAGAACGCCGCAGGCAAATCAACCCAACAATAAAAAAATGGAAGATCTCATATACCTCGATTATAATGCAACAACTCCCATTGATCCTGAAGTTGAAGCAGCCATGCGCCCATACCTGGACACTTATTTCGGGAATCCTTCGAGCCGATATAAGTATGGAATTGAAGCCCGTAAAGCCGTTGAAAAAGCCCGTTCACAGGTAGCTGAATTAATTGGTGCTTCACCCGAAGAAATCATTTTCACCAGCGGAGGTTCCGAATCGGACAACCATGCATTGAAAGGAGTTGCCTTCGGGTTGAAAAATAAAGGAAACCATATTATTGTTTCAACCATTGAGCACCCGGCCATTCTCGAAACCTGCTCCTGGCTGCAGAAACAGGGTTTTGAAATTTCATACCTCCCGGTTGATAATACAGGGATGACGGACGCTTCAGAACTTGAATCTTTAATAACTCCCCGTACCATTCTTATTTCCGTTATGCATGCCAATAATGAAGTTGGAATTATACAGCCTATAGCCGAATTATCTGCCATTGCCCGGCGTCATGGAATACTCTTTCATACGGATGCGGCCCAGTCGGCAGGGAAAATTGAGATTGATGTGAATGAACTCGGGGTGGATTTACTCACATTAGCAGGTCATAAATTTTATGCACCAAAAGGCATAGGTGCGCTTTATATCCGAAAAGGTGTTGTACTCGAAAACCTGATACACGGTGGCGGTCAGGAAAATAACCTTCGTGCCGGGACCGAGAATCTCCTCGAAATTGCCGGTTTTGGGAAAGCAGCTGAAATTGCAGCCCGTGACCTGGCGAAAAATAGTAGCCATGTAAAAACAATGCGTGATATGCTCTTTGGTGAATTGCTCAGTCTCATTCCCGACATGCATATTCATACTGATCTTAAAAACAGTTTACCCAATACTCTCAGCATCGCTTTCAGGGGAATTCCTGCCGATACTTTATTGTCAACCCTACCACTGCTGGCTGCTTCGGCAGGAGCGGCATGTCATGCGGCAGGTGTTACCAGTTCGCATGTGTTGGTGGCTATGGGGATTTCTACTGAA
>JBBRCH010000092.1:0-17060 GCA_038204995.1 Bacteroidales bacterium | reverse complement strand
CATCCCATCAATCATAGAACCAAGCGCAAAACCCAGTATTGCACCGATTGGTCCTCCGGCAGCCCATCCGATTCCACCACCCAACCATTTAAGGAATTTTACCATTGTATTTGAATTGAGGTGCAAAAGTAAATAATCTCAATTACTATTGGCAGGCCGGCTTTAAAAGAAAGTACCTGAAATATAGGATTAACAACAATTAACTAAAATGAAATTGCGGAAAGATGAATAACAGATTTATTACATGTGATATAAATCCATAAATTTGAAAAGAAATATTTAGTGCAAGTCATACATATCTGCAATCCTTGCCGCCACAAGAGTATTAGAAACACTAAGATGAAGAATTGCCCCCACTTTATTTCTTTATTAATTAAGCTGATTGGCAAATGAGGTATTGAGAATAAAGTTAAATCGCACATAGATTGATCAAAAGAAATGATCCATCCTGTATCCTGATTTTAATCAAAAAAAAGGCCACCCACAGGCAGCCTTTTCATAAAAATTATTCGAAACGATTAGCTAATTCTTTCACTCAACGGCAAACCGTATTCTTCAACCATGCGGATATCAAGTTTTTCGAGAGCATCGAGAATTGGATTATAAATAGCCGGAAGTACAGGACGGAAAACACCTTTAACAGTAATCTCACCGGCGAGTATCATTTCAACACCTATTGCGGCTGGCAAAGCAACAGTGCGGGCGATGGAAGTATCAGTGGCAGGAGTCCCGAAATCGAGCATGCGCGAACGGATTACCTCTTTTGTGCCATCAGGATACGATGCAAGGAACGAATGCTGTAAAGCTACCATATCGCGTTCGTTCTGACCGAGTTCCATTTTTGCAATCATCAGGTCGCTGGTAACTTCGTAGGGTGAATCTTCGGTACGTCGCAGGGGTTCGTTGCTGAAAAGCCCGAGCCATTCCATAGCTTGAAGCGCATAAGCATCGGGATTAATACCCAGATGCGAGGCAACTTTCTGGCGGATATGCAAACTATTGGATGCACCGATCTGCTGAGCGATAAAATCAGCATAGGTTTTACCTTCGAGGTTTACTTTATCATACGAAATCAGGTTTAGCTGTTTCATCACATTCAAGGTTTCACACCAGCCTTTGTAGCGGAATGTGCCGCGCTGTATGGTTTTTACTTCAGGGATTCCATAAATATCAATATACATGATGGAATCGCGGTTCGGATATACTTCCATTTGGCCAACTTCGGGGAAATTTACCTGGAGCGGATTCTTGAACAGATCCTGGGTAGGAACGTATACTTCAACACTGTTCTTCATGTATTTGCCGTCGTTGTTACCGGCCATTACCACGCCTTTCGGGCTCCAGGAAAATTTATATTTAAACGGGTTATTTGCTGCTTCCGGAGCTGGCAAAGCGCCACAAATTGAGTAAAACTCTTCAATCTTACCACCTTTGTTATGAACATGGTCGATAATACGCATGGCCGACATATGGTCGATACCCGGATCGAGGCCCAGTTCATTCAATATGATAATACCGGCTTCTTTTGCCTGTGCATCAAGTGCCTGCATTTCTGGCTTCACATACGAGGTGGTAACCATATTTTTTTTGTGGATGATGCAGTATTTCGCCACAAGTAAATGGTGAAGGTAAGGAAGCAGACTCACCGAAAGGTCATGCTCGCTAATCATACGGCTAAGTGTTTCTTCATCTTCAACCATCCAGGCAATAGCTGTGCCGTTAGGGTGGCCGGCAATCATCTCCTCAGCTTTACTTTTGGTGCGGGTAGCAACAGTAACCTGGATTCCTTTGTTAAGCAAGTGTTTTACGATAGGGCGGACAACCAGGCCAGCACCCAGAATAAGGACTTTCTTCATTGTGTATCTATTTATTAATTAAGTAAGTATTTACGATTTTTGATTTACGATTTACGAAGTATGATTCAATTTGAGAAGTATAATTTTTGATTAATTTCACTTGATTACTCAATGATAACTCGTCGTGCATAAACCGTAAAACAATAAAAGGCTAAGATTTTAAATAATCTTCCAAATATTTGTACTGAGGAGTAAGCTGTCCACGATGCAGAATAAGAGCGTGTTTAATGGCCCTGGGCAGGTCGAGAGCTTCATATTCCTCATTGAAATCACAATCGGCAATGGCTTTTACATAATTAACCAGAACATCGGCAAAACCGGCTGATGAATCACGAGGAAGTTCACTGGGCAGTATATCAACTGACATAACAAGCAAACCCTCGCCTTTATGACCCATAGTGTAGGTCTGTGAAGCAGGATGGTAGACAAAAACAGGGTCTTCGATCTCGGTACCTTTTTCGGTACATTCAATGGAACCATTTACATCGCACGAAATATCACCGATAACTTTAAGCTTCGGAGTTCCGTCAGCAAACAGTTTTTTAAGGTATTCTTTTGTAACCAGCCTTGGATAACGTGTATTCCAAAAAATACAGTTTATCAGCATATCGATATGTGGAATATACTTTTCGAAATTACTCTTAAATTTTTCAGGAAAATTATAATACTCCTGAAGATCAAATTCTGTGTCCTCATCAACAGGCTCGACCAGATGTTCCTCTTTGAAAACAATCTTATAAATAATGTTATCGGATAGTTTAGTACGACGCTTCAGTGTAAGTAATTTTTCGGGCGAGATTTCCTTTACAGGAAGCAACCCTAAAATTTCCTGGGCACCTTGAGATACGTTTCCATAACCAGTAAATGCAACAGTAAACGGGCGCAATTCTTCAGGCATTCCTTTTTCGGCAATCTCCTGTCCGACAGCTGAAATTACTTCGCGTACTTCTGCAAGGGAGTTGTAATGGTGAGCCTGTTTGATATGCGCAAACGGGGTCTTATACCCTGCATCTTTTAATCGCAGCCCCAGCGACCAGAGAGAATTGATCATTCCTGCCAATCCTGCATATCGTCCGAAAAAGATAAGGCGCTTACCCTGTTCATCCACAACACGCTCGTAATCAATGAGATTACATTTCATCTCCATCATTTTGCGGAGCATAGGCATATTGTAAGCCTGCCCTTTTATAACATGTGAAAAGAAGATGTAGGTTTTATCTTCTTCAAAAAATGAAACAGGCATTTCCTTCACGCCGAAAATGACGCTGCATTTTTTTAGGTCTTTGGAAATCTTAGCTCCTGCTTTAATATATTCCTCATCCGTGAACACTCTTTTTTCGGAGGTCTGAACCACGAAGTCAAGTTTCTTGTTTCTGATTAGTCGGTCTACATGTTTTGGAGTAAGCGGAGCCCTGCGTTCCATCACGTATTTATCTTCGTGGCGTATGCCAATAAAGTTACTCATGAGTTATTTTTACATTTATGACTGCACTATATTAATCTAATCTCCTGAATACCAGCTATTTGCTATCACTCAGTGATACACTGATAGGCTCGGCAAACATATCAAAAAATTTATACATTTGCACCATCAGCATAAAATTGTTTTTCAAATCACAATAAGAATGAGCCAGCAAGGCAAACCATCGCGTTTTCAATTAGTTAAAAAGTATAGTTACCGGATAATCCGCTTTTGTTTGATATTATTTTTTGGAACCAGTATCATTTTCGCATTGCTTTACCGGTTTATCAATCCACCCGCAACACCTTTGATGCTTATCCGTGTTATAGAAAATATTGCCGACGGCAAAAAACCCACTATTACAAAAGATTGGGTTAAGCTCTCTGATATTTCGCCTAACCTGGTACTTGCTGTCATCGCTTCCGAAGACAATAATTTTGAGAGTCATTATGGAATTGATTTTAAAGCCATTGAAAAGGCAAAGAAGCTGAATGCCAGGGGAAAGAAAATGCGGGGAGCAAGCACAATTACCCAACAAACAGCCAAAAATGCTTTTCTATGGCCTGCTCGTACGTATGTGCGGAAAGGGCTGGAACTTTATTTTTCAGGGCTGATAGAACTTACATGGGGAAAAAAGCGGATCATGGAAGTTTACCTTAACGTTATTGAAATGGGAGATGGCCTTTACGGGGCCGAAGCTGCAGCTCAGAAATATTTTCAAAAACCTGCTAAAAACTTATCACGTGCCGAAGCGGCTGCCATTGCTGCCGTACTCCCCAATCCACGAAGATGGAGGCCTGATAAGCCAACTGCCTATATTGCTAAGAAAAAAGCCTGGATCCTTTGGAATATGAATAACGTAGAAAGACCGGAGTGGTAAATGGATGGAGATTCAGAGAAAAAGGAAAAATGGAAGTGGGAACAAGAAGATTAGTCTATCTAAAGAATTAATAATTTAGCCCTTATGATATCGGGGGATCTATTTCTAACTTTAGATATTTAGTGTTTAGATTCTCTCGAACGACACATGAAATCAATATTACAAGTGTATGATATACAGATTATTAAATATATTTCTTGAACACTGTGCATACCGCATGACCACCAAAGCCAAAAGTATTATTCAGTGCCACATCCACTTCGCGGTTACGGGCTTTGAAGGGGGTAAAATCGAAAACAGGATTTAATTCAGGATCAATTTCGAAAAGGTTAATGCTTGGATGAACCAACCCGGTTTCGACTGATTTTATGCAGGCAATGGCTTCAACTGCTCCTGCTGCGCCCAGCAGATGTCCTGTTTGAGATTTTGTTGCGCTTATGCTGATTTTACTTATTTCATCACCAAACACCTTTTCAATAGCTATACACTCACTTATATCCCCAATTGTTGTTGAAGTAGCATGCGCATTTATATACCTGACATCGCTGGCGGAAATTCCGGCATCAGCCAATGCACCTTCCATTGCAAGCACAGCGCCTAATCCTTCGGGATGCGTAGCCACCACGTTATACGCATCGGAAGCTGCTCCATATCCTGCCAATTCACAATAAATCTTTGCCCCACGGTTCAAGGCATGTTCCAGTTCTTCAACCATCAGGATTCCGGACCCTTCCCCGATTACAAAACCATCCCTGTTTTTATCCCAGGGGCGCGAAGCCGTTTCGGGAAAATCATTTAATGTGGATAATGCTTTAATGGAATTGAAACCGCCAACAGAAGATTCAGCAATAGGTGATTCAGCTCCACCGGCAATAATAATATCTGCCCTTCCCAAACGAATAAGATCCAATGCATTGCCAATTGCATTGTTCGATGAAGCACAGGCTGAAGAAACAGCATAACTGATACCATGTAATCCATAACGGATGGAAATCTGTCCGGCCGATATATTCGGAATCATTTTTGTAACAAAGAACGGACTGAAACGGGGTATTCTATTGCTTTGCAAAAAGGTTAGTAATTCCTCTTCAAAAGTGATCATCCCTCCTATTCCGGTTGCTATGATGACACCTATCCGGTTCCGGTTGCAGGTGTCGAGGTTTATCCCTGAATCTTTCATACACTCATCCGCAGCGGCTAATGCGAACTGAGTATACAAATCAATTTTGCGCAACTCCTGCTTTTCCATGTATTGCAGGGGATCAAAACTTTTCACCTCACAGGCAAACTTCGTTTTATGATTTACAGGGTCGAATCGGGTAATAGTTGCAGCACCGCTTGTCCCATTGGTTAATGCTTTCCAGAAGTCATCGACATTATTACCAATAGGTGTAACGGTTCCTATTCCTGTAATTACGGCTCGTTTCATATTTAGATTTTTAAATTTTCAGTTCGAAAGTTATTCAATGTCCAATCACGTACATTCAATAGTTTTTCGGTGATTTTTAACTATTTCTTTGATGAAAATCGTCTCTTTTTAATACTTTTATCTAACAAGAATGTTATCGATTGAATTACAATCAGATATATATTCTATCTATTTCTATCTATTTCAACGTATTTCTAAGTATTTCAAATTTTTAAGTTAGTTCCCGTTTGTGCCATTGTTAAATGACGGTTGTCCATTCACCATTTATCCATTGACTGGATAATTTTTAATTATTACGGTTTCAAATCATCCATAATGGCATTACAAAAGCTTTTATACTCTATTTTATCAATCAGCCTTGCTAATTGCAGGCTTGCTACCAAACTCGACATAATCAGCAAGGCTTTTATCTGAGGTTCTCCTTTAAAAGAAAAAATACCTTTTTCCCTTCCTTTTAAAAGAGTATCAGTAAACCATTTAAATATGATTTCAGTCATTCGTTTGAGCTCTGCTATCGTGTTATCGCTCAGGGAATTAATATCGGGTCCTAAAGATCCGACAATACAGCGTTTTTGTTCCCTATGGCTTTTGGTATAGATTTTTATAAACGTTTCAAGTTGAAGCCATTCATCGAAACCCCGGCTGTACATATTATCAGTCATTTCCTCGAAACGCTGTATATTGGATTTTACAATACTGGTTCCCAGATTTTCCTTCGCAGGAAAATAATAATGTATAGCTGCATTCTTTATACCCAGTTCTGATGAGATATCCTGATAACTGAAAGCATTATACCCTTTGGTGCGTATAAGACTTTCTCCAAGTTCAATTATCTTTTCACGGGTTATTGACATAGTTCTGCAATAAAAATCCCGCAAATATACTTACTAATAAGTAAGTTTACAAAAAATATATTTTTATTGAGTTCAATGTAAAATCAATCCCCCCCCACATATATACAATTGTAATCAATGGTATCCCCGGGCAGTCATATTTCAACTTATAATAAACATTATGACCTCTATTTAGAGAATACATCGGAAACTTAATATCGGGAGGAACCCTCATTATTTGTACTTCTCCTGCAAGTATCAGCAATTCAATTGTTTTGAATCCAACGTATAAAACATTGCGGATGATTTTAAGGACGCGAGCATTTGAACTTTACGCATTGTCTTTTGTTATTTTATGGTCTAATATAAAGTTATTGAAATTTGTAAATGAACACAATTATGAAAAACATCAGATCAATTTTCGCTGTTCTTCTCTTTGCTGCCTGGTATGGAAATGCCGGGGCACAAACTATGAATATGAGCAGCAGTAGCAGTATGCCAATGACCGGAAAAACCGGTGTGGTAGTAAAAGCTGTTTGCGTTGTTTATCCTACCCAGGGAAATGCTGTAACAGGTACCATTACCTTTACAAAAGTGGATGGTGGAGTAAGGGTTGTAGGTGATCTGCAGGGACTAAGCCAGGGCAAACATGGTATTCATATCCATGAGTGTGGCGATTGTTCAGCTGCCGATGGCACATCAGCCGGTGGCCATTTCAATCCAATGGCAAAGAGCCATGGTGCGCCTATGGATGCTATGCGTCACGAAGGTGATATGGGTAATATCGAAGCCAATGCTTCAGGTAAAGCACATATGGATTATATTGATAGCTCAATCTCGTTCGAAGGCGAAGCCTCAATTATCGGGAGGTCTGTAATAGTGCATAAAAATGAAGATGACCTTAAAACCCAGCCCACAGGAAATGCAGGTCCGAGAATAGCATGCGGAGTAATCGGAATCGGGAAATAGATTACAACTAAAGTAATTCATATCCCTTACTGAATTGGATTCGCTTACACTAATTACATAACAAGTATTCCGGTAGTAAAATCATTCTGAATTCGCGCGTTTCCCTATGGGTGACGCGCGTTTTATTTTCAGAAGCCAACAGGATTTTTTTCTTTCTGAATGCGAGAAACAAAATACTAATCACAGTTAGTATTTCCACTATCATGATCACGCTCGTTTACTCATGGAAAATATTCATTGTGTCTCAGACTATGCACTTTTATAAAATTATTGCATCTGTCGTGATCAGAATTATTTTTATCTTCTAATCGGTTTAAATTGCTAATCAGAAATTGTTAAAAAGTTTAAACCCCACCGATTAACATCATTTATATTCTAAACATACTGATAATCAGTATATTATTGTTAAATGTTCAAGTCCTTTTATAAACATGTTTAAAATATTAAAATATAATGATCCGATTATAAAATAGAAATACATTTACCCCGTTTAATAAGTGATTTTAGCATTTAAATTTTTATTGTTTACTTATGAAGGTAATCTCGCTATCAGTCTTTCTAATCCTATTTATTTTACTTCAACATATTAAAGCTCAAACGTTTACTATCAGTGGCTATATTCAGGATTCAGTTAGCAGTGAGGTACTTACAGGCGCAAATGTATTTGCAATTAATAGTCAGAAAGGTACTACCACAAACCCATATGGTTTTTACAGTTTCACTCTGGCAAAGGGAATATACGCTCTGAGATTTAGCTTTACCGGCTATGAACCCTACTTCATCAATGTTAAACTCGACCAAAACCAGGTGATCAACATACACCTGAAACCGGTCCTAACCCTAAAAGAGGTAAATATAACCGCTTCGAATTCCGAAAATTCAGAAGCATCTTCGAGAATGAGTAATATCAATATTCCGATTCAGCAAATAAAAAGTATGCCTTCATTTATGGGCGAGGTTGATATTTTAAAGTCACTTCAACTATTACCAGGAGTCCAATCGGGAAACGAAGGAACCAGTGCTTTGTATGTACGTGGAGGTGGTCCTGATCAAAACCTGATACTTCTTGATGACGCGCCTATATATAATGCAGGCCATTTGCTTGGGTTTTTCTCAGTTTTTAATGCCGATGCCATTAAGAATGTTGAGTTAATCAAAGGTGGATTTCCTGCCAGGTATGGTGGCCGGCTCTCTTCGGTAGTGGATATCCGAATGAAAGAAGGGAACATGAAACAAATAAACTGCGAGGGTTCCATAGGGCTAATAAGTTCTAAAATTATGGTTGAGGGACCAATTTCCCATGATAAAACTTCTTTTATCGTTACAGGCAGACGCACTTACATTGATTACCTGGCACAACCACTTGTGCAGGGATTTTCAGGTGACGAGTATTCAAAAACAGGATTGTACTTTTATGATTTAAATGCGAAGGTAAACCATATTTTTTCGCAGCGCGACCGTATTTATCTGAGCATGTATAACGGCCGCGATGAATATTACAACAACCAGTTGCCTTATGAGTATTTGTATGATGGGGTTATTTACAAGGAACAAATGCAATCGTCGCTTTCGTGGGGAAATCTCACTTCGTCAATAAAGTGGAATCATCAATACAATGAAAAGCTTTTCGGGAATGTAGCAGCTACTTATAGCAATTACAATTACAAAGTCAAGGATTTTCAGGAGTCAATTATTCAAACTGATACCTCGACCCAGAGTAAGGTGTATTCAATCAAATACTTGTCAGGCATTCGCGATATAGCTGTGAAAGCCGATTTTGATTATATTCCGGCACCTGACCATTATATCAAGTTCGGAATAAATAATGCGTTCCATATTTTTGAACCAGGAGTATCTTCCTATAAGATTGAAGATGAGCATACCTCGATAAGCGACAGCACTTCAGGAAATTCCAGTATACGAGCCAATGAAACGGGAATATATATAGAAGACGATTACATGATAAATGATCATCTGAAAGCGAATATAGGGCTACATTATTCAGCATTTATTGTTCAGCATAAGCTTTATAATTCCTTACAACCAAGAATATCAGTTCGCTACCTGCTAAATAGCGGATGGGCATTAAAAGGTTCATTTGCAAGCATGCAACAGAATATTCATTTGCTTACAAACTCATCAATTGGCCTGCCAACTGATCTATGGGTACCATCAACCGCAAAAATAAGTCCACAGAAATCTACACAGTTTGCAGGCGGAGTTTCGCGAACAATCACTAATAATTACCTCGTATCTCTCGAAGGATATTACAAATGGATGAACCATCTGATCGAATATAAAGAAGGAGCTTCATATCTCTCGAATAAAACCAGTTGGGAGGAAAAAGTAACAACAGGAAAAGGAAATTCGTATGGAATAGAAGTTCTACTCCAGAAAAAGGAAGGAAACACCAAAGGATGGGTTGGTTATACCCTGGCATGGAGCAACAGGCAGTTTGCCGAAATCAATTCAGGCGAATCATTTCCTTACAAATTCGATAGGAGGCACGATGTTTCGGTTGTCGTGATGCAAAAACTAAATGAAAAATGGGATCTTTCAGCTGAATGGGTATTCGGAAGCGGAAATGCGGTAACTCTTGCCACCATAAAATTCCCCGGATTAGATGATTTGACTTTGCAGACCTACGAAAAACGTAATTCGTACCGTGCTGCTAACTACCACAGGCTCGATATCTCCTTCAAAAAAACAAGGGTAACCAAATGGGGAATCGGCTCCTGGGATCTGGGTATGTACAACGTTTATAACCGAAAAAATCCTTTTTACTATTATTTCGGCTACGATTCAAGAGGCAGCGTTGCTTTGAAACGAGTGAGCCTGTTCCAGATGATCCCTTCAATAAGCTATTCGTTTAAATTTTCGTTACCTAAGCACAAATAATTAACTCACAGGTTATGAATAGATTACTTTCTTCTTTCCTTATATTACCACTCTCAATCTTACTTTTCTCGTGCGAAAAAACCGAGAAGATCGAAAATTTTCCCATGTCGCCATCAAAGCTTGTACTTAATTGCCAGCTAAATCCCGACAGTGTTATACAATTACTGTTATATAAAAGCCTTTCTGTTCTTGATAATGCACCGAATAAAAATATTACCAACGCAAAAGTTGAGCTTTACAGGGATAATATCCTTATAGCAAGCTTGCCAGCAGCAAACCAACAAATGAAGTATATTTTCGAAGGAATAAAACCTGAAATAGATCATGCATATAAAGTCGTAGCTACTGCTGCTGATTACGAAAGTGTTTGGGCCGAAGTTGTTATGCCGGCAGTTGTATATCCTGATAAAATCCTCACTTCAGTCAGCGACACATCTTCATGGATTGAATATTATTTTAACGATACAATTTACAATACAACAGGGAAAGTGTCGGTTACACTCACCGATCCTGCTAAAGCAGTCAATTATTACGCGCTTAAGTTATATTATTTATCAACTTATTATCAACGTAATGAATACGGCGATACCATCGCTTCATATACTAATAAATCGGGACTTAATAGTTACAATAATACATCTGCCAGTCCCCTTATTGATTATAATTTCGGTTACGGTTATTACTTTACTGATCAGTTTTTTAACGGGAGCCAGGTTACCATTGATATACCGGTTAGGTATTCGGGCTATTCCCGCTGCCTAACCGTGTATGTTGAACTTATTTCGGTATCGGAAGGGCAATATTTATACGATAAGAGCAAAATGATTTTTAATAACAATAATGGTAATCCGTTTACAGAACCTATACAGATTTATACCAATGTCAACAATGGATTTGGGATATTTTCGGGGATAAACGGCAGTATACAAACAGTTAAGTTTAATTAAGTACCCTTTCCGATTGGAAGCACGATCCTTTTTTGTCAATTACAATTCTGTCGGATGCCTGGTCAAGGCCGATATAAAGACGAAGAACATAACTTTTGGTTCCAGACTAAAAATGATATTTCGATAATACCAATTTTATTTTCTGAAATATCTGTCAACCGTTAGTAATCACAGGATGAATTGCCAAATAAGCTATATTTTAGCCGAATGAACCGATACATCGAATTACTTGCACCCGGAGGAGATATTGATTCCATTAAAGCTGCAATTGCAGCCGGTGCTGATGCTGTTTACTGTGGATTGGATAAATTCAATGCCCGCAACCGCGCTGTAAATATACGTTTCGACGATTTAAACGGGATATTAGGGCTTGCTCATAAAAATAACTGCCAGGTTTTTCTAACACTCAATACTATTCTTGTCGACAGCGAAATCCCCGCCATCATAAGATTACTGAACAAATTAATAAATACAAGTATCGACGGCATCATTGTTCAGGATCTGGGACTGTGTTACCTCTTGTCTAAATATTTTAAAAGGTTCAAAATTCATGCATCTACCCAGTTCACAACACATAATAAAGGACAAATAGAGTTTTTAAGTAAACTGAATGCGACCCGTGTTAACCTTTCGCGTGAATTAAATATACACGAAATAAAGGCCTTAACCGCGGTTGCGCATGATAATAATGTACTAACCGAAGTATTTGTTCATGGTTCCTATTGTATCTCTTTTTCGGGCTTATGTTATATGAGTTCGGTACACGGCGGAAACTCTGGAAACCGTGGCCGATGCAGCCAGCCCTGCCGCGACCAGTATATAACTACGCCTGCCGGCAAAAAATTCCCTTTGAACCTGAAAGATAATTCAGCCTTTACTGACCTTAGGGAAATTGCGGATGCCGGTATTGACTCTATAAAGATTGAAGGCCGCATAAAGAAGTTTCATTATGTGTACACAGTGATAGAAGCCTGGAGGAAACAACTTGACATTTTTTTTGAGAAGGATGAAGTTGGCACGGACAATAGTGCGCTTTACAAAGTGTTTAACCGCGATTTTTCGAACGCTTTCCTTAAGGGAAAAATCAGCAAATACATGTTTATTGATAATCCCCGCGATAATTCGGCTTTACACTTATCCGAAATGAATGGCAGTTCCTCAGCTGAAAAGCTGGAAAAAGCAAAAGGAGATATTTTTGACGAACGAACTGAAATTATTGAAACGGTTGAACAAAAAATTAACAAATTAAGTATCCTAAAAGCTCCCCTGAAAATAAGTATCTCGGGCGAAAGCGGCATGCCGTTAAAAATATTGGTAACGACTCCTGATGCTTCATTTGAGGTGCTTTCGGAGATTAAACTGGCGAAAACCGGCATACAGCCTTTAAACCGGGGAATGATACTGAGCCGGCTTAAAGCCTTAAACGATACGGAATATTTTATTGATGAACTGCAGCTGGAAAACCTTCAACCTGATACTTACCTTCCTTTTAAAGAGCTCACTGAAATAAAAAACAAGTTGTTATTTATACTGAACGGTTCACGGGAATTTGTTGATCCAATCGATGTTCCTCTTGTAAAGAAACAGAACAGCATATACTTTAAACCCGCACTTTCAGTTTTGATATCCTCAACTGAGGATTTGCATATTTGCGAAGATGCAACAGTAACTATTTATTTTCAACTACCCAATTCCTTTAAAAATATCAGCCCTGAGTTTACTGATCATTTTATTAAAAACGAAAGACTGATCCCCTGGTTTCCTGCAATTATTATAAATGACGACTACCTTGCAGCGGTGGAATTTCTCGATCATATGGAACCAACAAGTATTGTAACCGATAATACCGGAATAGCTTTTGAAGCTTTTAAAAGAGGTATTCCATGGATAGCGGGGCCATCATTTAATATTGTTAACTCTTTTGGTTTGCTTTGCTTACAGGAAAATTTTAATTGTTCCGGCGCATTTATTTCGAACGAAATAAGTAAAACTCAGTTGAAAGGCATTAAAAACCCCGCAGATTTTAAACTGTTTTACAGCATCTATCATCCTATTGTGCTGATGACGAGCCGTCAATGCCTGTTTCACCAGGTTTCGGGATGCGAAAAGCATACCATTGACGATAGTTGTATCACAGAGTGTGAAAAATCGACAACTCTTGCAAATTTAAAAGCAGACACTGTCATTATTGAAAAATCAAAGAGAAACTTTCATCGTATCTTTAACGAATTTAATTATTTGAATATTGATGTCATTACCGATATACCAGGACTTTTCTCCGGATTTATGATTGATTTAAGAGATATTAAAACCGAAACTAAAACAGGAACTGATAAACCATGCATAATAAGGCATTTTGAAAATCTGTTGAACGGGAATCCTGATGCAGAAACAGAACTCAAGCGGGTTATTTATCCAACAACGAATGCGCAATATAGGAAAGGGATTTGATTCACTTAATAGTGTTGCTTTATATCCAGGATGGGTATAGGTTTTGATTGTCAAAAATTTAAAATTTTACAAAGACTATTCCACCATACTTCTGAAAGATATCTTTGTTATGGCCTTATTTCTGACAAGGGTAATATGCATCGTCTACATATTACCCTTGTTGATCTTATAATAAAGAAATTCCAAAAATACGCGTCCTAATCTATAGACTTTTTAGATTTAAAACCACAGGTTTATTTTACTTTTTCAGGTAGCCAGACAGCTTTAAAGATATTTGGGCTGGAATAGAATTTCCTTGCAATTTCTACGAGTTGCCCGGGAGATATGGCTTTGAGTCTTTGCTCGGTTGTTAATATCAATTCCGGGTCAATGCCCAGCAGAAAAGCATTTTGAAGATAATTAAGCCAGTAGTCATTTTTCTTAAGGTTTACTTTATTCTTTTCGAGTGCCGGCTCTCTGACTTTTTGCAAATCAATTTCGGTAATGCCTCCCTGGACTTTTGTACTTTCGATTAAGTCGAAAAAGGCAGTGTTCACTTTTTCTATATTATCCGGACTGCAAGGAAAACCACTTCGGACCAGGTACTCTTCCCTGGGATATTTATTTAATGAACCGCTGCATCCTCCTCCATAAATTGCACTCATCTTTTCGCGAATGGTATCTATAATCTTGTTGTTGATTATAGCATTCAGCTGGCCAAGCATAAAGTTATCTTCGTTATTGTAAGGCATTTTACCTGTAATATAATGTACAAGCATCGCCTGAGATTCCGATCCTTTTTTAAGTGTAAAAGTATTGTTACCTTGTTTTGGAAACAGGCCTATATCCTTAATCTGGGTATTGATTTCAGAAGGCATCATGCCACCAATGTATTTTTCAATCAGCGGAATAATCTGATTCTCATCAAAACTACCTACAATTGTGTAATACATCCCGGAGGGATTCCCAATACGTTTTTTGTAGAAATCAATTGCGTTATCTATATTGATCTTGTCATAATCAGAAGCGTTTTCGATAATATGAGCACGTTCATTTCCCTGGTATAAGGTATTAAAGGCCGTGTCCATAAACAGGTACTGAGGATTTTGTTTCAGTGATTCCAACTGCTGTTTTGACCGGCTTACAAAGGATTGGAAAGCTATTTCATCTTTACGGGGCGATGTACATTTAAGATATAAAAGCTGAAACATAGTTTCCATATCCTTAACACTACTGTTACCGCTTATAAATTCAGAATAGTCAACTACGACAGGAGTTACATTTACAATTTTCCCTGAAAGGAATTTATTCAGATCAGAAGCAGAGAAATTACCATAACCCATTTCTTCAACTGCATTGTTACAATACTGTCCGCTCTGGTAATCCTTACCCTCATAAAAACTGTAGCCTCCATGGCGCGACCCTGTAAAAATCACTTCATCATTTTTAAAATCAGTTGGTTTTAAACATACAGTAACCTTATTACTAAGGGTAATTGTTGTAGTACCCAGTTTTTCATTCTTTTCAGTGCTGATAATTTTACCTGGGGCAGGTTCCTTGTCGAGAAGTGAGGAAGCTATTTTATTCTCTTTATAAGATTCAATTTGTTGTTTCATGGCACCTTCAATCCAGGATTTTAACTCTTCGTCCGAAGGCAGGCCAGGTTGGGTTTTAGCGGTTATCAAGGCAAAGAACTTTTTATCAATATCAATCTTCGCGCGTATAGCATCGAAATCATTCAGTGTGATTTTATCAATATTATTTTTTACATAAGTATATTCCCACTCAATTCCGGGAACAGCATCCTTCTCAAAGAAATTTGATACCAACTCATATACAAATCTACCTGATTCAGTTTTATCGCGCTCGTTGTACTGCTTTTCATAGTCCGAGAGCATTGTGGCTTTGGACCTGGTAAGTTCATCAGCCGTAAAGCCGAACTTTTTTACACGCATACTCTCTACAACCAGCGCTTCCACGGCCTGTTTTATTTGGTTGTTTCCGCACATGGCACCGCCGTTATAGCTTTCGTAGCCTCTCGCCCAGGATCCGCCTACATAGGCATAAGCATAAACAAATGGCGGCATTGCTGTATTTTTCAATTCATCAAACCTTGCCGATAGCATATTAAAGCACAATCCATTTATTACATTGTTTCTATAATCGCCAACAGTGATAACAGGTTTACGAGGATGCGAGCTTCCACTCAAAGAAATTGAAATGCGGTTAGCTTCTTCATCACTCAGTACCATAGCCTTGTTTTGTGTAAAAGGCTTAACCTCAAATACTTCAGGTCTTTGTCTTTGTGATACAGGATTTTTAAATGCACTGAATTTCTCAATAATCATTTTTTCGGCATCAGCAACAGGCATATCTCCCACTACGATAACAGCTTGCAGATCCGGGCGATACCAATCGAGATAAAATTGTTTTAGCACGGATGGGTCAAAATTTTCAATTAATGAATCTTTCCCGATGGGTAAGCGTTCACCATACTTGGAACCATTCAACATGGCAGGAAGCCATTTTTTCATCATACGGTCATCAGCTCCTTTACCTAACCTGCTTTCAGCAAGGATAACTCCTCTTTCTTTTTCGATTTCGTCAGAAGCCAGAAGTGCTGCACCACTCCAGTCAGCAATTACAGTGAAAGCTTTATCAAGTTTCTCCTTGTCATCGCTGGGGACAGGTAATATATATACAGTCTGGTCGAAACCCGTGTAGGCATTTAAGTCATTTCCAAAACTCACACCTATACTCTGAAGGTAATGCACGAGCTCGTTGCCGGGAAAATGCTGCAAGCCGTTAAAATTCATGTGTTCCATAAAGTGAGCCAATCCCTGCTGATTATCATTCTCGAGGATAGATCCTGCATTTACGGCAAGGCGCAATTCCACTTTCTTTTCTGGCTTTCGGTTGTATTTGATGTAATACTTCAATCCATTTTTAAGGATTCCGGTTTTCACATCAGGGTTTACCGGGAGTTTTGCAGAAAGGTCGGCACTGGATTGGGCAAAGATTCCCTGGCTTATTATTACAAAAGTGAAAAGCAGGGGGAAAAAGAGATTTTTCATAATCAAATGATTTAAAATTAATTATAGAATGACTAAGATTAAGCTAAACAAGTATAAATATGTATAGTAAAAATATAACAATTAGCTTTATCCGCACAAATTATTTAAAAATATATTTCTCACCAGGATACGGTGAAATTCTTTAGTAATTATTTCAAAATAAGTTCCTCAATTTTGTAACTTTAAAAGTTTACTTTTTTTCAACTTTTGCATGATCAAAAGTTGAGCAACTTAGCGGAGCGATCTCATGCACACCTTTAAAAAACAAAACAATTTGTGCAT
>JBBRCH010000091.1:0-17393 GCA_038204995.1 Bacteroidales bacterium | reverse complement strand
AATCCAGAGACAGAACAACATGTTTCGGATTCAAAACATATGGGTTTCTATCGTAAACAACTCCGTATCGCATTACGTAATTGCGGTTTTATCGATCCTGAAAATATTGAGGAATACATTTCGCGCGACGGGTATGCTGCTTTGGCAAAATGTCTGACTGAGATGACTCCAGCCCAGGTAATCGAAGAAATGAAAAAGAGTGGCCTTCGCGGACGCGGAGGAGGTGGTTTCCCAACCGGGCTCAAATGGGAGATTACCAGTAAGAGCCAGTCGGATCAGAAATATGTGGTTTGTAATGCCGACGAAGGCGACCCCGGAGCATTTATGGACCGTTCAATCCTAGAAGGCGATCCGCACTCGGTTATTGAAGCCATGGCCATCTGTGGATACTGTATTGGTGCTAATAAGGGAGTGGTTTATATTCGCGCTGAATATCCTTTGGCAGTTCAAAGGTTGAAAATAGCTATGAAACAAGCTTCAGAATATGGTCTGTTAGGTAAGGATATTTTTGGAACCGGATTTGATTTCGAAATTGATATCCGTTACGGTGCCGGAGCTTTTGTTTGTGGTGAGGAAACCGCACTTATTCACTCCATGGAAGGGTTGCGTGGTGAACCTACTATCAAACCACCGTTTCCAAGTGTTTCAGGATACCTGGAGAAACCAACAAACGTTAACAACGTTGAAACTTTTGCTAATGTACCGGTAATCATTAATAAAGGTGCCGATTGGTTTGCATCCATCGGGAGTGAAAAATCAAAAGGAACGAAAGTATTTGCATTAGCAGGAAAAATTAATAATGTAGGACTCATTGAAGTTCCGATGGGAACCACCTTGCGTGATATTATTTTCGAAATAGGTGGTGGAATAAAAGACGGAAAGAAATTTAAAGCTGTCCAAACCGGTGGCCCTTCAGGCGGTTGCCTGACTGAAAAACACCTCGATATTCAAATTGATTTTGATTCGCTTACAGCGGCCGGTTCTATGATGGGATCGGGAGGAATGATTGTTTTGGATGAAGATGACTGCATGGTTTCAATTGCGAAATTCTATCTTGATTTTACGGTTGAAGAATCGTGTGGGAAATGTTCTCCCTGCCGGATCGGGAACAAACGGCTGAACGAAATGCTAGCAAAGATCTGTGATGGAAAAGGCACCATGAAAGACCTGGACCTACTTCGCAACCTGAGTCATGTTGTAAAGGACACTTCTCTTTGCGGACTTGGACAAACTTCTCCCAATCCGGTGCTTTCGACCATGGATAACTTCTATGATGAATACCTGGCTCATATTGTCGATCATAAATGTCCAAGCGGACAGTGCAAAGCCTTGCTTCAATATGTGATTGATATAGAAAACTGCGTCGGGTGTACTGCATGTGCACGTAACTGCCCGGTTAATGCAATTGCAGGCGAACGTAAAGGCGTACATGTGATTGACCAGGAAACCTGTATCAAATGTGGCGCATGCCTGGAAAAATGTAAGTTCAATGCAGTGTTTATCAAGTAACGAAAGGGGAATAATTCATGGAAATGATCAATATAAAAATAGACAATAAAGATTTACAGGTAGCTCCGGGTACTACAATACTGGACGCTGCAAAATCAGTCGGAATTAACATTCCGACACTTTGTTACCTTCACCTGCACGATTTCAATATCACCAACAAGCCGGCTGGTTGCCGTATTTGCGTGGTTGAGGTAAAAGGGCGCCGCAACCTGGCACCGGCCTGTGCGACTGATTGCTACGACGGAATGGAAGTTAATACACACAATATCCGCGTTCTCAACAGCCGAAAAACAGTGCTGGAACTCATTTTGAGCGATCATCCGACGGATTGCCTGGTTTGCGCCAAAAGCGGCAGTTGCGAGTTGCAGAGCCTGGCCCAGGAAATGGGAATCCGCCAGATTGAATACCAGGGAGAGCAATCCACTTACCGCGAAGATACCTCCCCTGCCATTATCCGTGATGTTGATAAATGCATCATGTGCAGGCGCTGCGAAGTGATGTGTAACGAGGTACAAACTGTCGGCGTACTATCGGCTGTAAACCGAGGATTCATGGCAGTAGTAGCACCTGCGTTTGAAATGAACCTCGATCATAGCGTTTGCACCTATTGCGGACAATGCGTGGCTGTATGCCCCACAGGAGCTCTTACCGAAGTGGATCATACCAACCAGGTTATCCGCGCACTGGCCGACCCAACGAAAACAGTTATTGTTCAAACAGCACCTGCAGTTAGGGTAGCATTGGGTGAAGAATTCGGGATGGCACCAGGAACATCAGTCACAGGCAAGATGGTCTCCGCATTGAAGAATCTCGGATTCGATTATGTATTTGATACTGATTTTGCTGCAGACTTAACCATCATGGAAGAGGGCACTGAGTTGCTCGATCGTATCACACGCCATTTGAAAGGCGATCAAACTGTAAAACTTCCTATTCTTACTTCTTGTTGTCCAGCCTGGGTTAATTTCTTTGAGCACCAGTTCCCGGAAATGAGTGATATCCCATCGACGGCACGTTCACCTCAGCAAATGTTTGGTGCCATTGCAAAAACATATTTTGCCGATAAACTAGGAATAGATCGTGAAAACCTGGTAGTAGTTTCTATCATGCCCTGCCTGGCAAAAAAATATGAATGCCAACGTGATGAGTTTGCAACCAACGGTAACCCGGATGTAGATTATGCCGTATCCACAAGGGAATTAGCTCATCTGATCAAGCAGGCCAATATTAACTTCACTGTGTTACCTGACCAGGAATTTGACCATCCCATGGGTGAATCAACCGGTGCCGCAGTTATTTTCGGGACAACGGGTGGTGTTATCGAAGCTGCTGCACGCACGGCCTATGAGATTTTCACTGGAAAAGCCCTCGCTAAAGTTGATTTCAAACAACTTCGCGGAATGGAATGGATTCGTGAAGCTACCATTGATTTCGACGGAACTCCTATCAAAATAGGTATCGCTCACGGGTTAGGTAATGCCCGTAAACTTCTTCAGGATATAAAGGACGGCAAATCACAGTACCACGCCATCGAAATTATGGCCTGTCCTGGCGGATGTATTGGCGGTGGAGGTCAACCTCTTCATCATGGAGATTCCAGCATTCTGATTGCCCGTCAGAAAGCAATTTACAGCGAGGATTCAGGAAAGGCAATACGGAAATCACACGAAAACCCATATATCCAAACATTGTATACCGAATTCCTAGGTAAACCTATGAGTGAAAAAGCACATCATTTGCTTCACACAAAATATTTCGACAAGAGTAAACCAGCCGAAATAGATGAATAATCAGGTTAACTGTTAATCAATTTTAAAGAAAAAACGTTATGGCAAATATAAAAATAAGTGAACAAAAGGTGCTGCAGATAGAAGCCATCTGTAAAGAATTCAATAATGAAAAAGGTGAACTGATCAATGTGCTTCACCGGACTCAAAGTCTGGTAGGCTATTTACCAGCTGAGGTGCAGGAAATAATATCCAAAAACCTGAACTGTTCGGTAGCACACATTTATGGAGTAGTTACTTTTTATTCTTTCTTCACCATGATACCGAAAGGCGAATTCCCGATAAGTATCTGCATGGGGACAGCTTGCTATGTTCGTGGTGCTGAAAAAGTGCTGGATGAATTTAGACGCATCCTCGAAATCCCTGTTGGAAAAACCACTCCCGATGGCAAATTTTCGCTCAGCTGTCTCCGGTGTGTCGGTGCCTGCGGGCTTGCGCCCGTTGTGATGGTTGGAGAAAAGGTATATGGCCGGGTTTCACCTGATGGAGTAAAAGATATTATTAAGGAATACAGTCAGGTATAAATCCGTCAGTATTTCAGCACTGCTGCTTAAGATAAATACCTGAATATAAACTGCTTCTTTAAACTGAAGCAGTTTTTTTTATGCCCAAATATCAGTAGCCATGCAAGACACAGCATATATTATTTTATCAACAAAAATAAAAAACACAAATTTATCGTTATATTTGCTTGATTTTTAATACTATTTACCAATATGAATTTGGATTCGAATGATATAAACTCCTTGCATCAGGAGATTGAAAAATTAAAATCTGAAAACGACAGGATTAAGACTGACCTCTTGAAACAGAAAGATTTTGAAAAACTTGAACTTGAAGCGGAGGAAATAAAACAGCAGGCTGAAAAAGCTAACCGAATCAAGTCCGACTTCCTATCCATGATGAGTCATGAAATTCGTACTCCTATGAACGGAATCGTCGGCATGACCAGCTTACTCCTTGATACCCGAATAACTCCTGAACAGCAAAATTACCTGGAGACATTGCGTATCAGCGCCGATAACCTGATGGCAATCATCAACGATATTCTTGATTTCTCAAAAATCGAAGCTGATAAACTTATTCTTGATGAGAATTCATTTGAACTCCGCAGATGTATTGAAGAGTCGCTCGATATCTATGCAATGAAAGCCATTGAAAAAGGCATAGATTTACTTTATATGCTTCAACCCGAAGCACCACCGTTTTTGATCGGAGATATGAAGAGGATCCGGCAGATTCTTGGAAACCTGATCAATAATGCGATTAAGTTTACTGATGACGGGGAAATATATATATCAGTAGAAAAGCAAACACAAACTAATGAATTCTGCGAATTGCTATTCTCAGTTAAAGACAGTGGTATCGGAATTCAAAAAGAGAAATTATCGCTCATTTTTGAAGCTTTTACACAGGGTGAATCATTTGTATCGCGACGATACGGAGGCACCGGACTGGGATTGGCTATTGCCCGTCATTTGGTTGGACTCATGGGAGGAAAGATATGGGCAGAAAGCACACCTGGTAAAGGTGCAACATTTTACTTTACGGTAAGACTTAAAATAGCTGATACTCCAACCACAAAACTTTATATACGCGGTCAGATTCCGGAACTCAAAGGCAGCAGGGTTTTAATTGTTGACAGTGATCCTACTTCGAGACAGATTTTTACAGTTCAGTTCGAAGCATGGGGGATGAAAGCACTCACTGCTTCAAGCGCTAAAGAAGCCTTACGAATCATTGAAAGTGAGGATTCCTACTTTGACCTTGGAATTCTTGATATGCAGGCTTCCGGATTAAACGGTATCGAACTGGCACAAACGATCAGGGAAGTGCCTTTTAAAGGTGATATGCCCTTCATTCTTGTTTCCTCGGTAGGAAAAGTAAATGACCTGCCTAAAGGTTTATTTGATGCGCAACTTTCGAAGCCAGTTAAGCTCACTGATCTTTTTGAACTTGTTCTGAGTGTGATGTCAGAAAACAGGAACCGTAAAAAGAATGTTGCAGATCACAACGTTGATAAAAAGCTTTCTGATAAATTACCCCTTCGCATTTTACTGGCAGAAGACAATTTCACCAACCAGGAACTTGTGGTGACTTTAATGAGAAAGATGGGTTACACCATTGACGCAGTTGAAAATGGCAGAAAAGCCCTGGAGATCATGGAACACAAAAAATATGATATCATACTAATGGATGTGCAAATGCCTGTAATGAACGGATTGGAAGCTACACAGGCAATTATTGAAAAATATCCTGAAAATGAACGTCCGTTTATTATTGCAATAACGGCTAATGCAATGCCTGGTGACAGGGAAAGATTTATTGAAGCCGGAATGGTTGATTATCTGTCTAAACCAATACGATTCAAGGATGTACAGGATGTTCTGATTCGATGGGGCCGGAAGAAACACAGCTAGAAGAACTACCTCAAATTAAAAAAACCGGATTATTCCGGTTTTTTTAAATAAATGAATACTGTGTCTTACGCTTGAATCATCAAGAGTACTTTCGTTTTTTTACCATTTCTAACGAAAAGCATGTTACTCATGGTTTTTTTTACGGCAATTGGGTGTATTTTAATAAAAAAGTAATAAAAAAATGGATTTTTCGAAAAGAACTAATTTGCAATGAATTGAAATGAAAAGGGTCATATTCAAAGTAAACAACTATTAATATGAACCTACTGTTAATATATAATCTGATTCCAAATAATTACAAATAATTACAAATACAGCAGTGTAGTCTTGATGCGTGAATGATCATTACACTTTTGCAAATATATTTGTAATTTTGTGGCACAGAAATCAAATTAAGTTACTCAGTCGAATCTTACCCGGAAACCTTAACTCAAGGGCTTCTTGAACAAAAAAACCGGTAATAAAAACAGAAAGGTGAATAATAAAATGGGTAAATCAATATACAGCATAGTTACAGGAACCGGGAGTTACATTCCGTCAATACGAGTTAAAAATACAGATTTTCTGACCTCAGAGTTTTATGAAGGAGATGGAAAGAAGCTTGAAAAAACCAGCCAGGAAATTATTGACAAGTTTCTGGAAATAACCACTATTGCTGAAAGAAGATATGCTTCAGACAATCTCGTAACTTCTGATATTGCATATTTTGCTGCACTCGAAGCTATCAAATCAGCAGACATTAATAAGGAAGAATTTGATTACATTATTGTTGCTCATAATTTCGGCGATGTAATAAAGGATAAGAAAAGATCAGATTTTGTACCTAGCATTGCCGCAAGGGTAAAGCATAAGTTACAAATACAAAATCCGAAAACTGTGGCTTATGATATTACTTTTGGTTGCCCAGGTTGGTTACAGGCTGTAATTCAATCGGATTATTTTATTAAATCCGGTGACGCTAAGAAAATTCTGGTTATCGGAGCTGAAATATTATCCCGTGTATCAGATCCCCACGACAGAGATAGTATGTTATATGCTGACGGAGCGGGGGCTGTTGTTATGGAAGCCATTACGAGTGAAACTCCTGTAGGAATTCTTGCTCATATTACACGATCAGATACTATTTTGCATTCAAAAATGTTACATATGGATAAATCGTTCAATCCGGATTATGACAGCCAAAATGATACGTTTTTAAAAATGAATGGGCGAAAACTTTATCAATATGCTTTGGAAACTGTGCCCCAGGCCATCAAAGATTGTCTGGATAAAAGCAATACCCAACTTAGCGAAATCAGCAAAGTGCTGATTCACCAGGCTAACGGGAAAATGGATGATGCCATTCTGAAAAGATTTTATGCCCTCTATAATAAAGCAGATATTCCTGATAACATAATGCCAATGACAATTGACTTTTTAGGTAATACTTCTGTTGCTACATTACCCACTTTATTTGATCTGATTTTAAAAGATAAACTGGCACCGCATAAAATAAACAAAGGTGATACCTTGGTTTTCGCCTCAGTTGGAGCAGGAATGAATATTAATGCCTTGATTTACAAAATGCAAAGCAATATTAAGGTTTAAAGTTAGCGCCAAATGGCATAAAAAAAGAGTTAACCTGTTCGGATTAACTCTTTTTTTTTTGCACCTCAAAAACAAGAAAGGCTTGATAATAGTGTATTCTGAGTAGCGAGAATGGGGGACGATCCCATGACCTCCGGGTTATGAATCCGACGCTCTAACCAACTGAGCTACCTCGCCATGTTTGAGGGGTGCAAAATTATCAATTTTTCCGAAACAAACAAACTCTCATAACGAATTTATCCAAATCATGAATCTGAGCGCATTCCCTGAATTTGTTGAGAAGTTAAAATTAAAATCACCAAAAAGTTTCCTTAGGCAATCATTTCATGTGTTTCCTTATAAACCACACCTCGCTCTTCAAGTCCTTTTAAAAGGAATTTCACAATTCCCGCATCTTTACCTAAGTATTCAGGAGCTGAAACTCCTTTGTGATTATATAATCCTTTAAATATCAGACGGGCAGCCATGGTAGCTGTATAACCTGTTGTTCGTGCCATCGAATGAACTCCGGTTTCTTTATCATACCGATCGTATAGATCCCATGTGTATCGTTGCCGAATTCCATTTTTCAATCCTTCTGTAATAACACGCATTACTGTCAGGTCTTCTTCACCAGGCTGTAACTTCCACTTAGGAAAGAGCAAACGCGATGTGAATTCCAGAGGGCTGATCATAACACCGTTGATCAGAATAGGCTCCTTTTCGAAAAAACCGGTATCACGAAGCACGGCCATCTTTTCAATATGACCTTTATACCTGAGTGTTTTTTCAATAAGGTAATCACCCTTAACGGTTGTGGCAAGGGTACGTAATCCATCGCTGTTGAAAGCTTCAAGAGTTCCGATATTTGGGAAATCAATCAGTTCAGGATCAGAAAGTGCTTCGCGAACCACTAATCTGCCACCATCAATATAACGTGCCGGACGGGTATATTCCTCAATTACATCAATGGGCGAAAAAACTGCTTTATATTCAAAGGGCCAGGTTCTGACCACCGGCAAACCCCCAACATACGTAATCCCTTTTTCGAGAGTATCGAGCATAGAAGTTCCATAACCAATAAGAACATTACTCATTCCCGGTGCAACTCCAATATCACAGATTACAGTTACATTCATTTCTTTAGCCTTTGCATTGAGCAGGAACATATCTTCCGGAAAGAAGGCAATGTCCACTACATTCTTTCCACATTCAATTACTCTTTCCAGTGTACGGAAGCCCATAAAGCCCGGAACTGCATTTATTACGAGGTCGTGTCTAATAACTAATGCTTTGAGTATTTCAACATTATTGAGATCAGCCTTAACCGTAGTTATTCCTTCCACACTACTGAGCCGGGAAAGGGCATCTTCACTCCTGTCCGCTGATGTTACTTCAAATTCACCATTCCTGGCAAGGTCGAGAGCCATGGGCCCACCTACTAATCCGGCACCTAATACAAGTATTTTCATAATTATTCTGATATGTTATTTATTCCGAAAAAAGCTGGAAACCGGCGACAAATAATCATACATCCGCAGGCAATTTGATCCGGTTTATGTGTATTTTCCGCTGATGTTTACGAAGCATCAATTGCTGCAATTTCCCTGATTGTGAAATAAATACTCCAGCCATCACCAGGAACATACCAGTTAGTTTAACAGCTGTAAATCTCTCATTCAGGACAAAAAATGCTGATATCCCGGTAAATACCGGAATCAGGTTTGCAAAAATATTGGCTTTGATCACTCCAATACCCTTTATGGCTATGATATAGAAAACATAAGCCAGGGTGGATCCAAAAACAGCCAGAAGAAGCATGGCCGATATAAGCTCCTTTGTTGGTTTAACAGTAATAAAATGCTGAAAATCAAAGAGAAGAAACAAGGGGAGGAAATATGCTGCACCGATCAGATTCTGGTATGTAATTATGGTTACCGGGCTGTATTCATGAGGAATTTTACGTATAACAACCGAATAGACTACGGCAGAAAATACAGCAAAGAACAAAAGCAAAACGCCCTTTGGTGAAGCAATTAGCGACAAATCAGGATTTATCAGCATCAGGAGGATCCCGCCAAACGAAAAAACAATCCCAAGAACCACAGGAAGAGTGACTTTTTCGCGTACCATATAATAAGCAGCAAATGGACTGAATAAAGGAATAGTAGCAATGATAACCGATGCTACAGTGGAGGAAACAAACGTTAGCCCGAAACTCTCACCTAAAAAGTAGCAGAAAGGCTGTAAGAAAGAGAGTAGCAAAAAGTATTTCAGATCTTCCCGCTTAATGGTTTGCCATGACTGTGTAAGAAAGATGAAAAACAGCATTAATCCGCCTGATAAAATGAGTCTTATAAAAATAATAGTAATCGGACTGTACCAGTTGAAGGCGATTTTAAACCAAACATAGGATAAGCCCCAGAACAGCATGGACAATACTGCAAAAAGGTAAACTTTAAATTTTTGAAAAGACATGAAATGAAAGTAGATATTTTTTTTGCGATTGCGAAGATAAGTCTTTAACCGGTTCTATAAGTGTTCTGTTCGGAAAAATAAGGATATTGGCTACAGACTATTTTTGTTGAAATGGAAGAAGAGATAAAAAATATGAATAATTGGAGAGAAGAAGGAGTTTAATAACTGAAAATAACTGAATCAAACAGTTTATATGCATCTATAAAAGAATTCAAACGAATTATATGCAAATACCTCAGTAGTAATATCTCAAAAAGTTCTATCAATGACTTGCAATTCCTTACACAAATTATTTTTGTGCCAAATTCATTGAAATCAGGTATCATACCGGTAAAGGGTACTGTTTTATACAGGAATTAACGATAGTGATCTTAAGCCGTTCCGGGCTAAAGATCACTATTGTAAGGACTTAAGGATTAATTCCCCAGAGAAAGCTTCCGGAACATTGAATCATCCCTGATTACATCAATAGCTTTCTGAAGGTCATCATCCATTACACTTATTACCTCGAAATAAGCATTAAGGTTGTATAGGTTTCGTGCAATCAAAGCCTTGAGATAGGTTTTAATCTGCAAACCGGAAACTTCAATATCCTTATCCTTGCGGGGAACATCTTTTGTTTCGGCAAAAGCTACGAACTCATCCAGCAATTTCTGATCATCAGTAAACCCATTTTTAAAGGCATTCACATTCGGATACGCTTTAAGAAGATCTTTACGCCGCGATTCGATATACTGAACTGAGAATTCATTGAGTATTCCTTTACGCAATATATCTTCATAATATCTTGAGTAAAAAGACGTATCAAGCGGAATAAAATAATCTGGCATAATTCCTCCTCCACCGTAAACAATACGCTTATTCTGTGTAAAATACTTTAACGAATCAGGGAATTTAATACTATCAGCATGAATAAACTCACCATGTTTGTATCTGTTAAAAACTTCGTCCCTGTAATCCTTATCACCATCAGCATAAGGTTTTTGGATACACCTACCTGAAGGGGTATAATAACGAGCCGTTGTTATCCGCACCATCGAGCTATCGGGTAGCAAATAAGGCCTTTGAACCAAACCTTTGCCAAATGAACGTCTGCCTAATATCAAACCGCGATCCCAATCCTGCAAAGCGCCAGCAACAATTTCAGAGGCGGAAGCTGAACCTTCGTCAATAAGCACAACTATTTTACCGGTTTCAAATGTGCCACTGGAAGTAGCAATAAAATCCTGTTTTGAGCTGTGAAGTCCTTTGGTGTAAACAATAAGTTTGCCTGCCGGCAGAAACTGGTCAGCAAGATCAAAAGCAACATTAAGGTATCCGCCTGAATTGCCCCGAAGGTCGAAAATCAGGTTTTTCATTCCCTGTTTCTTCAAGCTATTGGATGCATCTATAAATTCATCGGTCGATGAAGCTGCGAACCTTGACAGTTTAATATATCCTATATCATCCGTTAGCATATACGAAGCATCAATACTGTTAAGAGGTATTTTATCACGGGTTATTGTAAAATCAATCAGATCTTTCCGGCCTTTGCGATAAATTGCAACATCAACTTTACTTCCTTTAGGACCTCTCAGATGGTCGAGAACATATTGATTATTTATTTTTTTGCCAAACGCATCTTCATTATTTATTTTAATAATCTTGTCCCCTGCCATAATACCTAGCTTTTCGGATGGCCCCCCGGGAACCGGAGAAATTACCAGGATAGTATCCTTATACATTTGAAACTGAATTCCGACACCTTCAAAGTTACCTACTAAAGGTTCGTTTATTTTTTCAACCTCATCTTTGGAAATGTAAACTGAATGTGGATCCAGATCTTTGAGCACTGCCACAATAGCTTCTTCTGTTAATTTAGGCTGATCAACATCTTCAACATAATAAAAGTTTATTAACTGCATCAAGGTATTGAACTTCATGGTAGTCTCTTTCGGATCAATCATCTTCTGTTTCATTTGTGCAGATACACTGATGCTTATTAAAAGCATTAAAGACAATATCAGAAAATATAGAGTTGATTTCATAATAACCAGGTTTATCAGATTTAAAGCTCAAAATTACGTGAAATATCGCACCAATTCTCATAAATAGGTTTTAAGCGAATTCATTTAACATTTTTTTTCATTTCTAAGAGAATAAACCATCGCGGAGCAGAGTTTTCGGGTATTGGCGAAACCTGTTTTTCTTTCACAGTAAAGCTGCGTATTACTTAATCCATAACGATTAGATATCAGTAATTTCCCATTCAGAGTATGCTAATACCTATTCAGCACCGTTTTTTTTAAAGAGCGGTAAGCGAATAGTAATTTCAATCTGATAGAATCGTTCTAAATAGCTGCTAGGTTATAATAATCATACATACGACACTTAAAAGTCTTTAAATTTGTACTCATATCCAATACCATTTATCCAATTTGGAATATAAGTAACACTGGTGAATTAATGCCAGAGAAACCAAAGTAAATAACAACAAATGAAGATAATAAAAATATTTTTCCTGACGATGACGTTATGTTTTGCATTATTTTTCTCATGCAAACACGATCCGGAACTTACAACAGGGACTCCAACAATATGCTTCGAAAGTAAAATCTATCCTATAATTACGAATTATTGTTCTACAATAGGGTGCCATGATGGCAACGGTGAAGCATTTCCCCTACTCAAACATTCGGAGATACTCAACAAAGTGGAGGCTTTTAAACCTTTAAATAGTCCTTTATACAAAGCAATCACCGCTAACCCACTCTTCGCAAGTTTCATGCCTCCAAAAGGCCATGATCAGCTTACCAGCACTCAGATTGATCAAATCGAAATCTGGATTTTACAAGGAATAATAGATGATACGGCTTGTGCTCCGACACTTAAATGTTTTGTTGATACAGTTGCTAACACTTTTTCGAAAAGAATTTTGCCAATCAATAATTTTTATTGTACAGGATGTCATAGCGGTACGAGCCCAGGAGGGGGAATTCTGCTTATCGATTATACTACAATCAAGAATGCTGTTGAACAAAACAATTATCTTGATGCAATTTATCACACTGGCAAATATCCTATGCCAAAGTCTGACCCTACAAAACCAAAATTTCTTCCGGACTGTCATATCAAAGATATTGAAGCTTGGATTAATGCTAAAATGCCAAATAATTAGTAACACATGAGAAAAATATCGATAATTCTGCTTTTTGCTTCTTCATTACTCGTGTTTTCATTATCCAGTTGCTATAACGAAAGTGAAGAAGAACTTTATCCGGGCTGCGATACCTCCAATGTAACATACAGATCATCAATAGCAAATGTTTTTGCTGCTAACTGCAATTCCTGTCATAGTGGGGAAAACCCTTCGGCTGGCATTGTTACTGCCAATTATGATGATGTGGTAAATAATATTTCACGAATTATGGGCTCCATTAGTCATCAAGCAGGCTATAAGCCTATGCCTAAAGATGGCAACATGCTTACTAACTGTGAAATCATGAGAATCGATATCTGGGTAACCAAGGGTATGTCTAATAATTAATATTCAAAATAGCAAAACCGAAAGTCATGAAAAAACCTGTTCAAATTGGGCTTATAATTGCGGCTATATGTGGTATAGCGGCTTTACTGGTATTGAAATTTTATATAAACAAACCCCATGAAGATATTGAAAAAGCAACACCTGTATATTCGATGGCCACAGTAGAAATATGGAAACAATATACTACTGATCTGAAAAATGCTGATTCGTTATACACCGGAAAAGTGATTGAGCTCTCAGGAAAAATCAACCGTGCCGATAAGTCAGATTCTCTAGTTTATGCAGTTTTTGTTATGGAAATCGATTCCATGTTCGGTGACAAATCAGTACGCTGCGAAATGTTAAAAAAATATAACAATGAAACGGAGGCAATAACAGCAGGTACATTAATCAAAATAAAGGGATTTTGCACTGGGTTTGACCAGACTGACATTAAATTCAATAAATGCTCCCTTATAAAAAAATGATGCTTGCCTTACTAATTTTTTGATACATAATACCTCATGATACGGAATAAAATTTTTGCCCTGCTTTTCTTTTTAGTCACCTTCCACGGACAGTTAATTGCCCAGGATTTGATGGATATGCTTAAAGACGAATCGCCTAAGACTAATTATACTTATGCTACATTTAAGACAACGCGAATTGTTCTGGGACAATCTATTGAAAGCCCTGCCAATGGAACACTCCAATTCCTGGTTGAACATAATTTCGGCAAATTAAACCAAGGTGCTTACGATATGTGGGGACTCGACATGTCAACAATCAGGCTGGGACTGGAATATGGAATAACTGACAAATTGAGTGTCAGTATAGGCCGAAGTTCATTTGAAAAAACATTTGATGGCTCTGTAAAGGCTAAAATACTCCGTCAAAGTACCGGAGCGAGGAATATGCCTCTTAGTATGTCGTTTTACGGGAGCACCATGCTTAATTCATTAAAATGGGCTGATGCATCGCGCAAAAATTACTTTTCTTCACGTATGTCGTATTTAGCGCAACTATTGATTGCCAGGAAATTCTCGAATTCACTATCGATTCAGATTACGCCAACTTATATCCATAAAAACCTTGTGCCCCTGCGAACTGATCATAATGATCTTTTATCGGTCGGAATAGGTGGCCGATATAAAGTTACACAGCGCACCTCCTTAAATGCAGAGTATTTTTATCAGATCCCTGGTTTCATCAATACTCACCCGGCTGCAACAACCAAGAATTCAAAATATGTAAATTGTTTATCTCTGGGAGTAGATATTGAAACAGGCGGACATGTTTTCCAGTTCAGGCTAACCAACGCACAACCCATGTTCGAGAGGGCTTTTATTACAGAAACTACCGGTAAATGGCTTGATGGAGATATTTATCTGGGATTTACCATCAACCGTGTTTTTACTGTCAGAAATCCAGATGCAGTTAAAGAATAAAAATCAAAAAAAAGCTTGATAATAATTTACGATTCCTACCCTTAAAACTCAATTTTCTGATTGCCCGGCGAAAATTCGTACTTTCGCATGACAATTTTAATTGTATGGATCCGGAAGAAAAACGAAAGTTTTATGGAAGCATGTTATTCCCGGGACTCCTGATCCTGACTCTTTGGTTAATTAAACTTATTGAAGTCGGATTTCAAACTTCATTTTCCGATTATGGTCTCTTACCACAATCCTTTACAGGGCTAAGAGGAATCTTGTTTTCACCTTTTTTGCATGCTGATTGGAAGCACCTTTCGGCTAATTCGGTTCCACTTTTCTTATTATCAGCAGGCCTGTTTTATTATTATGGTAAAAAAGCCAGAATTATTTTCATACTGTGTTGGTTGGTTACCGGTTTGTGGGTTTGGATTTTCGCCAGGGATACCGGTACTCATATTGGTGCTTCAGGAGTGGTTTATGCACTTGCTACTTTTCATTTTACCAGCGGGATATTGCGTCGCGAACCACGCATGATGGCATTTTCATTATTGGTTGTCTTTCTTTATGGCGGACTAATCTGGGGTGTTATTCCTGACTTTTTTCCCGAAAAAAATATATCCTGGGAATCACATTTGTTAGGTGGATTAGCTGGTATAGTCGTAGCTTTTTCGTTCCGGGGTGAAGGACCTCAACGTACAATTTATCAATGGGATGAAGAAGATGAAGATGAAGATGAAGATGAAGATGAAGGGTATGATGATATGGAGCAAAATATTGATGATGGATCATCGGTGGAAGAAAATAAAGTAAATATTGATGAAGAAGCGACTGAAGAAAAAACAATAATGCCAATCAAATTAAATTACATTTTTACAGAAAACAAAAAGAAATAGGGTTAAAAACCATGGTATAAATTATATGTTTGAGTTTGGCATATAATTTTCAGTACTAGCCATGATTGATAAAAAAGAATTATGATAATCAATGAAAATCAATAAGATATAAGCCCATCTGTTTCAATTGTAGAAGAACTAATTTGTTTTTTCTATCAAAGGGATAGCTTCGTCCTAAGCTATCATCAGCCGGAGTATAATTACTTTTAAAAAGCAAATATTTCTTTGAGAATCATTTTGAATTCCTCTTTATTTTCACATATTGGCTACTATTCAATTGCGATGTAATTTTTAATTTTCTCGTACAAATCGACATGTATCAAAGATATTTCTTTAATTTGCTTCATTGAGGAAAACTTGCCTAATATAATGCGTTGATCAACTATTGCCTTAGCAGTATAATAATCAAGGTAAGGATGTTTTTTTAGTTCTTCAGTAGTGACCGTGTTAATATTGATCTTTTTTAACGCGTCAACACTAACCTCACAATAATCGTTTATCTTATCTAGTCTATCCTGATCAAATCCATACACTTCCAATAATTGTTGCTTACAATAGAAACCGCCCAAAAGGTTACGGTATTTTATTATTCTTTTAGCAAATGAAGGTCCGATTCCGTACAAAGTAAGCAGGGTAACAGAGTCTGCTGTATTCAAATCAACCAATACTCTTTTCTTTATTTCTTTTGGTACAATCTTAAATTCTTCTTGATTTTTCACCTGCTCAGGGATTGAGATATAGGGCTCAAGCACTTCGTATTCAGATCGGGAAATACAAAACATCCGTTTAAAATCTTCCTTTTTGTAAAACTTACCTCCTTTTGCTTCGTATTTCTTAATTACCTTTATTTGCCAGTCCTTCAATCCCATCCTGCTCCATTGCTCTGATGGAAGCATGTTTGGGTTAAAAGGAAATGGCGAGAGTTTATTTTCGGCAACCGATCTGTCCATTTGCTGAAAGTCAAGCCTTCGTACTTCATCAGCAGAATCAGCGGCATTTTTCAGACTTTTTTCAAACTGTTCAATTTCTTTAGCAAATTGGAGGAATTCAGCCGAATTATCCTTAACCGAAACTTTGATCAGGTATGGATAGGCTAATACCAAAACTATTATGGATATAACTACCAGAATACCTACGCGTTCTACCTTATTAAAATTAAAATAATTCTTTATATCAGTAAACATAAACAAGCTATATTAAATATGCAGTCTATGGAAAAATTATATGCAATCTAATCTTAAAATATTCCTCTCAGCTAAAATATTCCTCTCAGGCTTAATGATAAGCAAGTTATGAAATTTATTCTGTTTGTATTCAGGTTAAACAGATAATCGTTAATTTTTATTTATTATTTGATGATTCTCGTCCCCTGTTTTTTATTTATAATTCAATATTCATGCTAAAAAAGAGTAAAAAAGTTTCCAAATAACAGATAATAATACAATTAATTGGCAAAGATAAAATTACGCATTTATTCCTCTATGTCTCCTCTTTTTTACTCGTGAAATTATAAAATTATTACACCGAAGTAAGCCGATAACCAAAAAGTTACAGAGATAGTTTTAACACTTGATACTCATTATTCACTATTCACTTTCATCTAACAAGAACGCAATCGCTTGAATTACAGAAAGATAAATATACTAACTATTTATATTTCTATTTATATTTCTATTTATTTCTATTTATTTCTATTTATATTTCTATTTATATTTCTATTTATATTTCTATTTATATTTCTATTTATTTCTATTTATATTTCTATTTATATTTCTATTTATATTTCTATTTATATTTAT
>JBBRCH010000090.1:0-17641 GCA_038204995.1 Bacteroidales bacterium | reverse complement strand
CAACAATCTTTCCCTGGAATGGCAACCCGCTACAGCAGGGATATATATTTTAAAAGTCTTGACAGGTAATTCTGTAACGGTGAAGAAAATTATTGCATCAGGGAAATAACGATAGTGAAAACGTAAGAAATTTCCGGAATTATTAGAACCTCACTACATTAGCCAAAAAGACTAAACTTCAGAACCGAAATTTTAAAAGGGATGCAAAGCCAATCCTGGATGTTGAAATTCAGAATTTGCCGCTTCTGACATCTTTTATTTATTTGATGACCTTATCTTTTGCCGCGTAAAATTACCCTTAAAGTCATTCGAAAACCACTCAATTGATTTTCACGCTGATTGCCTGATTTTCAAGGTCGGTTTAAAGACTTTTGTCTGGTAATTGATATCAGCCGCCGGATTATTTAATCGCTGGAGCAGTAATTTTACGCTTTCGCGTCCCATTTCATAGCCTTTCTGCACCACAGTAGTTAATTCAGGATTAATAATAGAGGCATTTGGCCCGTCACCATATCCTATTACCGATATATCTTCAGGAACTCTGAAACCATTTTGCTGCAGAATCTGAATTACCTGGATGGCGGTACTGTCATTAACCGCGAATATTCCATCGATCTCGGGAGCAAGATTCAGAATATGATGTCGAAGGGTAAGTACTTCCTCCCGGGTATCACATTTCAATATCCGGTCTTCTCTCACTTCTATTCCTGCTTTACGCAGCGCATCACAATACCCGTTTCGCCTGCCGCGGCCAATCAGTAGGTTTTGAGGCGCAGCAAGATGGATAATGTTTTTACATCCCTTATTAATAAGGTATTCAGTGGCCAGAAATCCGCCTTCGAAATCATCAGTTATAACTTTATCCGCTTCAAGTTGTTCGCAAACCCTGTCGAAAAAAACAATAGGCATTCCGCTCTTAAGCGCTTCACTGAAATGTTCATACGATTGTGTTGTTTTACTCAGAGATACTAAAATACCATCTACCCTGTGATCGATAAGGGTTTGCAGATTGATCATTTCACGATACTGGTTTTCATTCGACTGGCAAATGATCAGGTTATATCCTTCTTTATGAGCAAGCTCCTCTATGCCGCTGATAACCGAAGAGAAAAAATGATGAACAATAGCCGGGATGATCAATCCGATGGAGTAACTTCTTTGCCTTCTCAAGTTGAGAGCCAGCACATTGGGTCTGTAGTTGAATTTTTCAGCATAGCTACGAACCAGATCTTTGGTTTCCTGGCTGATATCAGGATGGTCTTTTAAGGCTCGCGAAACTGTTGATATAGAAACATTAAGACTACGAGCAATATCTTTTATGGTTAGTTGTGGAGTTTTCATGTCGTTTTCGGTCTCGGATAATTTTTATATAAAGATAGAAATTTATCTTGAAACCCAGCATGGTTTTGTCAATCTATGATTTATATTAATATTCAGATATTAATGTAAAAAAAATTAGGTCTGTAAAAAAATCAATTTTAATCCATCCAGGTGGTTCACGCTTCTTATGACATAGAAGGCTTCTTACGACCTTTAAAAAAGAGTTACTTTTTTGATTTTAAGACTTAGTGTTAATATTACAATAAGACAGCCTGATTATCAGTATTTTATCTGAAATGTTATTTTACTAAGCATAGTAAGAAGAAATTAATGTTTTGTTAAGTTTCTGCAATCGTTTGCGATAACGTTTTCAGAAAAAAAAACACAGAAATAGCTAAAAAAGAGTATAATAAGTGATTGTTTATAGTATTCTTTTTATAGCTTTGCGTTCATGTTCCGAACATGAGAATAAAAAGTTATACCAAAAAATACCTTTTCATGTAATAAAACTTTTTTATCATGTACCCGGTTTTTACTCAAAAATGTATTATATTTATCTTTCCCTTTTAATATCAGAGTCAATCTGCTTTTTTCAGAAATAATAATCAAATCAACCAATAATTAACCAATTGTTCAATAACATGAAAGTCAGATCTATGAAGAAAAATTTAATCTCTTTCAGGATACTGTTACTGTTTGTTGCCCTGGTATTTGCCTTCCAGGCACATGCGCAGGATGTGCAGGTTTCAGGAAAAGTAACAGATGCTAAGGATGGCAATTCGCTACCCGGTGCAACAGTGCAGGTAAAAGGGACCACTGCAGGCGCCCTTACCGATATTGATGGGAAGTATTCACTAAAAGTAAAATCAGGTACAATCCTTACTTTTACATTTATAGGATACAATACACAGGAAGTGACAATCACAAATCAGCAGACTCTGGACATAGCGCTTGTTCAGGCTTCTACCATGCTTGATCAGATTGTTGTGGTTGCTTACGGAACCAAGAAAAAGTCTGACCTTACAGGCGCTGTGACATCTGTTACGGCTAAAGAGTTTCAAAAGGGGAATATTGCTTCCTCCGAACAACTGCTGATGGGTAAAGTTACCGGATTGCAGATTACTTCGAGTGGCGGCGCTGCCGGAGCCGGTAGTACGATCCGTATTCGTGGCGGTGCTTCGTTGAATGCAAGCAATGATCCGCTCATCGTAATTGACGGTGTTCCTGTCGAAAGTAACGGACTTTCCGGCTCAGCCAACTTATTGAATACAATTAACCCTAACGACATTGAATCAATCAGTGTACTAAAGGATGCTTCAGCCACAGCTCTATATGGTTCGCGCGCTTCCAACGGGGTTCTTATTATTACAACCAAAAAAGGAACAGCAGGCAAAGTGGTATTCAATTATAATACCCAGGCCTCAGTAGGTAAAGTGGCCAGTTATGTTGATGTTCTCAATGGAGATGAAATCAGGAGTATTATTAACACCGATGCTACAGCTACCGGGAAAGATACCTATCAAAAGCTCCTTGGAACAGCTAATACCGATTGGCAAAAAGAAATTTACCAGGCGGCATTCGGATGGGATAATAATGTTAGTGCAAGCGGAAGTATAAAAAATATTCCATTTCGTGCTTCAGTAGGGTATTTAACCCAGGATGGCACGCTAAAAACAAATCACTTTAATCGTTTATCAACCGGATTAAACCTTTCACCAAAGTTTTTCAAAGATCATCTGGCAGTAAACGTTAATGTAAAATACACGAACACACAGAACCGTTTTGCAGATGAGGGCGGTGCCATTGGCGCAGCAGTGAGTTTTGATCCTACAAAACCTGTATACAGTGGCAACGAAGTTTTTGGAGGATATTGGGAATGGATTGTGCCCAATTCCAATCCACCTGTTCCCGTAAATACCAACGGAGGCGCTTCTGCTCCAAACCCGCTTAGTTTGTTGGAACTAAGAGACAATACTTCAAATGTCAACAGGCTTATCGGAAATGTGCAGCTCGATTACAAATTGCATTTTCTACCCGATCTGCATGTACTGCTTAACCTTGGACTTGACAAAGCAAAAGGAAGTGGTGATGATAACAGATCTGCAATAATGTCGAGTGTTGCCTATAAGGGTGGTATTTACAGTCATTACGAACAAGGTAAAACTAATTCCCTCAACGATGTTTCGTTATTCTATTCAAAAGAATTACCTTCAGCAAAAAGCAAATTCGACATATTAGCAGGGCATAGCTACCAGGATTTTTATACTAATGTTTTCAATTATGCTTCATATAGTGAAGCTGGTGCAATCGATTCAACAACTATCCCGACATTTGCAACTGATAAACCGGAATATCGTCTTGAATCATACCTTGGTCGGGTGAATTATTCCTTCGATAATAAATATTTGTTTACTGCATCCATCCGCAGGGATGCCAGTTCCAAGTTTTCGCCCGACAACCGCGTTGGTTACTTCCCGGCAGTAGCTTTGGCATGGAGAATGAACCAGGAGTTTTTCAAAAATTCCCAGGTCGTTACCGATCTTAAACTTCGCATGGGCTGGGGTGTTACCGGGCAGCAGGACATTGGGAATTATTACCCCTATATGGCCAAATACAGTCGCAGTGAGGCTACAGCCCAATACCAGTTTGGTAATACCTATTACCAATTCCTACGACCGGCAGCTTATGATGTAAATATCAAATGGGAAACAACCACAACCCAAAATATTGGATTAGATTTTGGATTTTTCAGTGGCAGAATATCGGGTAGCATCGACTTATATCAGAAAAAGACAAAAGACCTTCTGAGTATTGTTGATATTGCTCCAGGTGCCAATTTTGATATATCATTATTGACCAATGTTGGCAATATGGAAAACAAAGGGGTTGAATTTACTTTAAATACAGTTCCTGCCAAGGGCTCCGATTATACCTGGGAATTAGGATTTAACGTTACGTATAACGATACCAAAATCACCAACCTTTTAAAAGTTGAAGATCCTAATTTTAAAGGGATAGATGTTAGCGGAATCAGCGGAGGAACAGGTAACAAAATTGGAAAGTTTGCAGTTGGTTACGCTCCTTACGTTTACTATGTTTACAAACAGGTGTATGATAAAGTTACAGGTGCTCCGATTGAAGGATTGTATGAGGATATTAACAGGGATGGTGTGATTGATGAAAACGACAGGTACTATTATAAAAAACCGGCAGCTGATTTCATGATCGGATTTAATACATCTTTGAATTATAAAAAATGGAACCTTGGTATAATTGGTCATGGCATGATGGATAACTACCTCTACAACAACTTTAATTCAAACAAGGCTACTTTAAGGGCTATGGAAGATCCCCAATATTTCATCTCGAACGTTTCGAGAAATTACCTTGATACCAAATTCAACAATATGCAGTATCTGTCAGATTATTACATAGAGAATGCATCTTTCTTCCGGTTGGACAACATCAACATTGGCTATAATGTCGGGAAGATATTCAAGACTGGTAACGCAAATCTGCGGGTTCAGGCAAGTGTTCAGAATGTTTTCGTTATCACGAAATATACCGGTTTAGATCCAGAGAGTCCTAACTCAACTGGTGTTGATTATACCCTTTATCCTCGTCCAAGGACGATTTCACTTGGGCTTAACCTTGATTTTTAATTTTAACACACGACTCCTATGAAAAGTAGAACAATAATAAAATCAATTTTTGCATTAGTCACTTTGTTTATTGTGACATCCTGTGCAAAAAACCTGGATCTGTTCCCGGTGAACGATCTCACACAAGAGACTACCTATTCTACAGTTGACGGGTATAAGAGTGTTCTGGCCAAAATATATGGTGGTTTATCGATGACCGGTAACAATACTGCCGGGAAACCTGATATTGGTGGCGGATTGGATGAAGGCTCACAGGTGGCATTTATACGTGGTTTTTTTAATCACCAGGAACTTCCGACCGATGAGGCTATTGTAGCCTGGAACGACCAGACCATCCACGATTTTCATGATATGAAATGGACCACCAGCGATGTTTTTATAAGAGGTATGTACGCACGTCCTATCTACAACATCACACTCATTAATGAATACCTTCGCGAATCTACTGATGCTAAAGTAGCTGGCAGAGGAATTACCGGTGCTCCTGCTGACGACATTAAAAAGTCAAGAGCCGAAGCCCGTTTCCTTCGTGCATTCAATTACTGGGTAATGATGGACCTGTTTGGTAAATCGACATTTATTACTGAAGATGATGGAATAGGAACATTCTTACCTAAAGAAATCAGCCGCACAGACCTTTTTATTTATATTGAGAATGAACTTAAGGCAGTTGATGCCGATCTGTCTCCAGCCCGATCAGCCGAATATGGCCGTGTTGAACAACCTGCCGCCTGGGCTTTACTTGCACGTATTTATCTGAATGCCGGCGTTTATACCGGAACAGAAAGGTATAACGATGCCATTACGTATGCTCAAAAAGTGATTGATGCCGGATATACTTTGGAGCCCGGTTACTTCAAACTATTTATGGCAGATAATGATAAGTACAGAAATGAAATTATATGGGCGATATCTTGCGATGGTCTGAGAGGACAAGCATATGGAAATACTACTTTCCTAATCCATGCCCCTGCCGGTGGTGATTATGCTGATTATGGCACTTCAGGTGGCTGGTTTGGCTATAGGGCAACCAAGGCTTTTGGGGATAAATTCCCCAAAGACGCTGATGGCACTATTGATATTACAAAGGACGAAAGAGGTAAGGCTTTTTTCACTTCTGCCTTCAGTGGAACGGCTGCTCAGGCTGTAATTAATACCCTTCCTGATGTTAGCGACTTTACAACCGGATACCATATTAAGAAATATGTAAATATTCGCTCAGATGCTGTCGCAGTAAATGATCCTACCACCGCTTTCGCTGATATTGATTTCCCGTTATTCCGTTTATCCGAAATGTACCTCATCTATGCCGAAGCCGTGCTTCGTGGAGCAACAACCGGTGATGCCGGAACTGCGCTTACATACGTGAACCTGATCAGGTCCAGAGCAGGTGCAAGCACTTTTAATTCGTCTGATATGACCCTTCAGAACATTCTGGACGAAAGAGCCAGGGAACTATTCTGGGAAGGACATCGCCGGACTGACCTGATTCGTTATGGTTTGTTTACATCAAGTGCCTACCTCTGGCCTTGGAAAGGTGGTGTCGCATCAGGCACTGCTGTTGATGGTCATTTCAGTTTATACCCGATTCCTTCGGCCAACAGAAATTCTAACCGTAACTTAAGTCAAAACCAAGGGTATAATTAATTCCAACCTTTAAATAAAAGAATTGATATGAAAAATATATTTAAATACATGTCTCTGTGGATCCTGCTGGCAACGTTGGTATGGTCGTGCAGTAAAGATGAGAAAAAGATCTACCTCGAAGGAGGAACAGCGCCTGTTTTAACTGCCACCGTAACAGACCTGATCCTGACAGATGCTACAAAAGCAGATGATGCTGTCACATTCTCCTGGACCAATCCTGATTACACATTTACAACAGGGGTAAGTTCCCAAAATGTAAACTATGTTTTGGAGATTGATACTACTGGGGCTAACTTTACAAACCCGAATAAACAATCTATTGCAATCAGTAGTGAATTGAGCAAGACGTTCACTGTCGGAACTTTAAATACGACCTTGGCCACCGGTTTGCTATTAAAAACAGGAATGTCGCATAACATTGAGGCAAGGATTAAATCGACCCTGATCAACAATTCAGCTAGCTTATATTCGAACGTCCTTAAAATGACGGCTACCCCTTTTACACCTCCTCCAAAAGTAGCACCTCCGGTTGAGGGTACTTTATGGATTGTGGGTGATGCAACCGCAGGAGGATGGAATAATCCTTTGCTGACACCGTATGATGTGACCCAGAAATTTACACCAGATCCAAATATAAATACTTTGTACACCCTTACTGTTGATTTCCTTGGTACAGGCGGATATAAATTAGTACAGAAGATGGGTGCATGGGGTTCGCAATATCATGCGCTCGACGGAAGTATTGTATCAGGAGGTGATTTTGAGCAGAAAGATTCCGACCCGCAATTCCCCAGCCCACCCGTCGCAGGAACCTATAAGGTTACCGTTGACTTTCAACTCGGTAAATATTATGTTGTAGCTCAATAAAACATATCTTTTTGTCCTTTAAACTGTTAATTATGAAAAATATAGTAAAAATTCTGATTGCAACAATTGGAGTCGCACTCATTTTCTCGGCTTGCAAAAAAGAAGGTGACCTGCCCTTCTATAAAACCGGAAATGGCACAGTGTTGTCAGGCTCAGTGACTTCAGTTACTGCAAATGTTGCTGATTCAAGCAACAAAATGCTGACTTTAAGTTGGACCTGGCCTAACTATGCCACTGATTCGGCAAATCAAAAATTTATTGTTCAAATTGATTCAACAGGACATAATTTTGCAAAACCTGTTACAAGAGTTCTTATGGGAGTGCTGAGCACTTCTTTTACGGCTAAAGAACTGAACACAATTGTTTTTGGTTTCGGGGATTCCGATCTGCCTTTTGCTCTGGAAATGAGGGTCATTTCATCTTATGGCAACAACAATGAGCAATATCAATCCAATACAATTTCGGTTGTTGTTACCCCGTATATAATTCCGGTTATCCTATCACTGGATCCCGCAGGACCTTTGACATTGACCGTTGAAAATGCCGCTAACACAGCAGTTACTTTCACCTGGAATGCCACTGAATATGGAAATCTTCCCATCAAGTATGCAATACAGATAGATTTAGGCGGAGGTACTTTTGCAACTCCTTTTGTGAAAACCTTTGGCACTGCTACCTCAGGCATACTTACAGTAAATGAACTGAATAACGCAGCTATCAATTCCGGAATTGCCCCAAATACCACGGGTGACCTGGATATCCGTGTGATTGCTTATCAGGGTTCCAATTTTGAAAATGCACTTACTTCAAATGTAGTAACATTAAATGTTACCACCTATCTTTCGACATTGACCTGGTATATTCCTGGTGATTATATAGCTGACAGTTATCCAGGCTCAGTATTCCTCAATTGGGATCCGGCAAACTCGCCGCAAATAAAAAGTCTGTCTACGGCACCAACTAATCTGGAAGGTTATGTTTATATGGCAAATGCTTCAAACAACTGGAAGTTTGCCAGCCTGCCAAATTGGAACGGACCTAATTATGGTGATGATAATAACTCAGGCGTATTAGATCCTAATGCATCAAATAACATTAATTCACCTGCAGGCTTTTACAAACTGAATGCCAACGTTGCTACTTTCACTTACACCGCAGTTGCTACTGAGTGGGGTGTTATAGGTGATGCTACTCCAGGTGGATGGGATGATGAAACTGCTTTATCCTATTATCCGGGCGTACAAAGCTGGAGAGGTGGTTTGCATATGATAGTTGGTTCGTATAAGTTCAGAGCTAATCATTCCTGGGATTATAACTATGGCAGTACTGCGGGTGATGCTACTTTAGACTTCAACGGAAGCAATATGGCTTGTGATCTTGAGTCAGATTATTACTTTGTTTTGGACTTAAGCCATCCAAATGCTTACACCTATAACGCTAACAGATGGGGTTTGATTGGCAGTGCTACTCCTGATGGATGGAATTCGGATCAAAATATGACCTGGGATGAAACAAATAAGGCATTGACAATCACCATGGATTTGATAGTTGGAGAATTTAAATTCCGGGCCAACGATGCATGGGCCATAAATTTAGGCGGATCTGTTGATGATCTCACTCAGGATGGTGCTAATATTCCAATTACTGCTGCCGGAAACTATACCATAAAGTTGTATCTCGGAGGAACATATCACTGTACAGTCGTTAAAAACGGCAAAAAATAAAATTGATTGGTTTGAAAGGGGCTGAACTTTTTGGGGACAGCCCCTTTTTCAAATCATTCTGAGATTGTGATGTGTACAAATTCCTGTTTTCTACAGGTATAATCACAATACTATTCCTGATTTATGGCTCCTGATGGATTGCCTGGCGATGGCAAATCTAACCAACATCCCTGCATTCCTGTTCTGATAAGTAAAAACTATCGCTCTTAATTATTTCCCGACCGGTTTGCGGCTATGGCCATTTTATAATTTTCTGTTACAAATTGCAGCATTTATCCGTTATGCAACAACGTGGTCTGTTATTTGATATATGGGGCAAACTTTATCCCGGTGTATCAAACCGAATTTTAGAGAATTTTCTGTTGACTATTGAAGTTAACCGTACAACCCAAAAACCTGATAATGATCAGGTTGACTGGTATAAGGATGCTGTTGTGTATTCGCTTTATGCTGACCTTTTCAATCATGACTTTGCAGGGTTAACTCAAAAACTTGACTACCTGCACAACCTGGGCATAAATTGCATCTGGCTTTTACCCGTACTCGATTCACCTATGCGTGATGCAGGATTCGATATCAGCGATTATTTCAGCATCCGCGCTGAACTGGCCGGTGCAGAAGGTGCTGATAAGCATGCCGTTTTTAGCCGTTTTCTTGCCGAAGCCCATAATCGCGGAATTCGGGTAATATTCGATTTTGCAATGAACCATACTTCCAATGAACATCACTGGTTTCAGGAAGCACAAAAATCAAAAGATAATCCATATCGTAACTATTATATCTGGAGTTCTGATAATACCAGGTATAAGAAAGCCAGGATCATTTTCAAAGGAATCGAAAAATCAAACTGGGAACCTTATGGCGATGAATTCTTTTATCATCGTTTCTTCAACTTTCAGCCCGATCTCAATTATAAAAACCCTCAGGTATTGCTATCAATGTGCCGGGCTCTGCTATTCTGGCAAAATACAGGTGTTGATGGTTTCAGAGTAGATGCTATCCCGTATATCTGGAAAGAAGAAGGTACTGATTGCGAAAATCTGCCTCAGACGCATATGGTTGTGAAATTCCTGAGGGCCATGCTCGATTTTATCAAACCCGGTTCCCTTCTGTTGGCAGAAGCCTGCCAGCAGCCTGCCAAAGTTGTTGAATACATGGGTGATGGCGACGAATGCCATGCAGCATACCATTTCCCGTTGATGCCCCGTATATTCAAATCTATCGCCATGCATAGCGGAAAACCTGTCGAAGAGACGCTTTCCAAAGCGTTTACCCCTGAACTTCCTGAAAGCGGGCAATGGTTTACATTCCTTCGCTGTCACGACGAACTTAGCCTCGAACTGGTGTATGTGACCGAAGAAGAACGTAAATATATTCATCATAAATACTGCCTGAAACCTGAATGGGATTTCCGGCTTGGTGAGGGTATTTCTGCCCGCTTGTCTGAACTGATGCAACGTGACGAACGAAGAATTCTACTGGCTTACTCTATAATTCTGACACTTCCCGGAACGCCTGTAATTTATTACGGCGATGAATTCGGGAAACTGAACGATGAAGCATATTATGATGAACAAATACGCTTAACCGGAAAAGATGATACCCGCTTCCTGGTGCGTGGTAAAATTGACTGGAATCAACTTGAGCAAAATCTGCAAAATCCGGATAGCTTCAGTAGCCGAATATTTTACAAGTTGAAACTGATGCTCCAAATTCGCAACCAGCATAAAACCTTTGGCCGGGGTAATATTGAGTTCATTTCATTACCAGGAGCCGAAAATGGGAAATTGCTCTCATTTTATCGATCTTTCAGAAACGAAAAATGGCTCATCATTCATAATATGACTGATCAGCTGGTAGATATCAGGTTGCCTGAATCAGAAAATGCAGTTGTAAACATTTTCGATAATAAAACCCCGGTTCAGATTGAACCTTATGCATTTAACTGGTTACATATCAGTTGATCTGGTTGATTATTCTTAGATTTCTTTTGAGAAAACTTCAGTCAAATCCACCTAAATTTCTTAAACACACATCCTTATGCCAGGTAAATACAAATTCGAAGCTGTAATTTTCGATCTTGATGGTGTGATCACCCGAACAGCCTTAGTTCATAGCCATGCGTGGAAAAAAATGTTCGACGATTATCTGCGTCAACGCGAATTAAAGCATGGCGAAGCATTCAGGGAGTTTACCCAGAAAAATGATTACCTGCCTTATGTTGACGGCAAGCCTCGCTACGAAGGAGTAAAGTCGTTTCTTGAATCACGCGGAATACACATCCCGTTTGGCGATCCTTCGGATAATGTTGAAATGGAAACCGTTTGTGGTCTTGGTAACCGGAAAAACGTCACTTTTAACGAGGTGCTGAAACGTGATGGCGTCAGTGTTTATGAATCTACGGTTCAGATGATCCATGATCTGAAGAAAGCCGGGATAAAAGTCGGGGTTGCATCATCCAGTAAAAACTGTGAAGCAGTGCTCGAAGCAGCCGGCCTCATGCCGCTAATCGAAACCCGGGTTGATGGAGTAGTATCAGCTGAACTTGGTCTCAGGGGCAAACCTGAGCCTGATATTTTCACAACCGCTGCTGCAAACCTGGGAGTTAAGCCGCATAATGCCATAGTAGTTGAAGATGCAGTGTCAGGAGTTGCTGCCGGGCACGCAGGCAATTTCGGATTGGTGCTGGGGATAGCCCGTGAAGAAAACAATCATGAATTGCTCCTGAATGGAGCTGACATAGTTGTGGATGATATCTCGGAAACATCTCTCGAAGCCATTAATAACTGGTTTATTAAGGGAATAGATGAAGATGGCTGGAATATAACCTATCATTCCTATGAACCCGAAAAAGAACGCACCCGTGAAGCCTTACTGGCGGTTGGTAACGGTTATTCCGGAACCCGCGGAGCTCCCGAAGAAACAGATGCTAACACAATAAATTATCCTGGAACATACATAGCAGGACTTTATAACCGCCTGAGTACTCCAATAGCAGGAAAAGATATATGGAACGAAGACTTTGTAAATGCACCCAACTGGCTTCCGCTTACTTTCCGAATCAATGATGGGAAATGGTTCGATATAAACAATACCATAATACTTTTCATCGAACGCAACCTTGATCTCAAAACCGGCCTTCTCACCCGATTATTAAAAGTAAGAGATGAAAGAGGAAACGAAACACTTATCGAATCAAAACGTTTTGCCTCAATGGCTGATCCGCATCTTTCTGTTATGCAATATGCAGTAAAGCCAATTAATTATAGCGGAACTGTCACTCTGAAAACCGGGATAAACGGAGCCATCATCAACGACGGCGTTGTAAGGTATAAGTCGCTGAACCAGATACATCTGAAACCTATTGACCAGGGCGCTTCAGGAAACAGGCAGTATGTCGTGGTTTCGACCACTCAATCCGGAATTATAATTGCCGAAGCTGCCGATCACTACATATATCAGTATGGTAAATTATCAGCTATAGAGCTTACACACGAAATTACACCTTCGTCAGTATATGGAACCGTTGCATTTAATGTGCGAAAAGAAGAAGTAGTAACTATAATAAAAAAAGCAAGCACGTATACTTCGAAAAGTGATGATACTGCTGATCCGTTAAAATCAGCATATGCCGGATTGGACAAATCAAGAGATGATTTTGATACACTTTTGAATACCAGCGGTGCAGCATGGAAAGAAATTTGGGATAAAATCGATATGAAGGTTAGTGGCGACCGAATTTCACAAAAGCTTCTCAGGCTTCATCTTTACCACCTCATGGTAAGTATGTCTCCTCACAACAGCAGTATCGATGCCAGTATTACCGCAAGGGGATTACATGGAGAAGCCTATCGTGGACATATTTTTTGGGATGAGCTGTTTATTATGCCATTGTATGATATCAACCTCCCTGAAGTGGCGAAATCAATGCTGATGTATCGTTACCGCAGGCTTCAAAAAGCTATGGAATATGCCATGGAATATGGTTATTCCGGCGCTATGTTCCCATGGCAGAGTGGTTCTGATGGTCGTGAGGAAACACAGGTTATCCATCTTAACCCTCTGAGCGGACAGTGGGACGCCGATCACAGTTCTTTACAGCGACATATTTCGCTGGCAGTGGCATTCAACATCTGGCAGTATTACCAGGTAACTGAGGATCATGATTTCATGAAGGATTATGGCACTGAAATATTCCTGCAGATATGCCGTTTCTGGGCCAGTAAATGCCAGTGGAACGAAAACCGTCAGCGTTATGATCTTACCAAAGTTATGGGGCCTGACGAGTTTCATGAGCATTATCCCGGTGCTGCCGCAGGCGGTTTGAATAACAACGCTTATACCAATCTTATGGTAGCATGGGCTTTCAGAAAAGCAGTGCTTATTTATGATTCATATGGAGAAAAAGCCCAGTCTGAATTTAAAAAAATGGGTTTCGAGCTTGCCGAACTAAAGATTTGGAAGGATATATCCGGGAAATTATTTCTTGATATCAATGCTGATGGAATTATTGCCCAATACGAAGGTTATTTTGACCTTAAAGAACTGGATTGGGATTATTACACGAAGAAATACGGAAATATTTCCCGTATGGACCGCATACTGAAAGCGGAGGGTCTTACCCCTGACGAGTTCAAAGTGTCAAAACAGGCAGATATGCTGATGACTTTTTATAACCTCGAAAAGCCTGAAGTGGATCAACTACTCCAGGGATTAGGTTATTCATTGCCTGAAAATTATCTTCAACATAATCTTGAATATTATTTTAGCCGTACTTCACATGGCTCGACGCTAAGTCGCATTGTTCATGCACGCCTTGCATCCATTGCCGGCAAAAGCGCTATGAGCTGGCAACTATATTCCGATGCGCTGGCCAGTGATTTCGTCGACATACAAGGCGGCACCACCGCTGAAGGAATTCATGCCGGAGTAATGGCTGGTACCGTTCTTATTGCTTTGTCGACATTTGCAGGAGTTTCGTTATCCCAGGATGTTCTATCGGTGCAGCCTTCATTGCCTGATGCCTGGGAATCGCTGAGTTTCGGCATTTCTTTTAAAGGAACCCGTTTCAACCTGAAAATCACTAAGACCGAACTTGCTATTCATGCGGATAAGGATGTAGTTGTCCTCGTCAAAAACAACAGGCTTAATGTATTTAAAGGAAAAGAAAATGTTTATAAAATTTAAAATAAAGAATTATGTTAGGCGATGTCTTATTAATTACTGAAAAGCACCAAAAAGCCGGCGAAAAAATAATTGATCATATCCTTTTAAACAGGAAGCCAAAAATGATCATCGGTATCTCAGGTGAATCCGGCTCAGGCAAATCGGAACTGGCCCATGTGATTGCCAAAGGGTTGCGAAAACATGGCATTTTCGCCAAACCAATTCATATCGACAACTACTACCGTATTCTTCCATTACTCAGAACCGAATGGCGCAAAGCTAACGGAATACAGAATGTGGTTGGCTATGATGAATACGACTGGGATACCATTTACCGCAACGTTGCCGAGTTTAAAGCCGGAAAAGTCTCCACGGGACCCTGTGTGGATCTTGTCACCGAGCAGGTAGATCAACTTACCACTGACTATTCAGGCATTGATATGATTATTATTGACGGTTTATATGCTATTCAAACCAATGGTATGGATTTAAGTGTATTTATTGAGCTTACCTTTCACGAAACCAAGAAAGCCCAGCTGGTCCGTGGCAAAGAACCACAGAATGAATATCGCATGGCTGTTCTGGAGCAGGAACACAAGATGGTACAAGCTTTGAGGCCAAAAGCTGATATTTATATTACTATGGATTATGAGGTCGCCTTTGCAAAGAAGTGAAGTTGCTTTTCAGCAAACCATGTTAATCCCAATTTACGCAATAGGAGACAAAGTCGAACTATTTGAGTTATACTGATTGTACATTCGTAATAGTCCAAATGCTTTAGACTAAACTTCAGTTACATCGGCATTTTTATCGGTTGGGGTAACCCCTCCCGATAAAATCGGGAAGCAAATCATTGTATTTCAATGATCTACAATTAAAATACATTAGATTTGTTTTATCGATTACGCTACTGCATAATTTGGGTTAAAGATGAACTCTTTAACAAGTCAAAATTCATTTGAAATTAGTAATTATTTCATTCGGATTAAATGCTCTTCGTTAGGTTAACGATTATAGTCAGATAGAGGAAGTAAGTGGAATCAAGTTGAATATCACAAATCTTTAGCCGTTTTTCACTGATCGGTCTGCAAATATTCATTCTTAAAAAATAGTATAAAAAAACAGCGCTGTCGGGAGCTGTTACATTTTAATTTCGTCGTCGTGTTTATTTAAAAACCTGTAATCTGTTAATTGGAATGAGTTGACTGGCACCAGATTAATCCATTTTTTATATTTGAAATACCATTTCCACTGAAGGGAACGGAATATCCCGCCTTGTTTCAAAAATGCATATACAAAAGGATGAAGATTAATTTTCAGATACGGTTCATTTTGATCCTGAAGCAGATACTGAAGATTATTCTCGATTTCATCCGTCAATAAAATACTTGGTTTTATCTCACCGGTGCCACCGCATGAAGGGCATTTCTCTAGTATTGCCACATTGGTTTCGGGACGAACTCTCTGTCGGGTAATCTGAACCAATCCGAATTTACTGGGAGGTAATATAGTATGCTTCGCATTATCTTTTGCCATTTCATCTTTAAGCCGCTGATACAATTTCCGGCGGTTTGAGCCCTCATGTAAATCGATAAAATCGACAACAATAATGCCACCCATATCACGAAGACGAAGCTGGCGGGCGATTTCGGTAGCAGCCTCCAGGTTCACTGAAAGAGCGTTTTCTTCCTGGCTGCTGTCGCTGTTCACTTTGTGACCGCTGTTAACATCAATTACATGCAGTGCTTCGGTATGCTCTATGATCAGGTAAACCCCACTTTTGATAGTAACAATTTTACCAAAAGAATTTTTTATCTGCTTGTCGATGCCAAAATTATCAAAAATGGGGATCTTTCCTTTAAAAACCTTAACAATATCAACCTTGTCGGGGGATATTGTACGGATATAATTCTTCACTTCTTCGGCTACATTCGGATCGTCAACATGAATATTATTGAACGATTCGTTGAGCATATCGCGCAGAATTGCCGAAGTTCGGTCCAGTTCACTTACAATTTTTTGAGGTGCTTTGGCTCCAAACATTTTTTGCGCCACCGCCTCCCATTTCTGAACCAGCGAATTCAGATCGGCATCCAGGTCAGCAACACGTTTTCCTTCGGCAACAGTACGAATGATTACGCCGTAATTTTTAGGCCGGATACTTGAAATCAGTCTTTTAAGACGATTACGTTCTTCAGCACTCTTTATTTTTTGGGAAATTGAAAGCCTGTTGCTGAAAGGCACGAGCACAAGGTAGCGGCCTGCGAAAGAAATTTCAGATGAAATACGTGGGCCTTTTGTTGAAATCGGTTCTTTGGCAATCTGAACCAGAATTTGCTGATTAGGAGTAAGTACCTGTGAAATTTTACCGGTTTTTTCAATATCGGGCTCAACTTCAAATTCCTGCATCTGGCTCTGGGCATCTTTGCCTGCCAGGGTGTTTCGGGTATATTTCTGGAAGGAGTTTATCTGTGGACCCAGATCGAGGTAGTGTAAAAAAGCGTCTTTCTCATACCCAACATCTACAAATGCAGCATTGAGGCCAGGCATAATTTTCTTAATCCGACCCAGATATACATCACCAACAGCAAAGCTGTTATTGGTTTTTTCTTTATTAAGTTCAACCAAAACCTTGTCTTCCAGAAGTGCGATGTTAACTTCGGAAGATTCGGCATTTATAATTAATTCCTTGTTTACCACAGCTATGTTAGCTTTTCAGATAATTACACCTATAGGCATCACAATACCAAAGAGATTGCATCAAGATGTGAGGGTAAAAGTAAGTAAAAAAAATTTCATCACATGAAATAACACACGTTTCATGTGATGAAATCATTGAGTTTAATCGTGGTTATTTCTTCTTATGGCGATTTTTGCGTAAACGTTTTTTGCGTTTATGCGTCGACATTTTATGTCTTTTTCTTTTCTTTCCGCTTGGCATACTTTAAATGTTAATGATAGGGAATTCTGAATTACTTAACTTTATTCTTCACTTCGTTAACAAAAACCTTTGCCGGTTTAAATGAAGGAATATTGTGAGCCGGAATAATGATGGTAGTGTTTTTTGAAATATTACGTCCGGTTTTCTCAGCTCTTTGTTTCACAACGAAACTTCCAAAACCTCTGAGGTAAACATTTTCGCCATCAGCCATTGCTTTTTTGATAGCATCCATGAATGATTCTACTGTCTGCTGTACAGCTACTTTCTCAATGTTTGTTTTACTGGCTATTTCAGCAACGATTTCTGCTTTAGTC
>JBBRCH010000089.1:0-18457 GCA_038204995.1 Bacteroidales bacterium | reverse complement strand
TATTTCAGTAGTGCATCGTTCAATATCCTATCTGTTGGCATTGCTCATTTTATTAGTAATGGGGGTAACATGCGTTTATATATAAATCAATATCTTACAGAAGATGACTATAAACTTTTGCAAACTAAAGAAATAGTTGATTTTGAGAATCAGATATTACAATCTTTTTTTGCCCTGAAGAAAGCATTATCGCATCGAGACGAACATTTTTTTAAATGCATTTCATACCTTGTCCAAACTAATAGAATTGAAATAAAGATTGTTATTCCAAAAGACGGTGGTTTAGCCCATGAGAAATTTGGCATTTTTACAGACGAAAATAAAGATAAAGTAGCTTTTACCGGTTCCTTGAACTTAACGGCCGCTGCATTGGTAAGGAATATTGAAACAATCGAATGCACTTGCTCGTGGAAAAGTGATGATAGCAGAGAAAGAATTGAATTAAGTGAACAAGATTTTATGGAAATATGGAACGGGAAAAACAACAATGTCTATGTTTTCCCCGCCATGAAATTCTGTCAAGAGATCGTAAAAGCTTATCCTAATGTTGATGCACACGATTTATTGATACAAGAGAAAGAAATAATTAAAAAATTAACTAATAAAACAAAAATAGAAACAAAAATATTGCCATCCTCTTTGATAATAAAAGAGCCCCATTTCCCTGATAAATATCCTGATGGGGCGAGACCTTATCAAATCCAGGCTTATAAAGCATGGTTGAAAAATGGCAGGCAGGGCATTTTCGCAATGGCTACCGGAACAGGTAAAACTATTACTTCCTTGTATTGCGCACTTGAAGATTACAAAAGCGATGGTGTTTATCAACTATTGATATTAGTACCAACTATTGCGCTAGTGGAGCAATGGATAGAAGAAATTGCTTTTTTCGATTTCAAAAATGTAATTACAGTATTTTCAGAAAACCTACAGTGGCGTCAACAAATTGCAAAATTAGAAGATAAAATTAGTAGAGGTAAGAAAGTTAGTTTTATAATAGTATCTACCTACCAATCATTCACTAACAAAGACTTTCAACAAATTCTGCCTCAATTGCCAGATAGTATGCTCGTTATTGCAGACGAAGCACATAATATAGGATCAGAATCCGTTAAGACAATTTTCCGTACATTGCATATCAAAAAGAGAATTGCATTATCCGCTACACCCAGCAGAATATACGATGAAGAAGGAACAGCAGAATTAGAAAGCTTCTTTAACGATAAACCACCATATGTTTACAATTTCCCAATGAGTCAAGCCATAGAAGAAGGTCGACTGATGGAGTACTGTTATTATCCCAAAATGGCTTATCTGAAAAAAGGTGAAATGAAAAAATATGCTGATATTTCATTGCAACTACTCAGACTTTTTGACAAATCAACCGGAACTTATAAAGATGAAAATAAAGCAAATAAATTAAAAATGGACCGCAAACGCATTTTACACAAAGCTGATGATAAAATGCGCATATTTAAAGATATAATCAAAGATATAGGTAGCGATAAGTTAAAATATTGTTTTGTTTATGTTCCGGAAGGCAATAAAGTGTTTGATTCAGATGAAGCTCTTTTAAATTCAAATTCCGATTTTGATATAGTTCAAGAAAGTTACGAGGAAAGTTTAATTAAAAAAATGCTCGATTTAACAAAAGAAGTTTTTCCTGACACAACTTGTAACACATACACTGGAAAAAACAACAAAACAGAAAGAAAAACGATTTTACAAGGTTTTGAAAATGGGCAAATAAATGTATTGTTTGCAATGAAATGTTTAGACGAGGGTGTGGACGTACCAAGAGCAGAGTACGGTATTTTTGCTTCTAGTACAGGAAATCCTCGTCAGTTTATTCAAAGAAGAGGTCGTTTACTTCGTAAACATAAGGAAAAAACATTCGCACATATCTATGATATGGTCGTTGTCCCTGATTTTCGGTCTCCATATTACTCCAATGAATTTTGGCAAATTGAACGCAGTCTTGTGAAAGGTGAATTAACTCGCGTTGCTTATTTTGCCAATTTAGCAACCAATAATTATACTGGTGCTCTTCAATCTCTTGATGAAGTCGCACGTTTTTATGATTTGGTATTATCTGAACTGATTATGAGTATAAACCAATAAAAAAATAATATGACAGCTGAAGAAATTTTTAAAGAGGTGTTGAAATCGCCTGAATTTCAAGATATTTTTGGAATTTCCAAAAGTGACTTGGAACAGGTGAACTATAATACTAAGTCCACTGATCCTGTTATCGAAATCGTAAAAGCAATAATTAGTGGCCAAGAAAACCACCGGGATAAGAATGCAATTTTTCAGACTATTCAGAAACAGATCATGCAATTATAGTTATGGCAGCAATCATAAAATCAATCAGTTTTAAAAACTTCTACAATTATTATGGAAGTTTTGAACATAATACATATCACTTCAAAGAAGGGATCAATATTGTCAATGCCGATAACAATATGGGTAAATCCAAGTTCTACAACGGCATCCTTTGGGTTTTGAAAGATACTGTTTATGATTCCGATTTAAAACGAATGGTCAATGCGCCTTCTTCATTTATAAAGATGGCATCAGGTAAGGCTCTGAATGAAGAAACTAACTTTGATATAGGAATAAACATTACATTCATTGAGAATGCGGATAAGTATTCAATTTCAAAAATAGTTCAATTCACAAAAGCAGGTGATAGTTGGAGAACCAATGAGAAATTGGATATTTTGCAGACTATTGACAATAGAGATATTCCAATATTAGACCAAGCAGATAAAGACAAAATTGTACAAAAGATAATTCCAGTTGAATTAATGAATTATGCATTGCTACAGGGTGAGTCAATGGAACAATTAGTGGATTTATCTTCACATAATGGTCTTTCTTCTACTATTGAGGCCTTAGCGGGAATAAAAAATCTTATAGAAATTTGTGTTGTTAGTAAAGATTTATCTCAAAAGGCAAAAAAGCTATCTAACGATAAAGAAAAAGAAATAGACTCAACCAATAACAGGATTACCGGTCTCATTCAAGAAAGAGAGGGATTAGAACAACGCATTGATAGTACATCTGAACAGATTGAAACTTATAAAACTGAATTATCCGAAGCCACAAAGAAAAAAGACACTTTAGAGGCTATATTATTAAATGCTCAAAACAGAGAGAAATTTAGAGGAATCCAAAAAACGCTTCAAAATGAGATAGATAAACTAAAAGACAAAAAGAATGTAAATGAAAGAAATATTACTACAATGTTGTTTTCAGAAAGTTCTCCTTGGCTGTTAATGGGCTTAGAAAAACAAATCACTTCTTTTTCCAACAATTACAAGAATCTAATTATTAAACTGGCGGAACAGCGTATAATACATGAATTGGCGGAAGACCCGTCAATGCTATTATTGCCTCCTAATTCTCCCGATAAATCTTCATTGCTTAGAATGCTCGAAGGCGAAAATTGCGAAATTTGCAATCGCCCTGCTCCCAAAAATTCTGACGCATGGAAGCACATTGAAATGGTTTTGAAACGGCCTAAATCGACTGAAAATTCTAATAAAAATGATTTTTCTTCCTTTTATGGTGGGATCCAAACAACGGTTAGTTCATTTTTAAATAGTATTCCTGAACTCTCACAGTCTATCGAGAAATATAGAACAGCAATTGACAATTTAGAAGAAGTAATTAATCAGAAAGAAGAGGAGAGAGAAATTGCCAAACTTGAATTCTTGAATGCAGGCGGAAGTGAAAACAATGCAGATACTAATGACCGTCAAAATATTTCAGACTATACTCTTGCTGAAAAAACAATTGAAAAGAAAGATGATGATATTAAAAAGGCTGAAAACCAAATAAAGCAATGGAAAATCAGACTAAGGCAGATTGAAGATGATCTAAATGGTATAAATGCAAACAGTGAGATCAAAAGCTATCGAGATTTCAAAGAAATGATGGTTTGTGTAGAATCAATTTTTCTTAATTCAAAAGAAAGAATTTTTGATGAAATTTTAAGATCCTTAGAAATAAATGCCAATCAAAAATATAGTGATCTTACATTTGGCAATTTAGCCGCAGGAGGTAAGTTGAATTTTTCAAAGCAAGCTGATGGTACAGTTCAAGTTTGTATAAAAAATATCAATGACGGGGAATTGACTGGTCTTGGCACAGGTTTCCAGCGGATGAAACAGTTGTCAATCATAATGGCTATCATTTCCTCCAAAATAGGAAATAAGCGATTTGACTATCCATTTATATCTGATGCCCCTTTTTCAGAGTTTGGAGACAATTTCATTAATAACTTCTTCAAAATAGCTCCTAAAGTATTTTCTCAAAGTATCATTTTTATAAAAGAATTATACGATCCAAATTCCGATGATTTCCTTAATGATTTAGGAAAGAAAATTCTGCGGAAAATGGAAAATGGTGAAATACCAGGCACTTTCTATGTAAATGTGATTGAGGAAAAAGCCGATACAACAAATTTAGTTACAAAAAATAAATGTTATAAAGGATAAATATCATGGACAGTTCGCAAATAAGAGATCTTATAGGTCAAAAAAGGCCAAGATATAAGGCACAATACCGAGCTTTAATCGAGGCGATTTCCAACAAAGGTGATTCATCAGGGAAAGGTGATTTTTCATCTTTTGGTGCATTTTATCAAACGTATATGTATGCTTTTGTCCTTGGGTTTAAATTAGGTACTCCTAAATATATTCAAGGAAACGAAAAAACAGATGATTTTTTCGTGTTTTCAAATTGGAAACCAACTTCTATTCGAGATTATACAGTAATGCTATTACTTAACAAATCAGAAGAATTCGGTTTTAATTGGATTGAATTAGAAAATGCAAGCGAAGAAGCAATCAATTCATTTGTCACTGAACTTATGAGACAAATGGAGGGATATGCAAATGCAGGTTTTGAATATCTACAAAACAAATGGGATCATGAAAATATGAAATTTCGCAATCCCTTCGTTTTCGTAAATATTTTAGAAGATATTTCTTAATAAACTAAATTAGCTACAACTTAATCTACAGTGGATTTTAATTGTAATTAACGGAGATTTTTAATTCTATCTTCTGCCAAAGATAAAATTTGACTATTTATTTTTTCTTTACTGATTGAATTAAAGTCCCAATTATTAATACAATTCTCTTCTGAACATATATAATAAATAGTTTTACTAAGAAAACCTGCAATTAACAGGTTATCAACACTATACTGTTGAAAACTTGTTTGAATCTTAGGTAGTTTTCGCTTGTGTGAATCAGTCAAAATGCTGAACTTTAGGGTATTAATTAAACGAGATTCACATAAAAGCACTTAAAAACGCAAGGAGGTTCGCAGATGAGAAAGAGATTCGAACAACAAATAGAAATAGGACAGTTATTAATTCAGGACACGCAAATCTCATTAAAAAGCAAGGATAGCCTGGATGAACTTATGGCCGCACTAAAAGAGATATTTGTGACACCTGAATATAATGAAAAGATATTCAGCATATTAGAGAATACTATAAGCAAAGATAAACAAAAGACCGGTCGTAAAGGGATGGATTTGTGGCAACTATTTGTACTTTCTCAGGTAAGACTCTGTATAGGGGCGAGTTATGAAAGGCTTGTCCATCTGGCCAACTACGACCATTTGATACGCCAGATCATGGGCGTAGAAAAGCAACCATTTTTTGAACGGACCACCTTTGAATATCAGAATATTTACGACAATGTCACCTTGCTTGATGATGAAACGGTAAAGCAGCTGAACGAAGTAATAATAGCCTTTGGCCACGATATTTTTAAAAAAAAAGAGGGGGCAGCCTTGCGCTTAAAGACCGACAGCTACGTGGTTGAGAGCAATGTTCATTTTCCTACGGATTACAACCTTTTGTGGGACTGTGCCCGAAAGTGTATGGACGGGGTATCAAAATTTGAGAACAAATATGGTGCAATAAAAGGCTGGCGAAAGATGGGCGATTGGCGTTTACAGGTGAAAGGGCTTATGCGCGAACTAGGCAGGGCATCCGCATCAGGAGGCAAGAACAAAGACAAACGCATAAAAAAAGCAGCAACTGAATACCTTCAAAAAGCCAGCATTTTAGCAAAAAAGATAGAAACTGCAATCCAAAGTTTTCCAGTAGAAGATACGGCAGATTTAGCAGAAAGCCTGTCGATTACGCACTATCTAGGGTTAATGAAAAAACATATAGACTTGGTAAACAGGCGTCTGATCAAAGGCGAGACGATCCCTCATGAAGAAAAAATGTTTTCAATATTCGAAGAGTATACCGAACTGGTAAAGAAGGGGAAAACACGTCCCAATGTTGAACTGGGCAAGAAACTGGCAATTACAACCGATCAATACAACCTGATAATTGACTTCCAAATCCTGGACAACGAGCAAGACCGGCAAATGGTGGAGAAGTTGGTAAAACGATTATTGGAATACTATGATATTAAATCCTGGAGTTTTGACAAGGGCTACTGGACAAAAGAAAACAAAGAACTCCTATGCACATACGTAAGCCAAGTGATAATGCCAAAGCTTGGTAAACGAAACAAGCAAGAAGAACAAGAAGAAACATCACGGCAGTTCAAAAGGCTAAAAAACAAGCATAGTGCCATAGAATCGAATATTAATGAACTGGAAAACAGGGGATTGGACAGATGTCCCGACAGAGGTATTGATCACTTCACCAGATATATATCATTAGGTGTAACAGCGTATAACCTAAAAAAAATAGGGAGGCAGATACTGGAAAAAGAAAGGCAAAAACAGCAAAAGACACATCCGATAAGAAAACAGGCAGCATAAACTGCGATATCGAAAGTATGGTTACATTTACCAAACAAGGGATAGGTATGCCTGATTGTCAACAAATTTGAGCAAAACACCCTAAAATCTGCTGGCGAAAATTGAAAACCAACAGATATAAACAAACTGCGTGGCATTAGTAACAAAATGTCTATGTAACAGCTATTAGTAATGACAAGACTTTGCAAAAATAGGGCGTTTTCTTAATGGCACTATCTAGTTAAAGGCCAAACTCAAGTGGCGCGGATTTGCAATCCGTGCCACTCAGTAATCCTATATTATTTATTGTTTTTATTCCATTACAAATATATCCAATAATCCTTAACTATTAGCATGTTTTAAAGTTTGATTGTAGCGGTACGGATTGCATTCCGATAATTATCGTAGCCTCGGGTGAAAAAAAAATAAATTATATTCTTTGATGAGAGATTTTTGACGGATGCGCACTCGCTACAAGCGAGCGCGAGCAGAAGGAGCTTATCTCCCGACTTGTGACAGCATATTCCTTTCTCCCCTCATCGCCGATTTTCTGAACCCTGGCCCTGCATACTTATTCTTTTATCCATTTCCCGCTTTCTATTATTTTGTTTTTATATATAACCTGCCAGGGATATATGCCAGCCGGCAGATGGGATGTATTTATACGCTCATGTGTGTTTTTAATCGTTTCAATAAGTGCAACGCGCCCTTGCGTATCGTATAATGTGAGTTGCGCCCCGTTTATTTGTGGTCCCGATTGGATAGTGAGAAACTCGCGGCCGGGATTAGGGTATAGAATGGCATCGTGGGCTTGTGTATGGGGTTGTTCGGGCAATTCGGTAATAAGACCGTCGGCATCGACTTTGAGGGCAAAAATATCCAGCTCATAGTTATTGTTCGGCAGGTTATTCAGGTAGTCGTAGCTATATCCTGTTACAAAGCAACCGCCATCGGAGGTGGCAATGATACTAAAAGGACAGTATTGCGCATCACCACCATAAAAATGGGTACTGATCATATTTAAATCCATATCTGCTTTGGTGATGCTTATCCAGGATGGAGTATAGTTGTACGGGAACCAATTTGGATTAACATTATAAAAACCAGCAATATAAACATAGTTGCCACTAATTACGGTGTTTTGTCTGCCACCGGCATAAAAAGTTGTGTCTTCACTGGGATTATAAATCATCGTATCTATTGGTTCATCATCATCATTCATCTTAACAGTTCCCAGATCGCCAATTCCTGTGGACGGGTTTGAGTATTCACCCGTAATAAGGTATCCGTTTTCATCCAATAGAGTTGTACAAATATTTGTACTAAATTCAATTGGATAATTGGAGGTCTTAAGGTAATGGAGATTTTCATCCAACGTAATCCTTCTTCGTGAAGGAAATACATATAAATCAAGAATTGTATCACTACTTTTCAAAAGAAGATCACAAACAACTGAATAGCTGGGAACGGTATATGATTGCAGGCTATCAAAAGGCAGCCTGTATTTAACAACATCCACAAAGTGCGTTAAACTGCTATTTTGTTTTATCCTGTCATTATCGCTTTGCAAATACAGGATAGTATCATTTTGGGTGACATATTGCCAGGGATAAATTAGATAGTTAAATTGATGGTTAAAAAACTTTTGATAAATAACGTCTAAATTACTATCCAGTCCATAAAAAATTTTATTCCCAAATGAGTCATCCCCGGCAACAGAATCGGATGAACCTATAAAAAGATAAGAGGCATTTTCGAACTGATATGGTAAGACCAAACACATACGTGCTGAGTGTCCGGGGTTTAAAAACTTTTCCTGCACAATTTCACCTGAAGGGGATAGTTTAGCAATATATCCTTCGTTAACATCATTATATCCGGATTGCCTTATTTCACCTGCCAGCAAAAAACCGCCATCAGGCATTTCCACACAACTGAAAGCCCTTTCATGAGAAGGTCGGACATAGTTCTTAAAAAAAGTGTTTTGTGCTATCAGGCACTGACAAAAAAGTAAAAATAAGGGAAGAAAAATGGCTTTCATTTTATGTTTGAATATGTAAGGAGCATTCAATAACTATAGTGTGTACCTCAATTATTGAATGACCCCTTTGGTTTATTTTTAATTGTTATTATTAGGATCAATTGTGGTAAAATCACCATACCATAATTTATATTCATGGTAATATAAATTCCCAAAATTAGGGAAAAACATTGCATATGCATTAGCATAAGCGTATGTTTTACCATCCGGCTTTTTATCAGCAATGATTTCCGGCATTTTAGCCAGGTAATAATTTAGCTCATTTGGAGCTAAGCAAGGATAAATGCCTGTATTCCAGGCATCAAACCTAAAGATTTTATAATCGCAATATGGACCCGGGTTGTTTGGATCAGGAAATTCATCCCCAGTAGCTAATACATAAAATAGTCCGGTAAAATATCCGGCAGGGACAGCCAAAGGATGGCTAAATTTATAATTCAATTGCAGGGCGGCATCGGATAATCCGCCCTGCCCTGCATATGCACCACATTTTCCGCCTTGCATGCCCCAAATCCAGTAATCGGTAGCTCCAAAAGCTTCGTATACCCCAACGGTATTAGGGCCTCCGCCAACAACCATGGTTAGTTGTGTTTCGCCATTTTTTAATCCGCTGGTTGTAATAGAAATATCAATGGCGTCGAAAGCAAAATCAGGGTCATTATTGGATTGAGTAATTTCGTACAGTTGATTTGTAAAATAGGCATACACATCATTAAGTTCAGTGTTGGAAAGTGAACCAGCTGCAGTGTACAAAACAAGTGTGTCGTAAAAAAACGTAAGACCATCAAACTGATGATTATTATTAGCGTTTTCGTAATTCAGCAATCCCTCGATATACCAGTTAGCACTATCGATCGGGAGTGAAGTACCGTTTTTGAGTTCGAGATGATCACGGAATACCAGTAATCGACTTGTGGTATTATCGCTCATTTGAGCATGTTTTTATTTTGTTGGTTTTGGGTATCGTCCTTCTTACACCCTGTTAGTGCAAGCGCTACCAATAGTAACGCAAAAGTAAAATGTTTAAGTGTTCTCATTTTAGATTAATTTTGTGCCTGTTACCGGTGGCAGGGGAGCGGTTGCTGTTAACTTCCTAAGGTTGTGGCAGCCATCTCCCCCTTGCCGGTAATAAGCCGGTTAAATAATTATTTGGTTATTTCTATTGATTTACATTGTGTTGCAGTGATTACAAAATAAAATGAATGCAACGATAACAGGATGACCGATCTGTTTTTTCTCCTTTCTTTATTGGGATGCGGTTTTTAATCCTCTTGTATTTTCAATAGTTTATATTTTAATCCAGGTATTTGATATGTATATTTGTGTGATAAGTAAAAGTTAATCGCCGGGGATTTGTGAACAAGGGTTTTTCTTTGCGATCAGATAATTAGCTTTGGTATTTTGGTAAAAAAAATAAACGCTCAATGGGTTCGAAATAAAAAACGGATACCGGATCAAAGGTAAAATATAAATTCACTAAAAAACAAGTTGTTTGGGGGGGGGATTCGGAAGAGTTATCAACAATTTATAATCTTATAGTGCAGATAACCAATATTATACGCACACAAAAGCAATTCAACCTACCCATGTGTTTGTTGAAAGCAATACCCTGATTGCTACGATTGAAAACAGCAATACTCTCTCTAAATACCGAAAAGGTTTGCTTATAATCAGGGATAATCAATACTTAATCCAAAAAATGCGAAAAGGTCCTATGATTTTTGAAAATATTTTTCGATAAAATAGCAAGAGTTGGAAATTTCATTTATTCCCGCAACAACCGAAAGAGACGTCTGCCAATCATTTAAATTTTCTAAGTCAATCAAAATGAAGTTGCTTTAACGGCTAAATGTTATTTTGATGTGCTGAGAAAATCAATTAATGATAACCTCTTATTTTTAAAGAAGTCATTATTATTCTTTGAATTAATTCGGAGTTTGATTAAACATGTCTCTCTTTTTACTTTTTGCATGATCAAAAAGTAACAAAAAATCTAGGCTTTCGACAAATACTTGCGGTTCTAAGTCGAAGGTATCCCTCGCAATACAAGGCATGAAAGATGGCACAAATCCGAATATTTGTCGTTGCTGTGTATTGCTACGCACATGCCATTCGCACGACCTGTCCCGCCCTTGCGGGATACCTCCGACAAGAATCGCTGGCGTATTTTTCTAATGCCGGTCCCATCTAAGTTAGATTCTTCCTATGGCAACATTGCGGAACAACAATTTGACTTTTAAGTGTGATTTTCAGGGTTTAGGGATTGGCCATATGGAAATTTCACTACAGATGTAGACAAAGGTAAACAGCGCGGGCATGTGCGTAGCAATACACCTGCCTCACGTGCTGCCTGGATATGGCAAAATCTATCAGGCTTTTCCCGATAGCCATCGGGATTGCGAGCCTTACCAAGTTGTATATCTGTGTGAAATTTATAGTAAGCCTTGACTTTTTGGTCCTTTTTAGGCAAGACAAAAGGACAAGAAAAAAAACAAAAAAAAGGAATGTAGATTCAAATATTCCTCTCTCAGCACATCCAAATAATATCTTGACACTTTAACAAGTATTAACTTTCCTATACCTTGATTTCCTTTACTTTTGCACGATTATACCCGGCAATATGCATCGCAGTTGGCTACTATTTTTGCTTATATTTCCTATAGCCCTGAGTGCAAGAGCCCAGGTTGCTGAAAGCCATCCTGTAATTTCAGTTGAAGGGTTTATTACTAATCCCCAGGGTAAATATATTGAAAATGTGCATGTTGTAAATATTTCGGGTAGTAAGGGTACCATAAGCAACTTCGATGGGCAGTTCCGAATCAGCGCAGCTTCGGGCGATACGTTGCGGTATACCTGTGTGGGATATATTCCGTTTAAATATTATGTTAAAGCCGAAAGGCAATCACCTGTAATACCCGTGCACATTATAATGTATGTGGATACGATGATGATTTCAGGCGTTGAAATTTACCCCTGGCCTTCAGATGCCAAAGCGATGAAAGAAGCTGTGCTGGCCATGGAAGATCAAACACCCCAAATGCCGGACCTGAAACTCAACGATCCGAAGTTTTATAATACCCCGATTACCGGAAATCCACCAAAAGCTAACATTCCCGGAATGTCCGATCCAGGACTTACCGTTACAATTCCCGGCCCTATTACAGCATTGTACGATGAAATCAGCAAAGAAGGCCGTAGCAAACGATTATACCAGTCGCTTGTAAACCAGGATCAGAAAAAAGTAGTTGCCGCACGCAGATACAATGCCGAAGTGGTACAGCGTATTACTTCTTTCACAACGGATAAGGAAATACAGGATTTTATGCTTTACTGCAATCTTTCAGTCGATTTTATTATACGTTCATCGGAATATGAACTTTATTGTGCCATTCACGAGTGCCTGCTTGCCTATAATGCAGATAAAAAAGGCTAAGTCAGATTGTCAAACCAAATGAGTCTAAAGAGGCGGGATGCAATATCGTATTACAGCTTTTCCAGTATCTTTTCCGCATCAATCTTATCATTTGCCAGCTGAAGCTGAAGATCTCCCAGGCTGGCAAACCTCTTTTCGTTGCGGATGCGCTCAACAAAAGAAAGAACAATTTCCTGGTTATAAATATCCTCATTAAAATCAAAAATATTCACTTCGATGGTCAGGTGGTCGGCGTCGATGGTAGGCCGGTAACCAATATTGGTCATTCCTTTATACATTCGTTCAGCAATGTTTACCATTGTGGCATACACTCCCTGACAAGGGATAAGCTTATAATCGCTGTTTGGTTTCAGGTTGGCTGTCGGATAGCCTATATTCCGCCCGATTTTATTGCCTTTAACTACCTCTCCCGTTAAAGAATAAAAATATCCGAGCATGGAATCCGCAAGGCTGACATCGCCATCGAGTAAAGCGCGCCTTACGGATGATGAACTTACCACGTTGTGGCCTACCGTAACCATGGGTAATTCGTCCACAGTAAAATCATATTTCTTACCCATTTCAGCCAGCAGATCAAAATCGCCCTGCCTGTTTTGTCCAAAAAAATGATCATAGCCCGAAATGACGTGGCTTACTTTTATAGTATCAACAAGAACATTCTTAATAAAATCGTGCGGACTGATCCGGGCAAACTCAGTAGTAAAGGGAATAACCAGGACAATATCAATACCTGCCAATTCGAAACGCTTCAGCTTCTCATCCATAGTTTGCAGCAGGCGGACTTCACCATGATGTGGGAGCACCAGCCGGGGGTGCGGTTCGAAGGTGATTATAACCGATTCGCACTCTTTAGCGCGTGCAATGGATGAAAGCCAGTCGAGAATTTCCATATGCCCCATATGCACACCATCAAAAACACCTACTGTTGCCACAGGATGGCAAGGTGAGGAGAATTCCGAAATCTGGTGGTATACGCGCATGGGATTGAATAGATATTTTTAGAAAAAATCGGGTTACTATATCTTTATAGAAAAAATTTCAGAGTTCCGTGTGCCGGGTTTCGTGTGGCACCATACATTAAACATTTTCAATTTAATCAGTTTTATAGGAGCATGCCATTATTTTTATCTATCAATCGTGGGACAAGAGGCACCTGGCACTTTTAAAGATACTTCATCCTGTAATTCTAATTTAACAATGATCCTTATCCGACCAATTCGTTTTGAAGCAGGTAGGCAGCAATCTGTACGGCATTGGTTGCGGCGCCTTTGCGGAGGTTGTCGGCTACAATCCACAGGTTGATGCTGTTGGGTTGTGATTCGTCGCGGCGGATACGGCCTACAAAAACCTCATCGCGGCCTTCTGCATATTTGGGCATAGGATAGATGGATTTTCCCGGATCATCCTGTACCACAACCCCTTTGGTTGATGATAGCAGCTTATGAATCCATTCCATTTCAAATTCTTTTTCAAACTCAACATTTACCGATTCGGAATGACCACCGGTAACCGGCACCCGCACCACGGTTGAAGTAACCCGAATAGTGTCATCTCCCAGAATTTTCCGTGTCTCGTAAAGAAGTTTCATTTCTTCAGTGGTATATCCGTTACTTTCGAAAGTACCTCCATGCGGGAACAGATTCATATCAATCGGATGCGGATAAACCATATTTGTTCGGGTACCAGCCCGTTCTTTCATCATTTGTTCAACTGCTTTTTGCCCGGTGCCGGATACGGACTGATAGGTAGAAACTACAAGCCGTTTGATTTTCAGATGCTGATGTAACTGCGACAAGGCCAGTACCATCTGTATTGTACTGCAGTTGGGATTTGCAATGATTTTTGTCTTGTGATTCAGCAACGATGCATTTATTTCAGGCACTACCAGTGGAATTTCGCTTTCCATCCGCCAGGCTGAACTGTTATCAATTACAAATGTTCCTGCTGCGGCAAAAAGGGGTGCATAGGTCCGCGAGAGGGATGAACCGGCGGAGAATATAGCGATATCGGGCTTCCTGGCTATGGCATCAGTAATACTTACTATTTTACGCGGCATATTGTTGAAAAACAAATCTTTACCTACTGATTTTTCGGATGCTACAGGAATAATCTCACTGATTTTGTCGAAAGGAATGTACCTGGCTTCTTCAAGCACTTTTATTATAACGCTGCCAACAAGTCCTGTGGCACCAATAACTGCAATTTTCATTTTTTGTGTTGATTAGAATGATATTGAATGAAATGACTCAGACATGCTACGCAATCTAAATGCAAGTATTTGCATCCTGTGAGCTATTTCATATCTTTACCAAAATTTTATTTCAGGAGTGCAAAAATACTACATTTAATGTCGTCGAATATCAATCCGAAGTATTATGCTAAAAATTCTGCTTTTTGTAAGCGTCCTTTTCATTTGTAGTAGCACGAATGCTCAGTTCAGCGATAATTTCGCCGATGGTGATTTTACCGCAAATCCTGCATGGATGGGCGATGGTGCATTATATAAAATTAACACCTCTTTTCAGCTGCAACTGAATGCTACCGGCGATGGAATAGCTTCATTATCAACAGAAAACAGCATGACGGAGGAAATGGAATGGAGTTTTTATGTAAAACTTTCGTTAGCCCCTTCGGATAACAATATGGCCAGGGTATACCTTAGCTCGGATCAGGCTGACCTGAAGGGAACTCTGAACGGGTATTATATCAAACTTGGCGAAGCAGGCTCAAATGATGCAATTGAGCTTGTTAAGCAATCGGGTAACATACATTCAGTGATTTGCCGGGGTACCGACGGTCTTGTTGCTGCCTCATTTGTACTGCGTATTAAAGTAACCCTTACCACCGGGGGAACCTGGAAAGTGTATGCCGATCCCTCGGGAGGAGTGAACTACCAGCTTCAAGGTTCAGGCGTTGAGGGTTCCTTTACAAGCGGTTCCTATTTGGGTGTTTACAGTAAGTACACCAGCAGCAACAGTACTAAATTTTATTACGACGACTTTTATGCAGGACCGGTTATTGTAGATAATAGTCCTCCACAGGTAATTTCAGTCTCTTTAACTGCTACCAATAAATTAGCCGTTGCGTTCAACGAACCGGTGGAAACTGCAAGTGCTGCCAATGTCAGCAATTATACTGTTACGCCGGGGTCGATGTCTCCTGAATCGGCTGTTAAGGATATTGCTAATCCAAATTTAGTCCAGCTTACTTTTTCACAGCCATTTACTCCTGATATCGCTTTTATGCTTGTAATTGCCAATGTAAAAGACCTGGCCGGAAATGCCATGACGGAGGCCCAATTCCCTTTTACACTTCATCAGGTTCAATCGTATGATGTGCTGATCAATGAAATTATGGCAGACCCTTCTCCTCCTGTTAATCTGCCTGATGCCGAATATGTTGAATTGTATAACCGCAGCGCTTTTCCTGTAGATCTGAAAGACTGGGTCATTATGCTGGGAAGCAGCATAAAACCATTACCGCAGTATACCATTCCTGCCGGTGGCTATTTAATCCTGTGCGACGATGGTACAAAACCCTTGCTGGAACCTTATGGGCCGGTGATTGATTTCAGTAGTTTTGCGGTTACAAATGCCGGAGGTACGATTACGCTAAAAGATAATGAAGGCAAAGTAATCCATACTGTTTCCTATACTGATAAATGGTACCAGAGCAGTTATAAACAAGACGGCGGCTGGTCGCTCGAAATGATCGATCCGTTGAATCCCTGCGGCGACGCAGCCAACTGGATTGCTTGCAACGACGATGCCGGAGGCACTCCAGGTAAGGTGAATTCGGTAAATGCTCCGAATCCTGATCATGTTCCTCCTGCAATCAGCCGGGTGGGGGTTGATGATGCTACCCACATCACGGTTTGGTTTACCGAATCATGCGACAGCACAAATATATTAAGTCCGGCTAATTATAGTGTCGACAATGGAATAGGAAACCCGATCCTGGTTTCTGCAAAAGCTCCTGATTACAGGATTGCTTACCTCACCTTGCCTTCTGCTTTAATAGCGGGTGTGCTCTATACTCTTACCAGTTCAGGCAGCATCACCGATTGTGCCGGGAACCAGCTTTTGACAGGTACTTCTGCACGTTTTGCCATTCCTTCTTTATCCGAAGCTGTCGATATTGTAATCAATGAGCTGCTTTTTGACCCTGTTGCAGGTGGAGTCGATTTTGTGGAATTATATAACCGCTCAACGAAAGTTATTGATCTGAAAGATTTGATTCTGGCAAACTACGATACAATTAACCAGGTAATTACTGACTATAATGAAATAAGTGCACAGCCCTTCCTGATTCTTCCGGATGACTATTTCGTGCTTTCAACAGATAGCGCCCTGGTTAAGAAATTTTATAAAACCACCAATCCGTCTGCCTTTATCAATATGGGATCTTTCCCGGGTATGAATAATGATGCCGGCCTGGTGGCTCTTACTACCAAAGGGGGATCAGTAATTGATCTGGTGGCCTATACCTCGGCAATGCAATACCCGTTGCTAACCAGTGTGGATGGTGTATCACTCGAAAGGATCAGTCCCGAAAGGCCATCGAAAGATGTAACCAACTGGCATTCGGCATCCGAAGCTGTAGGTTATGCTACACCCGGTTATAGAAATTCACAATTTGGAATTGCAATTACTGATGAAAATGAGATCACGCTCTCGCCGGATATTTTTTCTCCCGATAACGATGGGTATAACGATAATCTGACCATAGCCTACACTTTTGGCGCACCGGGAAATAATGCAACTATTACTATTTATGATGCAACCGGTCGCCTTGTCCGTAACCTGATAAATCATGAACTGTGTGGCACTTCAGGTGCTTTCACCTGGGATGGGATAAAAAACGATCGGCTAAAAGCAACCATTGGGAGATATATTGTTTTTGTTGAGATTTTCGATATGCAGGGAAATGTGAAGCGATATAAAAAGTCGGCGATTCTGGGTGGGAAATTGTAATTGATACTTCAACCCCTTTCCCTCTTCTTTTTCAGGGAAAGGGGATACTTTCGAAGAACGGTTTTTGCCTTATTTCAATTTGTGCTTGTCGGATAACTCCATTTCCTGCTTAGCACATTTTTCCATGACACAATACCTTATTTCCCAATCCTTCAAACCCAACCCGCTACCCCCAAAATATTATTCACTGGCAAAGCCGATACAAGCGACACTTAGCTTTACACCTTCAATACCAAGCAAAATATGAGCAGCTGACTCGAGGGTAGCACCGGTAGTAATTACATCATCCACCATAAGAATATGCCTGTTTGAAAGCTCTCCGGGATCGGTCACTTTAAAAATTTCTTTTACATTTTCCCAACGTGCGAAACGCGATTTCCGCGTTTGGGTTTCGGTATCAACGGTTCGTATAAAAGAAGTAGCATCCATTTCGATGTTCATGGCTTTTGCCAGTCCGATTGCAATCTGTTCGCTTTGGTTATATCCCCGCTTGCGCTGTTTGCCGGGATGCAGAGGCACAGGAATTACTTTTACAACATCATTAAATGATGCGGCTTTCATTAGGTCAGTACCCAGAATTTTGCCCAGGTGAATACCTACATCCATCCTGCCCTTATATTTAAGCTGGTGTATCAGGTGTTGCACCTTACTTTTCTTCTTAAAATTATACAGCGCTGCCGTATGTGTCAATTGTGCCCGGCCCCAGAATACCTTATCCAACGGACTGTTCTCCATCAGGTGATAATTGGTTTTTGGAAGGTGATAAAGACAATATGTGCATATTATTTCCTCGTGCTTAAATAGTGAATTGCCACATGCGGCGCAAACATTGGGATACAATAAGGATATAAAATCTTCGATAAAACCGGGAATTTTCATAAACGAATATTGATGATCAAAGATAGTAAAATAGGAACAAATTTATTTGGTTTTTGAGAAAAACCCGAATTCCTTTCTTATCCCCCTCTTGACCCTTATCCTTTCGAACATGAGAGGAGTTTTTAACCATGCATTCAACCAATCATTTTAGGGAAGCTTTCCAAAATGAATTATCTTTTTATAAAGAGTATGCGTATGCCCAAACTTTAGTAATTATTTCAAAATAAGTTCCTCAATTTTGTAACTTTAAAAGTTTACTTTTTTTCAACTTTTGCATGATCAAAAGTTGAGCAACTTAGCGAAGCGATCTCATGCACACCTTTAAAAAACAAAACAATTTGTGCA
>JBBRCH010000088.1:0-18632 GCA_038204995.1 Bacteroidales bacterium | reverse complement strand
TAAAACCAAAGACATTATATACCTGGAAGCCCTGGGAGATTATACAAAAATTATAACCAGCGAAAAAGTTTATATGACACTGCTGGGATTAAAACTGTTTATCGAGAAATTGCCGGAGAATAAGTTTTTAAGGATACACCGGAGTTTTGCAGTATCGGTTGATAAAATCAGGAAACTGAAGGACAATGAGCTGATTCTGGATGAAATCCATCTGCCTGTGGGTAAAACCTTCCGTAGGGACGTGAACAACTATTTAATTCAAAATTAAATGCTTTATGATAAAATCCGGGCTTCTTGTTATCTGCATTTCGCTGCTCACTTTTCCTTTGTTTTCGCAAAAGCCGGATCTGAATAAATACACTACGCCAAAAGAAAAACTTAGCGCCTTGTCAAAGTATGTTCAGAGTTGCGGTAGGCAGGAAAAATACGACGAAGCCATTGAAGCCATGAGGACAGGGATCATCATTGCAAAGAAATATAAAATTGATTCATCCTTATTGGAATACTATTATTTTACCGGGGTAGCCTACGAAATTTCCCATGCCGACAGCGCACTGCTTTATCTGAAAAAAGCAGAAAATCTGGCTTTTCGCATCCATAATAATAAATTCCTACTGCGCTCGCAATTTGAGTTATTGAATGTATATCACACACAAAACAGGACCGACTCCATATCTGTTATTATGCAAAAACTACAGGCGGAAAGTACAAAACTGGACAGCCTGAGCTGGGAGAAAGCTACTTTATTAAATAATATAGGGTATGCATATTACCGCCAACTAAAATACAATGAGTCACTTACGTACTTTTTCAGGGCGCTTGATATCTATCAGAAATTAAAGGACACAAGCGATGTAGCCATACTCTGGCATATTTTAGGCAATGCCTACCATAAGCTTAACCTTTATCCAAAAAGTGTTTTTTATTACCGGCAGGCCTATAATCTATACATGGCACAGGGTACTGTATTGCGTGCCGCTGAGTGCGCCGACGACCTGGGAACGGCCTACGCCGAAATGGGTATGCCCGACTCCGCCCTGATGTATCAAAAGATGGCTTTAAAAACTGCTAAAAAATTCAATGCCGTCGAAACACGCGCATACGCCACATTGCATCTGGGACAAACCTATTCAAAACTCGGTCAGTTTTCGCTTGCAACATCCTATCTTACTGAAGCGCTCAAAATCGGACAACAGAATAAATACGAAGCCGTTCAAATTGACGCTTTCATGGAATTAGGAAATATCAATTTCAAATTAAAAAGTTTTGATAAAGCCAAATACTTTTTTGAACAGGCGCACAGCCTGGCCCTTAGAAACGAAAGAAAAGCACTGTTGGTGGAAACCTATCTCAAACTGGCCCAAACCGAAGCATCTTTAAATAATTTTGACAAAGCATACCAGTACCAGAAAATATATATTGCTTACAAAGATTCGATAAATGCCGAAATATCGAATAAGAATATTGCCGAAATGGAAGCAAAATACCAGAATGAGAAAAAAATGCAGGAAATTTCGCTTCTGGCTGAAAAGAATAAAACACAAACGCTCGAACTTAAAAATCAACGTCTGAACCAGTATTTTCTTCTGGCAGGGTTATTCTCCATCCTTTTGTTTTCCATCGTGTTATGGAGAAATATTAAACTGAAACAAAAAAGTAATCTGCTGCTGGAAGCGAAAAATATCGAACTCTCGGCTGCTTATGAGAAAATATCAGTTATAAATGAAAAACTAAGCGAGGCTAATCAATCCAAAACAAAGCTTTTCAGTATAATCAGCCACGACTTAAGAACTCCTGTAATCAGTTTGATCCAATTTCTCAGGATGCAGAATAAACAAACCGGCTCAATGAGTGAAGACTACCGGAAAAAGCAAAGCCTTCTTATCGAACAATCGGCAGAAAACCTTGTGGATGTGATGGAAGATATGCTAATCTGGTCGAAAAGCCAGATGGAGAACTTTGAACTTTCCATCGAACCGGTTGAAATCAGGAGCCTGCTTGATGAGATCATCCTTGTGCATAAAATAAATGCTGATCAGAAAAATGTTTCTTTCCAGGTTGATTGCGCTGAAGATCAAATTATTAACACCGATTCAAATTTTTTAAGAATTATTATTCGTAACCTGTTGAGCAATGCTATAAAATTCAGTCCTGAAGGCGAAACAGTTGAAATACTGGCTACAATGCCGCATAAAACCTTGTCAATAAAAATCAGAAACCAGGGAAAAAGTATGACCAGGGAACAAATCGAAGATATGAATAACTGGCAAAGCATAAAAAGCAGCCCTTCGGGTATGGGTCTTAAGCTAACCAAGGAATTTTTGTTGAAGCTGCAAGGGACACTTGAAGTAAATACCGGCATAACGAATGGCAATGAATTCGTTATAACACTTTCCTCTCTGCGATAATTATTCCTGATATCTTTATTAGACTGATCTATTCATAAACTTTGCGACCTTGCTTTTTCTATTGCGTCTTTGCGGTAAAAAACAAAAAAGAAGGATTAAACTGCAAAGACACAAAGTCATTGAAAAAGAACGCAAAGAGTATATTTTTGAATTTTACAGGTTGAGACTACTCCGAAAAGTTTTTTTTGCCACTAAAGCATAAAAACACAAAGAATCCACAAAGTTTACAATGTCAACCTAAACTACAGCCAATCCATATTGATTGATTGCATGGTATTACCTGTCACCCTTTCAACATCCTTCACTATTTGGCTCGCGGATTTTATCCGATCTGATCATATTCATGTTTTTACATTCATCGATTTATAATAGCCCTTCATCGATTAAATTGATATTTAAGTACCAGGATACTTAATTTTATACTGAATCTAATCTGATGCGATATGAAAGAGCAAATCGCCACCCATCCTCCCCCAAATTACAGGTTCCTTCTGAATTTGGCCTTTATTGCACTTATTTGTTCCTGGAACAAGAGCAGTAGTGCCGCATTACCACTTAATGGCAACAATCCTTATTGCGGCAGGATTGAATGGAAAAACACTATCGGGCTTAAGGGTTTTTTTGAGGGAGAGGTAACAAATAACAGGTATTACCTTACAACCATGAATCTAAAAGATGATGAAGCTAAAACTATCACTTTTCATTATGATGCAAACCATCACATTCTGAACGATCAGGCTGGTTTTACATTTACTTACGATCAGAATGATATCATAAAAATAGTAATGGAGGATAAAGATAAAAAAGGTTATGCCACATATAATTTTGACAAAAAAGGACATTCCACAACAACTGAAATAGAAAACTCCGAAGATCAGGGCTCAACAAAACTTGTATTTACCTATACGTATGATCAGAATGGCGATCCTGTTATTATCAAGGGTCATGGCGAAACGAAATCAAGTGAAGGAACTACAATTTCAGATTATTTAATTACGGCTACTTATTTAGCAGATAAAGCAAATTTTTTGCCTCCTTCGCCTGAAATGACTCCGTTTACAGTTTATTTTGCCTATCACTGGTATTTGAGCAGCCATCTGATTGATAAATGGCAGATTCATATGACAATGACATTGGAAGATGGTACAAAAGCACCTCCAATGGATTTCACTCAGCAATACACTTATACCTTTGATGCTAATGGCAGGGTTGCAACAATGGTACATACAGGCAATAGCAAGAACATCTATACATTTAATTTATCAGGTTGCAAGTAATTGATTTGTAATAACTCAACAAAAATAGCAATGATAAAAACCTGGTTAACCCGATTTGTCATTCTGCTTTTTCTCTGTGTACATGTTATTCAGCTACATGCCCAGAACCTGGAAGGAATAGGAAAGCAAAAGCCTTTTACTTTTCACGGGGATCTTGCCAACAACCTGGTGGTTTACCATGTATCGGGGATTGCAGCACGCCGGCAGCCATTCACATATGTGATGTCAGGCAATTTCGTTGCTTCCTTTTATGGCATCAGCCTCCCTTTTTCGTTTACACTGAGCGATCAGCAACGCAATTACAGCCAACCGTTTAATCAATTCGGACTTAGCCCGTCTTATAAATGGATCACCGTTCATGCCGGCTACCGGAACATTCGATATTCGGATTTTACCTTGTCGGGGCATACATTTGCCGGGGTTGGGATTGAACTGACACCCAAAAAATTCCGGTTCAGCCTTATAGATGGCCGTTTTAACCAAAGTACCAGTTCAAACACGTATGCTAAAGTGGACAGCCTACCTTATTATAGACGTAATGGCGTAGCTTTAAAAATTGGTGTTGGTGATAAGAAAACTTTTGTTGACCTAATTTCTCTTCGCATACACGATGTCGCAACATCACTTCCGTATGACAGTATTTACCCCGGGCGAACACCCGAGGAAAACCTGGTAACTGGTCTTAACACCAGGGTTACCTTAACTAAAAGCCTTGTGTTTGATGGCGAAGGCGCAGTAAGCATTTATACCAGCAATCAATATGCGCCGGAATTAACCGGCTCCGATGCGGAGAGACTGAAAAGAGCTCAGAATATCATAATAATAAACCAATCTTCGCAATTATTCACAGCGGCAAAGGCTTCACTGGTATACAGGATTAAAGATTTTTCAATCCGGACTGAATACCGTCGTATTGATCCTGGCTACACATCAATGGGATCGTATTTCTTTAATAATGACCTGGCAAGCATCACAATTGGCCCGTCATTCAGCCTTTTGAAAAAGAAATTGTTTTTCAGGGGTAATATTGGCTTTCAGCACGATAATCTACGTAATACAAAAAAAACAACCTCAAAAAGGACTGTCGGATCGGCCAATATTTCCCTAAACCCCGTAAAATGGTTCGGAATGGATGCTTCGTACAGCAATTTTAGTACCAACCAGAAAGCAGGTAACATTCCGCTGGTCGACACTATGAAAGTATACCAGAGCACACAAAGTATCTCGGTTATGCCCCATGTTATTTCTATGAATACTATTCACAGTCATATGGTTATGCTGGCTTATAACCGTTCGAAACTGAACGACAAAAATCCGGCTACCCAGGAAATTACTCAAAATACAGCTTCTACAATTAACCTCAACTATATGCTTGGGCTGCTGCAAAAAAAAATTACCATCTCCGGCGGACTCAACTATATGATTCTGCACAATTACATTGCTGATAATAAAGCGTCGGGTTTTACTGCCGGAGTAGCGGGCTTAGCGGCTAAGGATAAATTATCGCTTTCGTGGAGCAATACACTTATGCGGTCGGAATATATGCAAAACAAAGGATGGATTTTTACAACAAATTTTACTGCTGCCTACAAGCACAGTAAACATCATCAATTTCGCGCCGGCATATATTATACCGGAAACCATTACCAGCAAAACGCTTCAACACCGTCATTTAACGAAATTAAAGGAGATATGAGCTATGTTTACTCATTTTAAATTGATTAAAAGTATCCTTGCTGCCATGGCAATTCTGCTTGCAGGAGTAGTTTCGGCACAAAATTCCGTCACCGTGTCCATTGCGGTTTCACCAGCTTATACTACGCACATATCCGACTATACCTCACAGCCGGGAAAAATTATGGCGACTCTTATCAGCAGTGCGGTTGGAAACGTTCAGCAGGTATACTTACAGGGAAGTATCAGCAGTACAGGCGGTATAAGAGTTTATACCGACCCGTCGTTTAAGATGCCTCAACCGATTACTCTCATGCCAGGCCAGCCGTATATGGTAAGTATCGACAACCTGGGGATGATATTTGATGAAAACCACGTTATTTACGAAGGTATTACAAAACAGCAGGTGATATATGGAAATGGATTGCCTGAAGATGATTACCAGATTTGTATCCGGGCTTACGACTATGCTACAGGGCAGCCTGTATCGGGTGAAGAACCGCAAGGTTGCAGTGGCGTTTTTACTATTACTGATATTGAGCCTCCAATAATACTCAATCCTCCTTGTGGTGATAGTATCCTGGCCTCTGTGCCACAAAGCCTTATTTTCAACTGGACCATGCCTCCCGGAACACCTATGAATACGCAGTATTACCTGAAAATGATTGAAATACTTCCTTACGACCGTGATCCCAACGATGCAATGAATTCTGCCAGTCACCCGGCATTCTATGAATCAACTGTTTTTTCAACCAGCTTACTATACGGCCCGGCCGAACCTGCTTTGGTGGAAGGCAAAAACTATGCTTTCTACGTAACTGCCATCGATCCTTCGGGGCAAACTTCCTACCGCAACGGGGGAAGAAGCGAAGTTTGCAGCTTTGCGTATAAACCATTTAATGCCAATCTTCCAAATAATCCTCCTGACACAAGCAACAGCAATAACCCGGTACCTCCTCCTGATAACAATCCGAATCCGATTGCATTGATGGATGCCCCGCAACTGAATTGTTCCTGTAAAACAACCATCATTGACAAAGTAGTCAATAATACAAATGCCAAATTCGGAGCTATAGTTAAGGTCGGGGCCTTCGAAATGACCTTGTCGAACGATGTAACCGATGTAAACGGAGTGCTGAAAGGAACAGGAACAATACCGGTTCCGTTTTTAAATAGTAATTTGCTGAAAATCCGGGTTGAATATGCTGATCTTCAGGTTAACGTTACTAATCAGGCAATAGCCGGTTTGGTGCGCGCCAAAAGAAGCGGGAATGCAGCCGGGATTATGCCTGCTTATGATGATCCTAAAGCTCCTAAAGCCTTTACCAAGGATGACATCCTGAAAGTGGGCGATTATGTGAAAAATACTGCCAACAGTGCAATTGCAACCATCAGCAATGCAGTTAATTCAGCCGGTTGGGAAATGCCTTTCGGACTTGAACAAGATTTTTCGGGAGAAAAGATAATAGTTGCCATTACCGATGTTTCGTTTACACCCGATCAGGCAGGGTTTAATGCATGCCTGGCATTTGATATTCCTGAAGGTGGACCAAACAATACGTTGGCGTTGGGTGCTAAAAATGTCTGTTTCAAGGATAAATCAAGCTTATGCGGTGAGGCGGCACTTTTCCTGGTTGAAGATTTCAAAATTGATGCCCTGAATTTCACTTTTATTAAAGCTACGGGTAATAACAATTCACAGGCGGGAACCTATGCTATTTTCGACCCTAACGGATTTAAGCAACTGCATATCAAGGCCGAATACGATTTTTCGCAAAACGTAATTGTCCGGCAATCGGATAAAGGCGTTGTAAAAGCTACATTTGAAACCGATATCAAAAGTTGGAACAACTGGTATGCCAGTGTAAATATTGATCCGTTCTTTGCCGCCGGGTATGATGATTTTGGATTTTCGTTGAAAACTCCCGCGTTTTATGACCATTCCGACAGTATTAATGCCCCTGATATGCCAAAAGGAGCAATAGAGGATAAAATTAACCACATGGATAAAACCTGGATGGGATTTTTCTTCTCGGAACTGGATGCAACTTTGCCCGCTGTTGTTAAGCGAGCTGATAAAAAGCCGATTTCTATTTCTGTTAAAGATTTCATGATTGACAACCAAGGCGTTACCGGTGACCTTGACGCACAGAATGTGCTTGCCATTAACGATGGCGACCTCGATAGCTGGTACTATTCAATTGATGATATCCATGTAAGATTCATCAATTCATCCTTTAAAAAAGGAGGCATGAATGGCAAGCTGATGTTACCCGTTTCAGGCAGCGCTGCTAAAAATCCACAGGATGAACTGGATTATGCATGTACGTTAAGCAAACCTTTATCGCCTGATAGTTCAATGACATTTCAGTTTGTGATACAGCCCAAAAATAATTTAAGTGCAAAAATATGGGAGGCTACACTCAATCTGAAAAACACATCAACCATTATTGTCGGCAATCAGAAAACTAAAGATAATCCAAAGGGTGATTTCAGGGCTACAGCAAAATTAAACGGTGATATTACTATTGAAGCCGACCTTAGCCCGATTCCAAAAATTGATTTCAAGGCAATTGAATTTCAGGACCTACAGTTGATGACTTATTCACCTTATGTTTCCGGGAACATAAGCTTCTTTAGTTTTACCAGTCCGCCTAAGTCGGCAGGCGGTTTCCCGGTAACGATTACCAGCATAAAGCCTGTATTGAAAGGCGCTTCAGTGGGTATTTCATTCGACCTGGGAGTTAAACTTGCCGATATTGCCGCATTGCCTAATGCCACTACCAAACTTATGATAATTGGCGATTTAACGATGACTAACGGCCGGCCCGACTGGGGTAATCCGCGCCTGGAAGTTGATAGCATAGGAGTGAAAGGCCCTTTGGGTCCACTTGACATCGAAGGCTATGTTAAATTTTTCGATAACGATGTTAAATATGGCAACGGGCTAAAAGGTGCCTTGCAGGCAAAACTCAGCCTGGGTGTGAACAAAATCGTGATAAACAGCCATGTAATGTTTGGCCATACAAGCTATTATTACTGGTATGTGGATCTTTCGTATTTAGCAAGTATCGGAACGCCTATTGTACCGCCTGTTTCCATGTTCGGGCTGGGTGGCGGTGCCTATTACAATATGTCGAAAGCTACCGATATATCGCCTGATGCCTTATTGAAAGGCACTACGAATGACCTGAACCGTTACACGCCTACCAATAATGTATTTGGGGTGAAAGCAAGTATCGTAGTTGGCGTGGGTAATGGAACTCCATTTCATGCAACCGGTACGCTAAGTATGGAACTGACCCATGATTTGGGTGTTTTAAATGTTGGTCTGGATGTGGATGCAGCTATGATGGCCGAACTTACATCGGACATAACCAAGGCGCCGGTAAATGGCCACGGACTTATTAAATATGATTTTGCGAACAAAATATTTGATGCCGGCGCCGGTTTGAATGTTAATTACGCCGGGATACAGGGAAGCGGGTGGTTAGCCATTAATATTAACGGCAGCAATGGCGAATGGTACTTCAAACTTGGAACCCCTGAGCAGCGCATCTATATAAATGTATTGAGTTTAGCAACTATTAATGCCTATATGATGATGGGTAGCCAGATTGGCGGCATCCCTGATCCACCGGCAGAAATAATGAAAGATTTTCCGGAATATAAAAGCTCCCGCGATAAAAGCATATTTTCGAATATCACAGCACCGGGTTTTGCTTTTGGCGCAGGACTGCAATATGGCCCGATTGACCTCACTTTCCTGATGTTCTATATGAACCTCTCAGCCGGAATGGGCTTTGATGTGAATTTACGGCAATACAGTACAGGCTGCGATGGAGGCACTAATCTTCCTGGCATTAACGGATGGTATGCCAACGGGCAGTTTTATGCCTGGGCAAAATTCGCATTTGGATTAGATCTCGATGTATGGTTTTATACCGGCAGGATAGAAGTAGCCAAAGTGGAAGCGGCGGCATTGTTCCAGGCCGGACTTGTAAACCCAAGCTGGTTCGAAGGCTGGCTCTACGGGCATTTTGAAGTACTCAACGGATTGATTTCCGGCACCATGCACTTCCATGCATCTGTTGGGAATAAGTGTGTACCTCTTGGAAATCCAATGGGGAGTGACTTGCCGATAATTTCGATGCTGAAACCTGGTGATGGCGAAAAGGATATTTCTATAGGCCGTAATCCGCAGGTTGCTTTCAACTACCCGGTGAATAACAATTTTGATGTGAAAAATACAAACAGCAACGGGGACGAAGTTCTAAAAACAATTTATATCAGCTTAACCGAATTTTCCATCAAAAGGAAGTCTGATAACATGATAGTTGCTGATTTGAGTAAAAATAAAAATTTATCGTTTACTGATGAAATGAAACTGGCCACGCTCTACACGTCGGAAGCATTCGATCCACAAACTAATTATATACTTACCGTTTCGGTAAGGGCAATGGATGCAAAAACCAACCAGGTTCTCAAATATAAAGGAAACCCGGTGGAAGAAACCCAAACCGTTACCTTCAAAACAGGCGATTGCCTGCACCGCCTTGATGAAAATGCGCAAACTATGTTGGGAAGCTATCCGTTTAAAAACCAGCGTTACCTTTTGCAAGCGGAACAACCTACTGGTTTCATACAATTGGATAAGAGTTATCCATGTTTACTAAATGATCCTGAGTATACCTTATTGGCCCAGTTTATTTCCTACCAGTCGCCTTCTCAGACTACTACAAAGGAAGTAGCTATGGGGATGAACGGGGATAAACTTACTTTTCCGATTCCTTCCATGCCAAATGAGCAAATTACTCAGATGCGCATTATCAAACGGAGGTCAGTTATCAGTAACATGGTTATTCAGAAAGCCTCTTTAGGATACAATAGTCAAAATGTATATGCCAGCGGAAATTCTAATACGCTGAATACAGTTGATATAAAAAGCAGTGGTATTTCAGGTGCTTCCGTATCAAATGCACCTAAGGATCTTGAATTGTACAGCTATTACTTCAAAACCAGCAAATACAACACTTTGGCTGAAAAACTCACTGCTTCCGATCACGCTGTCAATGCTGTTCGTGATGGTATCGGAATTCTTGAAGGATATTCAGGTGACTATAACTTTGCCGAAGGCTTCGATGTATTCGACATTAACCAGACTACATTTACTGCTTTTGGAGATAAATACGTAATTTACCCCCTGATTCATGTTTCGGAACAGACACCCGGAAATCCTTGGATGCAAAACTATGTAAAGGACTATTTTTATGCCAATTGGTCGAAAGCTTACACAATGGCCGGCGATTATCGCGAAGCCATCAGCCCGTTTTACATCAGGAAATCCGCTACCGGTCTACAATGTTTAACTTTTGAGCTTTCGCTTAACCCGGTCGGTTTTCTGCCTATGTCAGCAGAACCGCCCATTTCGGATCAGGAAATACAAACGGCAACCAGTGTTCAGTATAATTATGCCAACCAGATGTTCCACATCAACTATCATCCGTAATCCAAAAATAATTCAAGATGGAAACAAAACTAAACTATCAGCCCTATATCCTGTTTCTCTTTATAGCGCTGTTCATCGTAAAAACAAGTGAAGCACAGATGGCCCATATGTCGTTTAGCAATGCTTATACTACAATTAATTCGGGAAATCAATCCGTTGCTCCATCATACATGGGTAATAATGGAATATCAATTAATGCTTCAGCATATAGCCATAAAGTGAAAGTAGGGTATGGCATTCCGATGGAAATTGCCTTTGAATACGCGGTGGTTAAGGCTCAACTGAGCTCCGAGATAGCCAGTGATGCCTCTACCTATTTTAACAGCTCTGATGATGTACAGCAAGCCTTTTCGAATCTCGCTTATGGCGATTTTGTAAAAATTTCGAGTTACAACCAGGTAAATGTAGTATTGAATTTCAGGTTCAACCCACCTCAGTTAACCGTTTACGGCAGCCTTGAAGACGAATTCCTCAACAATTCAAATTCATCTCCTTACGATCCCGCAGTGTACCGTATGCCTTCCACACCGGTAAGAGGAACAAAAATTCTGGTCATTAAGAAATAAGCAAAAGAACAATGAAAAATCCACTCCTTTTCCTTCTTGCAATAATTTGCAGCATATCTCTTTCGGCCCAGCAAAATAAGGGCAGCCAAATCGGACAAGCCAAACGCTTACCTGCTGATTCCATGCCCTATTCCAACAACATACAACTGATAGCCCGAAGTTATGGCGATTCGGTAGTGTTACGCTGGGCTCCGGCACAAGCTACACTTTGGTATTTTGCAAATAAAGCAGGCTATAAAATTGTACGGTATGAGGTCGAAAACAACAAAATTGTACGTTCTTCCCGCAAAAACCTGAGCGCTTTACCGATCAAACCCTGGACTCTTGAGGAATGGAAACAAAAGGCGGGACCGAATGACAGCCTTGCCGCGGCTTCAGCGCAACTGCTGTATGGAAAGTCGAAAGCAGAAGTTACAGGCAAAAAGAAAGACGAAGGCACAAACCTGCAGGAAGCTTTGAATAAAAAGTATGAGCTGGAGAATGAGCATGCCTTTGCACTTTTTATGGCCGATCAATCGCCATTTCTGGCAACTGGTTTAGGTCTGCGGTATACCGATAAAACCGTTGTTAAAGGAAAGAGCTATGCCTATTCGGTGTGTGCACTTACCGACCCGGCTGTTATCAAATCCGATACAAGCGGAGTTCTTATTAACACTTCGGAAATTGCGACTCCACCCGAAATGCCAACTATTAGCACAGAGGAACTTGACCGGAAAGTAAAGTTTACCTGGAACCGGCAGCTTGCAAGTATGTACTTCAGCGGCTATTATTACGAAAGGTCCGATGATGGTGGAAAAACATTCAGCCGACTTAACCGGCGGCCCTATATGCAACTCACCAAAGAGAAGGAATTATCCCCAAATTCAACCATCGAGTTAAACGATTCACTTCCAAAGAATTATAAACAATATTTCTATCGAATAATTGGGGTCACCCCTTTTGGTGATTTTGGAAAGCCATCGCCAAATTTGCCAGTAATGGGAAGAGACAAAACGCCACCCGCTCCTCCCGAAAATATTGCCGCAACGAATACAAAAAAAACTACTGTGCTGATTACCTGGACAAAAACCATAAAAGAACCCGATTTCTCAGGCTACCTTATTGGAAGGGCCGAAAAAGCTTCCGGGCCATTTTTGCCTTTAAATTTGGTCCCGCTGACCCCGTCGGTTACTCAATTTACCGATACCAGCGCCATACTGCATGGAACAAATTATTATACAGTCACTGCCATCGATACCGCAGGCAATGCAGCAACCTCAATTCCAGCCTATGTGATTATGACCGATACTATTCCTCCTGCTAAACCTGTAGGACTGGAAGGAATTATTGACAGTACCGGAATAGTACACCTTAAATGGAAGCTGGGAAATGAACCTGACCTTATGGGATACCTCGTTTATACTTCCAACGCTCTGAGTCATGACTTTACAGCAATTACAACAGATTTTGTGGTAACTAATTCATTTACTGACAGTATAACGATACAAACTCTGACAAAGAAAGTGTATTATAAAATTGTTGCTTTTGATAGGAACCGAAACCCGAGCAGATATTCGGATGCACTGGAACTGTTGCGGCCGGATAAAATTGCACCGGTGAGTCCGGTATTCACTGATTTTCTTGTTACTGATACCAGCGTTACGCTCAAATGGGTTACCAGCAGCAGCAAAGATGTGATGTCACAAATACTTTATCGTCGCGAAAAAGGGAAGAACTGGGAACCCTATATGAAATTAGCCTTAAATATATCTTTCTTCAATGATAACAAGGTAACTAAACAAACCTGGTACGAATATGCGCTTGAAGCAATTGACAGTTCAGGATTGCATTCCCCAAAATCCTTCCCGATGAACGTGAGGGTTTATGACTCAGGGAAAAGAAAGGATATCACCAATTTTAAAGTGACAAAAAGCGCCGATGGGAAATCCGTGCAATTATCCTGGAAATATGCCGAAAAAGGGAATTACTGGTTTGTTATTTACCGATCAGTGGACGGACAGGATAAAATGACGTATAAAAATCTTGGATCCGATCAGCACGAATTTACCGATTCCAATCTGAAAAAAGGCCTTTATAAGTATGCCATCAAAGCTGTGTACAAAGACGGTGGCGAATCGCAAGCTGTTGAATCGGACACGATTGACTTTATACCTGGTGTTAAATAATTCTTCACTGAAAGGTGATGCTCACATTGAGCAAAAAAGACATTTTTTAACAAGGGTTTTGGAGTTGACCCCTTCTTGCTTTTTAATGTGTATTTCTACCTTTATTAAATTGCTATTTAAATTGTTAAAATTTAATTAAGACACTCTTAAATCAGTATCATTTTTTTTGCCCCCGTTACCGCGCGTTCAATGCCATTAAGATAATCGCATAACTAATTAAATATCAATATAATAGCTTGTTAAATTGAATTTAAAATTGCATATCTGTTTGATATTCAAAATAGTTAGTATCATGCAAAAAACAGCTAAGTATATTTTTTCAAAAATTGAGCTATAATTTTCGACATCAAAACGCAAGAAGATTACCGGGTTTTGGTATCTGATTCTTTAAGAAGAAGGAAACAGTCATTTCAAGGTACAGTTCTATTGTTAGTAAATTTGGCAACAAAGAGTTTGTTCATGGAGATTGAGAACTTTATAAGATTATTTAAAAACCGGTTTAATATAAAAGCGTTTACAAAAAGTGCCTCTGTACAATACAGGAAGAAATTAAAACCAGAAATATTCAGGCATTTATCAGATGTAATTGTAAATGAGTTTTATACCGATAACGAACCGGGAGTTAAACTTTGGAATAGGTTTAGATTACTCGCAGTTGATGCTTCGCGATTAACATTACCCCATACAGAAGAGCTTAAGGATATTTATGATGAAACAAGGGATGAAAGCCAATCGGGAGTTGTTCAGTCCGGGGTGTCTGTTCTTTATGATTTGCTTAATAATTTTGTTATTGATCGGATACTGTCCCCATTAACTACTGGTGAAAGGAAGTTGGCATTGGAACATCTTTTTCATGTTAATGAAAATGACCTGGTCATATACGACAGTGGCTACCCATCATTTGACATGATTTATAAACATATTAAACTGAAATCCAATTTTTTAATACGTGCTTAGGAAAGTTTTAGCAATATCACAAAGGAATTTGTCCAGAGCGGCAAATCAACACAAATAGTAAGCATATACCCGGGACAGCATAAAAAGATTATTGATAAAGAATAGGATAAGAATACCTCTGTCAAAGTAAGGCTGATCCGGGTAGAATTATCAAGTGGAGAAGTTGAATTATTAATAACATCAATATTGGATTGTACAAAATACAGAACAGAGATTTTAAAAGAACTATTTTCAAAGATGAGGTGTTGAATCCTTTTATGATGAGCTGAAAAACAAATTAAAAGTCGAAGATTTTTCAGGTTATTCAAACCAGAGTATTCTGCAAGATTTTTTTTGTTGCACTGTTTGTAAGCAATGTTCAAACACTAATAGACAGTGAATTAATCGATGAAATAAATGAACAAATAAAAGAAAATAAATACAAATACCAGGCGAATAGCAACCTATCTTATGGATTTTTAAAGACAGGATTGCTACATTATTTTTCTCAAATAATTATATGGATGAAACAATCAAACAATTAAAGTCATTATTTAAGAAACATCTGGTTCCAATCAGTCCAAATCGATCAAATGCACGAGATGTTGACAAGTATAGAAAAAGGCTGAAACCTAAAGTGACTAAAAATCAAAGAGATGCAATATGATGATTTCTTAACTTAATAACATTGACCGCGCGAATTCTTTCGCGTGGTTCTATAAATCAATACGTTTATATCAAACATTAAAACTTTCACACCCAGTCATTGCCGTTGACTCCGTGTCCTGTTCCCTGTCACTGTTTATCCCGCTGTAAGCTGGGGTATTTGCAGAAAAGCAAATACACTCAGGCACGCCAGGGTAAAAGCACATTACGCCACTGGAAGCTACAATAAACATAATGTGCACTTATGGTCTTTACTTCTTTTATCGGTATAAATCATTAATCCGCGAAAACCCATAGGTATATTATGTTAAGTAGCTACTTCCTGCTTACCTTCCCAAATCCAAGCACTTCCTTTGCCGTTGCAGGCCATTCATTCACTACCTCACTACAATTCTCATTACGCTTCTTTCATTTCACTGCATTCAGTCTGGCAGGTTCGGCCATTCGTTCCTCGTTCCCCACGCATAATCCTTTATCGCTCATACTTCGCTCTGTAGTATTTAAGAATGTTTCAACAGCCAGCCTTCATTTCGTTTCATAACACTTTGCTCCATTCGTCATTTCGTTCATCCGTTTATTTCAAATCCCTTGATAAATATTCGAATCACACTGTTGGAAATAGTCTTCTACCAAAATAACCGACTACACTTCCGGGTTCCAGATCACTAAAACGGTATAAGAACCTACAGATATAATTCTTTTTTCCGGAGATAGCATAAAATTTCCGTCCACCCTGATGGAGGAAAGATCAACAAATTGCTTTAAACTTGCATTCGTATCAGCCACCCGTTGGGAGAGCGGACAATAGCGACTTTTCGAAAACACCTTCTGTATTTTTCCTGAAACCCAGTTTTTTCAGGTATTGTGCGTATTTCTCGCTGCGTCCATCGGCAATAATATTTGTAAAACCCTCATTTATAAAGCGATCCCGTAAGCGGAGGTAAATAAATTTCCCGTTTTTAAAATCGCGGTATTCAGGAAGAACGAAGTCAAGCCCGACAGAAAGACAGTAGTTTTCCTTGCGGTGAGCCAGGAAAATTCCGGCAACAGCCATATTTCGCAGAACAAAAAAACTCACCGTGTTCATTTCCGGCTTATACTCAAACCCGGGAAAGAAATGTTGAATATCTTTTTCATGAAACTGCAGGAAACGGATTAAATACTTGTTATCAGCCCTTATTTCCAGGATTTCGAAAACCTCTTTCTTTGCGTAAACAGAGTACAGGTAATAAATGTCGACCATGGCAATAAACGCATTCAGAAATCCCACCGGTAAAGCCCCGAAAAGAAATCCATATGTGGAGAATGTTATAGCCCCTGTAAGGTTAATCCATCTGAATTTCAGGATGGAACTCATGGTCATCGATACGGCAATAATAATGGAGGCAAGGTAGCCGAACCATTGTAGGAGAGATATTTCCATATATTATTTGATGTTATTTGAATATAAGTGCAAAGTGCTCTGTGCTTAGTGCCGCGTGATAAACATATGCCAATTTCTTAACAGCCTAACAGTCTAACAGGCTAACAGCCTAACAATCTAAAATCCTTATTATTCTACAAGGTATCAAAATTAGTCTATAACCTCTACCTTCTCATTTTTGCCCAAAGTCTTCCGGCTTGCACATTCGCACCTGCAAGGATTTTATCTTCATCCACGGTGAGAATTGTACCGTTTTCAACCACCAGTTTCCCTTGCGAAATCACATGTTTAACATGTTTTGATTCGAGTCCGAATACGAAATGGCCAAAGAAATTGTCCTGGTTAAAAGGTGTTGGTGTATCATAATCAAGAACTACCAGGTTGTTAGGCCCATGCCCTTTAAATCCATTGCTGTTCAGGAATTTATCAGCATTGCGGAAGCGCTGGTACACGCTGTCATAACCAATGGTATCGAAATCTTGTCCAACAAAAAATGCGGCTTTGGCACTCCTGAGCATATCGCTGTGCATGCCATCTGTGCCCATCATAATATTGCTTCCAAGTCCTGCAGCATTGAAAAAGCCAACTTTGTTATTCAGGTTACTTTCAGTATTCTGAACAACCCAGACCGGACTCTTGCTTATGATTTTCTTCTCGTTTTCGTTAAGATGAAGACAATGTCCGAGTATGGTTTTCGATGATTTAAGTGCGCCTGATTTGTGCAAACGTTCAATTACGCGTATACCATAAGTATCGATGCAATGCTGCTGATCGCTTTCAGCTTCGGCCACATGAATATGGATGCCGGTATCATAATGTTTTGCAAGCCTGACAGCCTTTTCCAGTGTATCGTCCGAAACCGTGAACGAAGCATGTAATCCGACCAGGCCCTGGTTTTCCTCCAGGTATTCAGCTGTTTCCACTAATCCTTCCAGTGCTTTTTCCGTGCCATCGCGGTCCGAAATTTCGTAACAAAGCAAGTACGATGCACCTACCTTTTCGAAAGCTGTTGCAATAATATCCAAAGAGCCACCAATGGCAAAAGGCGAAGCGTGATGATCAATAACAAAAGTAACACCGTTTTTAAGGGAAGCCATAGCTGTATAAAGCGCACTGGCCTCAATCATTTCTACATCCAGGCATTTGTCAAGCGTCCACCAGACGTATTCCAGAATTTCGTTGAAATTTTCAGGATTTTTCTTTGGAGCGCCCATTCCGCGGGCTAAAGCTGAATATACATGGTGATGACCGTTGACAAAGGATTGGGTGATATATTTACCTGTGCAATCAATAACCTGGTGTTGATGGTTTTTGGTAACCTGGCTGACAAATTCAATCTTGCCTTCTATCCCTTCATGAACCAGGATATCAGAAGTAGTAAATTGGAGGGTTTCAGGATGAATGTAGGTTCCGTTTTTTAAGAGTAGAGACATTTGATTTACGATTTACGAGGTACGATTTACAATTGGGGTGAAATAGAATTTACGATTTACGAGGTACGATTTACGATTGGGGTGAAATAGAATTTACGATTTACGAGGTACGATTTACGATTGTAGTGAAATAGAATTTACGAAGTACAATTTACGATTGATAAAGTGTGAATCACAAAAATAAATATATACGCTTAATTCGTAAATGATAAATCTTAAATCGTCATTCGTAAATTATTTCCTGTTCAGATTCTTTCTGGAAGTTTTTAATGAGGCGACTGTTATTGCAAGGAGTTCATTCCCTTCTTTAATTAGCTCATTTATCCGGGATTCAAAGCTTGGATTAAAATACAAAAGTAATTCAAGAAAGTAAACCGATTCATCTAATTCTTCTTCTACAATTTTAAGTTTGTTAATGAAATCTGCATTCGATTTTGCTCTACAGGCTGCCCTGTAATTGGCTCCTGGCGAACTTGATGATCGGATTAACTGATTGCAATAAGGAATATTAATGATGTTTTTTGGCAAATCTCTTATCAGTATTGCAACATTGATAGCAAACATTTTGAAGCGAA
>JBBRCH010000087.1:0-19060 GCA_038204995.1 Bacteroidales bacterium | reverse complement strand
GGTTCTGTTATGGTAACCGTCTGGGTTAAAATACAGCCGGCTCCGTCGGTAACAGTAACTGTATAAGTACCGGCAGCAAGATTTGTTGCTGTGGCTGTTGTCTGCACAGGTATCGTATTCCACGAATAGGTATATGGCAAGATTCCTCCTGTAGCGCTAACCGTAGCACTTCCGGTTGACTGGCCGGAACAAAGCACGTTAACCTGGCTGGTAATGGTCACAACCAGCGGTGTTGCCGGTTCAGTAATAGTTACGTTAGCAGTTGCGGTACAACCCAAAGCATCAGTAACCGTAACAGTATAGATGCCGGCAGGCAGGTTGGTAGCGGTTGCGGTTGTCTGAACGGGTATGGTATTCCAGGAATATGTGTACGGTGCGGTTCCGCCGGAAGGTGTTACGGTTGCACTGCCGGTAGTCTGACCTGAACAGGCAATATTTGTCTGACTGCTAATGGTTGCAGTTAAAGCATTTGCAGGTTCTGTAATAGTTACATTTACAGGAAATAAGCAATTGTTGGCATCCATCACTATTATCGTATAATTACCTGCAGGCAAATTGTTGAAAGTGCCGCTTGCCTGGAAGGTCCCTCCATTAAGATTATACTGATATGGGGGCGTACCTCCGCTTCCGGCCACGGTTACTGAACCTGTTGCAGTTCCGGCACAGATAATATTTGATTGGGTAACAATATTGCCGGCAAGAGCAGAGGCAGGCTGGGTTATGGTTACAGTTGTTGATACAAAACAACCTTTTGCATCAAATACTGCTACATTGTAAGTACCTGCCGGAAGATTAGTTGCTGTTGCTGAGGATTGAGATGGTGTGGTAAGCCACAAGTAAACATAAGGTGCTGTTCCGCCGCTTGCCGCTGCGGTTGCACTTCCGGTTGCCTGTCCAAAACAAGCAACATTTGTTTGACTTGCTATGGTAACTGCCAGAGGTGCAGCTGGCTGCGTGATAGTTACAGGAACCAAAAAGGTGCAGTTAGTTGCATCAATAACCAATATCGTATAATTTCCGGCAGAAAGATTCGAAAATGTACCGCTGGCCTGGGGAACGCCTCCGTTAAGACTGTACTGGTAAGGAGGAGTTCCCCCTGTTCCTGTAACGGTAACACTTCCCGTGGAATTTCCGAAACAGGCTACATTAACCTGAGCAGTCACATTAGCACCCAAAGGTGAAGCTGACTCGGTAATGGTAATGCTGGCGGTTTCAACACAACCAATTGAATCCGTTACTGTAATAGTATATGTTCCTGCCGGAAGATTTATTGCAGTAGGTGTTGTCTGCACAGGAACTGTATTCCAAGCATAATTATATGGTGGAATACCACCTGATGCTGTAACTGTTGCACTTCCGTTAGCCTGTCCGGCACAGATCACATTTACCTGGCTGGTAATCATTGCTATGAGTGCCGAAGGCGGCCCGGTGATAGTAATGGTAGTAGAAGCAGAGCAATTATTTATATCTGTCACTATAATTGTATAAACTCCTGCCGGAAGGCTCGAAAAAGTGCCACTAGACTGGAGCGACCCTCCGTTAACACTATACTGATATCCTGGCGTCCCTCCATTGGCTGCTACTGTAATTGAACCGGATAAAGCACCGAAACAGGCAACATTCACAACATTAATTACCGTCAATGTAAGAGAGTCCGTAGGCTGGGAAATAATAACCGAGGCAGAATCAGAACACCCGTCGAAACCAATAACAGTTACCGTGTACGTGCCTGCTATCAGGTTTATTGCAGTAGGGGCGGTTTGCACCGGGACCGTGCTCCACGAATACGTATAAGGAGGAGACCCTCCGGAAACACCTACTGTTGCTGAACCATTATTCCCGCCGAAACAAGCTACCGGGGTACTGCTTACCACGAGGTTCATGGGGGATGACTGGTTTACTGTCACAATCTGTTCACACGAACTTGAATTCCCGTTGATATCATTCACTGTCCAAATTACGGATGTATTGCCTAAAGGGAATTGTGCGGGTGCAGTGCTGGCCAGGTCAAGGATTCCGCAGTTATCGCCGATTTCGGGGGGGACAAGAGTAACAGTATCAGTAAGTATTGCACAGTAAGGAATTGTTATTGTTGTATCATTCGGGCAAACCAGAGACGGGTTTTCACTATCATAAACATTAACCTCAAAACTGCAGCTATCAGAGAGTCCCTCTGAATCCATAACTACATATGTAATTGTAGATATCCCAAAGTTGAAAACATAACTTGAAAGATTATTGATGCCTGTTGGTGATGAAGCATCATTGGTAGCCCCTGTCATCGTCCAGGTTAGTGAAGTAATATTTCCATCCTGATCAAAAATTGAAGCACTAAGGTCGCTGACTTCTGCACCACACAATCCAACATCAGAACCTGAGAGGATATCGCCGGGACAGCTTACGATAGGAGCATAACTTACCGGGTTAATTGTAATATTCACAATGCTGGTGTCACAGCTATTGGTTGCATCACAAATCTGGTATATAAAACTATCTGTGCCGTTAACATTTGCATTTGGAGTATATGTAATAGTACCATCCGGGTTAACCAGCACACTTCCCTGGGATGGAACGGAAGATATTGAAAGAGGTAAAACTGCTGCCGGTCCGTTACATCCGTAATAGTCATTTGTCAGAACCGGTATGGTAACCGGAGTATTTTCAGGTATTGTCGCACTGTTGGGCCGTGCCAAAGGTCCGTCAACTCCCACAACCTGGAAGTTATCAATAAATAACCGGCCATCTCCAGCCCCGCCTGTACCGTTGCTGGCAAATAAACGGATATAAAGATCTGCATGGTTATTAATTAATGAAACATTTGACCAATCTACTACTTTTTCGTACCAGTTATCGGCGGAAATTAATGACATTGAGCCATTAACAGTATAACTGAAAGGGTCTGTGCTATATGCAAAGTTTATGGTCTGGGCAGCCCGATTTCCTCTTCTTGCCTGGACATATAATTTGAATTTCCTGTATTTATACAAACTATCACCACTGACATGGAACTGGAAATACCTGGTATTGGTAAAGTTAGAAGGATCCATATAAATGGCAGGAAAAGCAATAAGGTTATCAACAAACGCCAGTGTGCCAGAAACGGTACCCATAGTATTATCGACGAAAAAGGGCTCAGTAGAAGTGGCTTCGCAGGTAATTCCTGTTCCAACCATGTTAGGGCTGATAGGATACCCTGTGGCACCGATAAAATTATAGTTAACCAGTATCAAACCTTTGGTTACAGTTACAGTTTGAGCGCAGGAGCCTGTGTTACCATTGATATCGGTAACACTCCATGTTATAGTTGTTACACCAGCAGGGTATGCGTCATTAAGCCCAAGACCATCGCTTCTGGTACCAACAACAGGGGAAGCCAGCCCACAATTATCAGCTGCTACAGCTGTACCTACTGTTACATTTGCATCGCAAGAACCTTCGGAATAGGTAGCTTTTATATTTGCAGGGCAAGTTACTATGGGTGGTTGAGTATCATTAACGATAACGGTAAAAAAGCATGAAACTGTTGTTCCTGTTAAATCTGTAACTGTGTAAGTTACAGTATTAACACCAACGTTAAATGTGTAATTTGCAAGGTTGTTTATCCCGGTTGGCAGCGAAACTGCAGTCGTAGCTCCTGTCATACTCCACGTAAGAGTAGTAATATCACCGTCGGGATCATTTATAACTGCTGCAAGACCACTAACTAAAGCGTTGCACATACCAGGAGCAGCAACTGTTGCGATATCTCCAGGGCAAGTAATCGTAGGAGGCGCAGGAGTCGCATTCAATGAAGAAAAATAAGAATTTGAAATATTGTTAAGAGTATAATCAGAATCAAACTCAACATATCCTGTTGAGGAAAACAGATAGGAATCAGGATTAGTGTATTTGTTTTTATAATTTGTAAAAGAGGCTGAAAAACTACTCAAGCCAGGATTAGCTGAGATATATTCACTGAATTCTGCTTTGTGCGTTAATGAACCAGCCAGCGACGTTGCACAAAAAAAATAAGGCATCAGTATTAAAAATAATACGGATACTTTAGTACAGATTCGGATATATAAAGATTGTTTCATCTTAAATTTTTTATTTTTTACCGGTCATAAGGAGAAATTCATCCTTTGCTTCTTTTTTTGTAGTATTTACTTAGTCCAAATCAGTGCCTTGCGTGAGTCGCAAGTTTGCCATGATAAATGGTATATTATTTTCACTTGAATTTTTTCCTATCATAGCTATTTCATGCAGGCATTAATACATCTTTTACTCAATAATCCCAAAGGACAGGTAAACTGAAATAGTGTAGATTTTCCGACTTACATGTATCGGACGAAATCTTCCTGAAGTGCCTTAAAGCGTTATGATTATCAAGGAAATTCATCCGGTTCAAGCCGTATTTTCAGTTAATCTGCTAATCTTAGTGCAAGTTATTACAAAAAAAAGCCGGGTTTAGAAGCTTGTAAATAAGTTATTAAACGTTTTATTAACAACTATATATCTGATTATCTGCACGATAAGCTCTTTTTTAGGGCATCAGTTTTAAGCTCAATAAACGAGGTTGATAACATCGCAGAATACTGAGACTGGATTTGTATCTGAGTACCATTCACTAAAAGCTGATTCCCTGAATTTTTAGGATGAAATACTGTATCATTTTGTTAGTCGGGATATGAGAGATAAAAGCCTTTAAAGTGGAGTTGAGAATTACTTAATAATACTGAATAATACTTTGACTGCAATCGAAAATATTCTTCTTTTTGAAACCGTCATTAATACGAATTTCTAATCAGTTTATAAATTAACTGACTTGCGGAAGGCAAATCAACTCTTTTTCCAGCTATCAGGATTAATCAAATAATATATGTGTTTAGTTGCTTTTTTATTTTTTTTTTGCAAAAAATAATCAATAAAATGTGTTAATTTTGACTTAATAAAAACCCCTTAATGTAGATGGTTTGGTTCCTTTTTAAGAAAATTTCTCTTTAACACCAACATACACTATTTTTCCTGACCCGGCAACCACCAATATCACCATTTCCCTGAACAGCGTGTTAACCGACGGGACCCAGCTAAGCATTCAAAAATGTATGGCCATTGCCTGTTGTGGTCTGAATTCAGGAATCAGAAAATTGTTGAGATCAATGTCAGTTCAATCATGACAGTGATTTACCTGTTGAATATACAGATAAATGAAAGAATGGATGGCACGAAACTGGTGATCCGGCAATACGCATTCTTTGCAAACTAAATGCATACTAAAAGAGTATAACGCTTGGCAGCTGAATGTTTTACACGGAATCCTGAAAAATGTCCGAGCATTCATAAACACGGCCACAATAGTTTATCAGGTTATCCCTTTCATAGTAAAGGGATATTTACTACCTTTGCAGTACTTTAACCATAAGTAAGTTGTGAAAGTTATAAGCTGCCATCAGCCTGAACTGAATAGAACAGGTTATGAGTCTGATACTAATAAATAATTAATTTTTAAATCAATACATATGAAAACAAAACTTTATTTAGTGATGGGACTTGCTGTTATTCTGCTCGGATCATCGTGTGTAAGTCAAAAAAAGTACAAAACGCAGCTTGCCAGCTTCGAAACGCTGAATACTCAGTATACCAAAAAGCAAAATGATTTAAATGCATGCGAAACGGCTAAAGCCAATTACCTGAAACAGATAGAGGACCTTAACAAACAGCTTGCTGAATTGAACAAGGAACAGTCTTATCTGAAATCAAATAATACACAGGTTTTAAGCCAGTTAGAGGCGCTTTCAGTTATATCAAGCACCCAGGCCGAAAGCATTAAAAAATCGATGGAAAACATCGGAATGAAAGATTCTTACATCCAGGGCTTACAAAAGTCGCTGGCTCAAAAAGATTCGCTTAATATGGCATTGGTTATGAACCTGAAAGGTGCCATAGGAAATCTGGATGATAAAGATATCAACATTAAAGTGGATAAAGGTGTTGTGTTTATTGATATATCAGACAAACTCCTGTTTAAAAGCGGAAGTTACAGTGTAACCGACAAAGCTAAAGAGGTATTGGGTAAAGTAGCTCTGGTATTGAAAAACCAACCCAATATGGAGTTTATGGTTGAAGGACATACCGATAATGTTCCATTCAAAAAAGGCGATCTTCTTGACAACTGGGATTTGAGTGTAAAACGCTCAACAACTATTGTCCGTTTACTCCAAAACGAATATGGCCTTGATCCTGCATCAATGATTGCAGCTGGCCGCAGCGAATACCAGCCATTAACTTCCAACAGCACTGCTGATGGCAAGGCTTCCAACCGCAGAACGCGTATTGTAATCTTGCCTCAGCTTGATCAGTTCTTCAAATTGCTTGAGAAGAAATAAAACTGAAAATATCCGGGAGTATTTCAATCTCTCCTTTACCAGTTAAAAAAATCATCCCTGAGTTTATCTGCAGTTAAATCTGTCAGAACTAATCTCAGGGATGATTTTTTTATTGGGAGTTTACTTCCTTTTCCTGTTTAACCCTTTTCATTGGGGTTTTACAGAGTAATCAGTTTTTGTGCTTATCTTCATTATGACAACAGGTTTCAGCATTGCAGGTTTCGGGTTTCTCAACAACCAGTACAACGCTGAAAATGCCCTCATCCGAATTGATATCATTGTAATTCTTTATCATTTCAGGAGTCAGATATTTCCCGAGAAGATCGTCAGGAAGTTTCACTTTATTCACTTCAACCACTCCTCCACTCTCAAAACCGGTTTTACGGAAATAATTCATGAATACGTCAACTTTTTCTGCCCCTGCAATACAGCCGGCAACAACTGACGCTTCTTTTCTCAGTTCGTCAGGAATATCATTAAGAATTACGAAATCCGACACACACACATACCCGCTGTGATTGCATACTCTGTACATTTCGTCAGCAACCTTTTGTTTGTTGGTTTGCAGATTAAACACACATGAAGCATATATTACATCAGCAAATTCATCTGCTATGGGTGCTGCTTCAATATTCCCTAACCTGAATTCGACATTGTTGACTTTCTGTGAATCGAGAATTCCACGGGCAGTATTGATGTTTTGTTCCGAGTTGTCGATGCCTATAACTTTTCCGGTCGGGCCTACTATACTGGCAACTGAAATACAGTCGTTTCCGGTTCCTGATCCAAATTCAACTACACGGTTACCTTCCTGCAAAAGCTGAAAACGCGAGGGCAGCTCAGGATTGATTTCCGAAGTATCATGACTGTCTGCATGACTTCCACAACCACCTGATCCACAACCACAAGCACTATTCTTAACCTTCTCTTTATTTTCAATTGATTTTACTTCTACCTGCATAATATGTATTTTATTAGTTCTATAAATTATTTAATTCTACGGTGTACACTTCTTAACTTTACGATAACAAGCAATAGTACAAGAAGGTTTTGGAAAACCAAACATTTATTTTTTTCGATATGAAACATGATATAATTTTCAAACCTTGAAGATGATGATATGTATCAAAATTTAAAGGATAAAATTCTGTATGCTTCAAATATGTAACTTTGCAGGGAAAAAATACTATATAAAACATGCTTCGTAAACTTTTTCCATTTTTAATTCTCCTTGTTATTTTTGCTTCATGCAAAAAAGACACGACCGACTATGGTCCCATCGACAAAGCGATAATCGAAAATTACCTTGCTTCACATAGCCTTACGGCACAATCAACTGCTTCTGGTTTGTACTACATAGTCGGACAAGCAGGCGGAGTTAATCACCCGAATCTGAATTCGTACGTTTCGGTCAATTACAAAGGCTTTCTTACTAATGGAACTGTTTTCGATCAGTCATATTCCAATGGTCAGCCTACAACTTTTGCTCTCAATTCGGTAATAGCTGGTTGGAAAGAGGGGCTGCAACTTATTGGTATACATGGCAAAATTACACTTCTTATTCCATCAGCCTTAGGGTATGGATCAACCGCCAAAACAGGAATTCCATCCAACTCGGTACTCTTATTTGACGTTGAACTGGTTGAATTTTATTGAAAGCCATGACCGATCAAAGTAAAGGCGCATACCTTGATTTTGGCCAGGCATACCGTAAAGCGGCGGATTATTGTGTTATACAGGATCGTTGCCTAAGTGAAATTAAACTGAAACTGAAATTCTGGAATATTGATAAAAATTTCATCATCCCTATAATCAGCAAATTGATCGAAGAAGACTTTTTAAATGAAAAACGATTTGCAATAAATTATGCCGGTGGGAAATTCAGAATGAACGGTTGGGGTAAATTAAAAATAGCTGGCGGACTCAGGGTACGTTCTCTTTCTCCTTTACAGATACAACAAGCCCTGTCAGTTATCGAAAACGAAGAGTATGCTTTTTCCCTTCGAAAATTATTGCAGAAAAAATTAAAACAACTGGGTGGAGATTCACTCCTGAACCGCCAGAAAGCAGCACGGTTTGCTATTTCAAGGGGTTTTGAACCTGCGCACATAGCTGCTCAATTAAGAAACAACGAAATTTATGATTTTTAAATACAAACAAAACTTATGATAAACATTGATTCACTTAAAGAACTATCAAAGCGACTCGAAGCGCTGAGGAGGTTCCTTTGACGTCGAAACCAAGTTTGAACTTATCGACGAAGAAGAAAAACTAACACAGGCTCCGGGCTTTTGGGACGATCCTAAAAAAGCCGAAGTAGTCTTAAAATCCATTCAGGAAAAGAAAAGCTGGACCAATGCCTATACCAATGCTGAGGTTTCCTTAGCGGACATACAGGTTTTATATGAATTTTTCCAGGCTGGTGAAGCCACGGAACAGGAATTGGAAGAAAGCCTTCAGCAGACGTCAAAACTATTCGATGATCTCGAATTCCGCAATATGCTCAGCAACGAAGAAGACAGTCTGAGTGCGATTCTGCAGATTAATTCCGGCGCTGGTGGTACCGAAAGCCAGGACTGGGCTCAGATGCTCATGCGAATGTATATCCGTTGGGCTGAGCGTAATAATTGCAAAGTGCGCGAACTCGATTTGAACGAAGGCGACGGAGCCGGAATCAAATCAGTTTCAATCGAAATTGAAGGTGACCATGCCTTCGGATACCTTAAAGGGGAGAATGGTGTACATCGCCTCGTTCGCCTCTCCCCTTTTGATTCAGCCAACCGGCGACATACTTCATTTGCATCAGTTTATGTATACCCTGTTGTTGATGATAATATTGATATTCAGATAAGTGCGGCTGATATCAGCTGGGATACATTCCGCAGTAGCGGTCCGGGAGGACAAAATGTGAACAAGGTTGAGACTGCTGTTCGTTTGTATCATGCACCTTCAGGTATTGTGGTTGAATGCCAGGTAACCCGCTCGCAACAGCAAAACCGCGATAAAGCAATACAGATGCTTAAGTCGCAGTTGTATGAAATCGAACTTCGTAAGAAAAAAGAAGCCCAGGCAGAAATTGAAGGTAACAAGAAAAAAATTGAATGGGGATCGCAAATCCGGAACTATGTTCTTCATCCTTACAAAATGGTTAAGGATATCCGCACCGGTTACGAAACTTCAAATGCATTCGAAGTGCTCGATGGCGACCTGAATGATTTTATTAAATCATACCTGATGGAGTTTGGCAGAAGTGACTCGTAATATCACGGTTCAATTCGCATCAGGCATAATATGCTGACCTGAGCATTCCGGGATATAAAAACAGATAAAAAGTATTGATAATTCTAACGCAATTTGTACTTATTTGTGCACACTTGTATTATAATCAGGTCAGAAGTCTATTTCGTTTTGTTGACACTTCTTCGTTGATTTTATCAATGCATCTGTCATGTCGGATGATTTAAAGTTTTCTTATCTTTGAAAAGAAATCAATCATTTCAGTATAAAAACGTATGATAACAATCTACCACAACCCAAAATGCCGTAAATCGAGGGCAGGCTTGCAGTATCTGCAGGATAAAGGTCTTGCTTATACCGTTGTTGAATACCTTAAAACACCTCTTTCCCGGGAACTTCTGAAAGATCTGCTTATAAAGCTTAATATGCGACCTGTAGAAATTGTGCGAATCCAGGAGGATGAATACAAGGAAAAATTAAAAGGTAAAAATTTTACAGATGAAGAGTGGATAACCATACTTCTCGAAAATCCTAAGCTGATCCAACGACCCATTGTCGTAAATAACCATAAAGCTGTGCTCGGGCAACCGGTGGAGGAGATTGACAGACTGACGGGGGGATAAAAGTGGTCATAACTAGTCATGCATAGTCATACAATGGTCATTCGGTGGTCATTCAGTTATTGAAGAATGAGATTTTTGTGTTTGGGAGATGGTGAAGTGGGATTTCAGGGGGTTTTCAAATGTTAGTTGTATTTGCTCTTTCAAAAAAAAATTAAAAACATGGATATTGATGATTTGATGGATATCAACTTGCCATGTAACTGGCTGAAAAGGTCTGGAAAATTGTAATGAAATGGGACTCATTCGAAAAATATTCTTTTGGTAAGCTATTTACCGAAGCAGCTGATTAAATTGGTTCAAATATAAGTGAAGGATTCGGAAGGTTTCATTTCAAGGATTCAAAAAACTTTCTATACTATTCACGAGGCTCATTTTATGAAACCAGAACCTGGACGATAAAAGTACATAACAGAAAACTGATCAATGATAAAGATTATAAGGGACTTATAGCGGATATCCATGATCTGAGTATCAAACTAAATAATTATATCACTACTATCGGGAAACCCGCCAGGAAGCAACGAAAAATAATGAAATAACACCATTAACACGTATTCACGAAACAACCTATAAATGGTCACATAAACTACAAATTTTCTCAATGTTCTTGTCAAACAACTATTGAATGACTACTAATACATTTCATTCACTTTCCACTCGTGTTAAACAACAATCGAATGACAACTAATCCAACCCAATAACCCAATCATCTAAATTCAACTTATCATGAATTACCGCATCGAAAAAGACACCATGGGACCGGTCGAAGTTCCCGCCGATAAATACTGGGGCGCGCAAACACAGCGTTCGAAGGACAACTTCCGTATCGGCGACGGGCATATGCCACTGGAGATTATTAAAGCATTTGCCATTTTGAAAAAAGCTGCAGCTCTTACCAATCGGGATCTGGGGGTTCTCACTGCCGAGAAATGCGACCTGATAGGGAAAGTATGCGACGAAATCTCCGCAGGTAAACTCGACGACCAGTTTCCACTTGTTGTCTGGCAAACCGGTTCGGGCACCCAAAGCAATATGAATGTAAACGAAGTGATAAGCAACCGCGCGCATGTACTTAACGGGGGAGTGCTTGGTGAGGGCAAAAGTCCGTTGCACCCGAATGATGACGTAAACAAATCACAAAGCAGCAACGATACTTTTCCTACAGCCATGTCAATAGCCGCATACAGGATGTTGCTTGAGTTAACATTGCCCGGTGTTCATAAACTCAGGGATACTCTTGCTGTCAAGTCTGAAGAGTTTGCAGGAATTGTAAAAATAGGCCGTACCCATTTAATGGATGCAACGCCGCTTACCCTGGGACAGGAATTTTCAGGATATGTATCGCAGTTAGATCATGGAATAAGAGCTGTGAAAAACACTCTCCCGCACCTGGCTGAACTGGCTTTAGGCGGCACTGCCGTCGGAACTGGTATCAATACGCCTAAAGGATATTCAGTTAAAGTAGCTGAGTATATTGCTTCCCTTACCGGGTTACCTTTTGTTACTGCCGAAAATAAATTTGAAGCCCTTTCGAGCCACGACAATATTGTTGAGGCATCAGGTGCACTTAAAGTACTGGCTACAAGCCTTATGCATATCTCGAGTAACATCCGTCTGCTGGCTTCAGGTCCGCGTTGCGGTATCGGTGAGTTGCATCTTCCCGAAAATGAACCTGGTTCGTCCATTATGCCGGGAAAGGTGAACCCAACGCAGAACGAATCTCTTACCATGATTTGTGCCCAGGTTATCGGTTGCGATGCAGCCATCACAGTTGCCAATACACATGGCCATTTCCAGCTTAATGTTTTTAAACCGGTAATTATTTATAACTTCCTTATGGCCGCCAGGCTGATAGGTGACGGCTGTGTTTCGTTTAACGACAACTGTGCCGTCGGCATTGATGCTAACCTGGCTTTTATCGGTAAAAATCTGGAAAATTCCCTGATGCTGGTTACGGCTCTCAATACCCATATCGGATACGAAAATGCAGCAAAAATTGCCAAAAAAGCACATCACGAAGGAACTACCCTCCGCGAAGCAGCCTTGGCGCTTGGATTGGTTACTGATGAACAATTCAGCGAATGGGTTGACCCGACAAAAATGATTGGATAAATAGCCCCTGAATACATTCAAAGACCCCTGCGGAATAGTTTCTGCATGGGGTCTTTCGTTTAATGCGTTTTAACGGGTTGCGAAGCAAAAAATTCTTTTACAAGGATAATTGAATTACCTTTGCACTCCATTTCAAAACAAAACGCAGGAATGTAAAATTCATCAGTATTTACGATCATAAAAAGGGCAACCTATGATTCAGACTATTAAGATAGGCACGATAAAGTGGCATTATATTGAAGATCCATCTGACGATGATCTTGGATTTCTGAAAGATAATTTTCATTTCCACCCACTCGATATTGAAGACTGCCGGAGTGTGAATCAACGACCTAAGATCGACGTTTACGATGATTACTATTTTCTTATCCTGCATTTCCCTCACTACGACCGTTGGAACCGTTTCCTGAAAACCAAAGAAGTTAAAATCTTCTGGGGCGAAGGGTATATTATTACAATCGGTAAACCGCATTGGGTAGTGAGCAGCCTGTTCAACAGCGCCAAGGAAATGAATGACCCTTATGAAATATTACAGGCCGGCACCTCTGATGCACTGCTGTATAAAGTGCTTGAGAAACTGATGCAGGAAACCCTGTCGCTGATCAGCAAACTGGGTATTGAACTTGAATTGATCAACCGTGAGCTGTTCGGCAAAAAAGCTGAGAAAACCATCGAACGCATTTCGCTCACACGGCGGAACATGATATTGCTCAACACTATTTTTAAGCCTCAACTCAGGCTTTTCCAAAAGTTCGAATCCGGTCAGATTGAAGGCTATGCCGAAAACATGGAAGAATACTGGGGTAATATTCTCGATTATTATCAAAAGATGTGGGATATGATCGAAGACTATGAAGAATTGATCGAGGGCTTGTCGAAAACTTTCGACTCCATGCAGAGCAACCGGACTAATGAAATCATGAAAGCACTTACTCTTATATCCTCAATATTGCTGCCTCTCACCTTTATTGCAAGTCTCTATGGGATGAATGTCAGATTACCTTTTATGCATAGTGCAGATACTTTCTGGGTGCTTATGGGAAGTATGCTGTTTATTTCCGGGGGATTTATTTTCTTGTTCAAGAGGAAAAAATGGATGTAGGTCAGGGAATGAAAAATCCATAATAGTTGCCAGTTCATATTATCTATTTCATTGCAATATTAGTTTCCCTGGAAGGTCCATGTGGTTGGTGCTTTTATCAAAAAACATTTTTATAAGGACACTAAACTACTGTTATTAAGACAATTATAAACATTTCTGCTAGCAAATCATATTTTTATTCCACTTTTCCCGATTCTTGAGATCCCATAATTTCTTCCTGCCTTCGGATCGATTCTTCATGCACTATTTCCAGGAACTGCAGCAGGAACTCACGGCTGAGGCCGATTCGAGAACCCAGGTTCAACCTGTCGAAAAAGATATCACTCCATCGTTGTATCTGCAAAATGGTAATATTATTCTCTTTCTTGTACTGCCCTATTTCATCCACAATTTTCATGCGATTGCTCAGTATGTCGAGTAATTCGGCATCCATCTTATCAATTTCACGGCGTAGAATTTCGAGTTTTGTTTCAAATTCGGGATTCCCTTTCGTCTGTCGGACTACCAGTGCATTAATTAAAGTGCTGAGTTCTTCAGGAGTAATCTGCTGGTTGGCATCTGTGAATGCATGATCCGGATCCATATGCGATTCAATCATCAGGCCGGCCATTTCGAGGTCAAGTGCTTTCTGGCTTACCGGCAGCAGCAAGTCCCGACGACCGCTGATATGACTAGGGTCGCATATGATTGGCAATCCCGGCACCTGGCGTTGCAATTCAATCGGGATTTCCCACATAGGCTGGTTCCGGTACAAAGCATGATGATAATAATAAAAGCCCCGGTGTATGGCCACCAACTTGCGGATTCCCGATTTGTTAAGCCTTTCGAGAGCACCTAACCAAAGCGAGATATCGGGATTGAGCGGGTTTTTAACCATCACAGGTATATCTACTCCCTTCAGAACTTCGGATAACTCCTGGACCGAAAAAGGATTTACTACCGTGCGGGCACCCAACCATACGATATCAACTTTGTGTTTCAAACATGCCTCAACATGTTCGGGCCGTGCAACTTCAACTGCCGTAAGAAGCCCGGTCTCATGTTTAACTTCGGTAAGCCATTGTAGCCCTGCATCACCAACACCTTCGAATGCCGATGGCCTGGTTCGCGGCTTCCATAATCCTGCCCTGAAAATTTTTACCTGGGGAATGGCAGCCAGTTTACGGGCTGTGCCTATCACCTGTTCAAAGCTTTCAGCACTGCAGGGGCCACTTATTACCAAAGGGGAACAAGTGGTTGGCAACCAGTCGGCAAGTGGAATAAAATCAAATGGCTTTTCCATAATTCGTAAAGAGCAAAAGTAATTAAAACATGTAATACCAATGTGAATTTCATATCGTATAACATAACAGTTTTTCCATAGTATTGGTTCATAGTAATTCTTCGTATATTATCAAGAAAACCAGAGTTTCTCATTAGCAACTGTAAGGGGAACATATCCGCTCTTTTTCATAAAATAAGCAATCATTTTATCCATTTTGAAGCTTACTGCTGAAGTAAAAATCACAGGTAGTTTCATGAATATTTCCTTATCTTTGCACTTCAACCCATTAATCCTAGCACAAATACCTAATTACAAAGCATTTATGTCGGAATCGAAAAGAATAAAAATTATTGAACTGCTGAAAACACCCGAAAAAACTGGCATTGGAAACATTGTCACTATAAAAGGATGGGTACGGACTAAGAGAGGAAATAAAAATGTTGCTTTTATCGCACTTAACGATGGCTCAACCATTCACAGCATCCAGGTAGTTGTTGACCTGGCAAATTTTGACGAAGAGGTATTAAGGCAGGTTAACACGGGAGCTTGTATTTCTGTAACCGGTTCTTTGGTTGAATCGCCTGGCGCAGGTCAATTGGTGGAATTACATGCAAAATTGATTGAGGTATACGGCAGTGCCGATCCTGAAGTTTATCCCCTGCAAAAAAAAGGACACACCCTTGAGTTTCTTCGCGAAATTGCTCACCTAAGGCCACGTACCAATACGTTTGGAGCCGTTTTGCGCATCAGGCACAATATGGCATATGCCATTCACAAATATTTTAACGATAAAGGCTTCTATTACATCCATACCCCTATAATCACGGGCTCCGATGCTGAAGGTGCCGGTGCAATGTTTAGAGTTACGACTTTGGATATAAATAATTTACCAAAAACTGAGAAGGGTGAAATAGATTATTCGCAGGACTTTTTCGGCAAGAGCACAAACCTTACTGTTTCGGGACAGCTCAATGGCGAACTTGCAGCATTGGCTTTATCCGAAATATATACCTTCGGGCCTACTTTCAGGGCCGAAAACAGTAATACGCCGCGTCACCTGGCCGAGTTTTGGATGATAGAACCCGAAATGGCTTTTTATGATATCACTGATAATATGGACCTGGCGGAAGATTTCCTGAAATACCTAATCCGCTATGCCCTCGAACATTGCTATGATGATCTTGAATTTCTGCAGAAAATGTACGATAATGAATTGCTCGAAAGATTAAAATTTGTGACTAACAATGAATTTGAACGGCTTACCTATACACGCGCTATTGATATTCTGACGGCATCTGGACAAAAATTCGAGTTCCCGGTAACATGGGGTGTTGATCTGCAATCAGAACACGAACGTTACCTTGTTGAAAAAGTTTTTAATAAACCCGTTATCCTGACTGATTATCCCAAAGAGATCAAGGCATTTTATATGAAGCAGAATGATGATGGTACAACTGTAAGAGCTATGGATGTTCTTTTCCCCCGAATCGGAGAGATCATCGGGGGATCGCAACGTGAAGAAAATTACGATAAACTGATGACACGCATTCATGAACTTCAAATCCCGGAAAAAGATATGTGGTGGTATCTCGAAACACGCAAATTCGGCACTGCACCGCATGCCGGCTTCGGTTTAGGATTTGAACGGCTTATACTTTTTGTAACCGGTATGGCTAACATCCGCGATGTGATTCCATTCCCCCGCACTCCTCAATCCGCTGAATTTTAGAACCTGTTCAAATTTCAACCCGGATCTTATCCCCTTTTTGAATTACCCCGGCCCGGATGGGTTTCAGAACAGGCTTGAGATATCGGGTCTTGATGATCGAAAGTAAGAGCCGGTAGCATCAATAAATCAGAAATTTATACAGTCACTTTTCCCGGGTAAGTATTATGACTTTTCAAAGGTTGCGCTATTAAATAAATAGAATTACCTTTGGAATAATTAACAACTAAAAAAATATTTTCGTTAGCATGCTCAATCAACGCCTTCAACAGAAATTATTGCAAAAACTTTCCCCACAGCAGATATTGCTGATGAAGCTTTTGCAAATTCCTTCGATGGCTCTCGAACAGCGAATTAAACAAGAAATTGAAGAAAACCCGGTTCTTGAAATTGACGATGAATATAACAAGGACAATGAGAGTGAACCAGACGAAATCAGTGAAAGGGAAAAAGATAATAAGGAAGAATCACAGAATGATGTAGATATTAATGATTACCTGAGTGATGACGATGTTCCTTCCTATCGCATGAATGCCGGAAACACTTCAGCAAGCGATGAACATAAAGAAATGCCACTTGCTGCTGATACAGGATTTCATGAATCACTGCTATCGCAACTCAATCTTAAAGACTATCCGACCCAGAATAAGATCATCGGAGCCACAATTATTGGCAACATTGATGAAGCAGGCTACCTTCAACGTGACCTCAATGCAATGGTCGACGACCTTGCATTTACACAGGGAGTGACAACAACACTAGAAGAAATAGAACAGATGCTCAAAGTAGTTCAGAGTTTTGAACCGGCCGGAGTTGCCGCACGCAGCCTGCAGGAATGTCTGGTTTTACAATTGAAAAGATACGATAATTCACCCCCGGTTAAACTTGCACTTACTATACTCGAACGTTGCTTTGAAGATTTCACAAAAAAACATTATGACAAGATCCTGAAGCGGACCCATTCGGAAGAAGAAGAACTCAGGGATGCCATTAACGAAATATTAAAACTTAATCCCAAGCCAGGGAGTACATTTGGCGGAACAAACACCGGTAATCAATATGTTATTCCTGATTTTATCGTCGAAAACAAAGATGGTATACTGGAACTTACCCTGAACCAAAGGAATATGCCCGAACTCAGGTTAAGCAGAACCTATACTGATATGTTGGAAACATACGGCGAGAACAAGAACAGGAAAGAGAAAAATGACTCCCAGCGCGATGCTGTTATATTTATCAAACAAAAAATAGATTCCGCACGTTGGTTTATTGAAGCTATCAAACAAAGACAGGATACTCTCTATTTAACCATGAAGGCAATAATGGATTACCAGCATAAGTATTTTCTCGAAGGCGATGAGACTATGCTGCGTCCTATGATCCTGAAAGATATAGCTGAACGTGTAAACCTTGATATTTCAACCATATCGCGTGTTGCCAACAGCAAATATGTTCAGACACCCTTCGGAACTTTTCTTCTGAAAAGCTTCTTTTCCGAATCCATCCAGAATGACCAGGGTGAAGAAGTATCAACACGTGAAATAAAAAAGATCCTTTCGGATTGTATTGATGCTGAAGATAAAAGCAAACCGCTAACTGACGAGGAACTCACAGCAATCCTGAAACAGAAAGGCTATCCGATTGCCCGTCGCACCGTGGCTAAATACAGGGAACTTTTAAACATTTCTGTCGCACGATTACGAAAAGTAATGTAAGACCCCGGCAAAATCCGGTTTGCTCAAAATGCGGATTCAACCTTGTTTTTTCAGCAATTAAGCTAGCTCGTTCCCCTGCATGAACAATATGTATGTTTCCAGTTCAGAATATTCATCCTATACGCCAATGTAAACATGGATAACAGATTTTCACAACTCCTTTCCTATATTCTTCACCCATTGCTAATACCCCTACTGGCTACGCTGGCGATAATGATGAGGCCTGATCTTTACAATATTGTTCTGCCTGACAGGCTGAAATTTTCGTTTGTTTCACTTGTAATTGTATTTACTTTAGTTATTCCTGTAGTTGCGGTACTTCTTTTAAAGAAATTCCGTGCGATAGATTCAATTGAAATGAAAAATCGTAACGAACGCACAATCCCGCTTCTTATTACAGCAACCTCATATATGGTGCTTCTGTTCTTTATGAAACCCGCCAATATTCCTCCATTAATCCTGTATGTTCTCTATTCAGCTACGTTTGCCTTGCTGGCAGGGTTAATAATAAACCTGGTATATAAAATAAGTCTTCATACTCTTGGATGGAGTGCACTGGCAGCAACACTCGCAAGCATTTCACTACGATTTGGCACACCGCTTTTGTTGTTAATAATTATTTCTGTGATAGTCGCAGGATTTGCAGGGTATGCACGCATAAATCAAAAAGCCCACAATCAGGCCGAGGTTTATCTTGGCTATGTTGCAGGCTTAGGTATTATTGCTTTACTTTCTATCCTTCACTGATCAAATTATCCTATACTGATCAGAATGGTTTAAACCGTAACTTTTCTTTTTTACGTAATATGCACTCCAAGCTTTGCAATTAGGTCAGAAGTTTTGCTGGTCACTTCTGAATTGTGCCAGGTATCATTGATTTTAACTTTGCGTACTTCGGTTAGGATTTGCAAGATAT
>JBBRCH010000086.1:0-19284 GCA_038204995.1 Bacteroidales bacterium | reverse complement strand
TTTGCCGGTTCCTTTGTTAACCAAGCCAACGTATCTGTAATCGGTGCCTTCGTTTATGGTTGCATAATAACTTTTGTTGTTGTTTTCAACCGGTAAATTGTACAGGTTTTGGTAATAGGCTTCCAGCTTTACTCTAATATTGTCACCGAATCGTTTTTCGTACCCCAATACATAATGATCTGCTTTCAGTAAGTCCAGGTCTTTATTAGGTTCTGTCACACTTCCATCGGGTTGCGTTACCCTGGCAAAATAGTTGTGTACACTTTCCATGGTGCTGTGTTTGCCGTAGCCTGCGCTCAACGAACTTGTACTGTTAAGCTGCCAGTTTAAGGCAATTCTTGGTTCAATCGTGCTCTTATGGTTATACAAAACATTCATATTATGAACTCCGGCAACCATCGTAATATTTTCATTAAAACGATGTTTCAGGCTAATAAAATTACTCAGGGTACTTATGTTTTCGTTGAAGTCTGACAATGTAAACATAGTGCCGGTACTATCCTTAACATTACTCTGCCTGTAATCATACCCCAGGAGTGCATATTTGGTTCCTATCTGAATTGTATTTTTTGCATTAAGTTTGTTGTTATAGGTTACAGCTCCCCGGTAGGCCGAATTTTTGATACGACTTTGATAATCAAGAACTCTGTTACCTACTGAGTCGTTTAAAAATTCGCCCTGATCATCGTACATTTGTGTCGTTTTAATTTTAAAAACATCTTCCTTAATACCACTGCTTGAATAGGAAAGAGTGGTTTTAATAAAACTCTTTTCATTCAGACTTATAGTATGATTCATGCCGTAATTTGCGAGGTTATTATCTTTGTTATAATCCTCTGTATAATCAGCGGTAAGGGTTCCGTTACTCGGAGTGGTTATCTTGTCAGCTTTTACATCTTTAACCTTGCCGCCACTTGCCCCAAGCAATCCAAAGAAAGAAAATACACCTGCTTTCTTAGTAGGCAGCACAATTTTAAATGCCCCATCCTGGTAGGCGAGATCTCCATCAATTTTTATCAGGCCAAGCTTGCTTAGCAAGGAAATAGTAGAGTACCTGTAATTTATCAGGAACGATCCACCATACCCTTTTTTAAGTGGTCCTTCCAATGTTGCTTCTGTACCCTGAATTCCAATGCCTAAAGATGTCTCATACTTTTGGTTATTCCCATTCCTGAATTTTACATCATATACTCCTGATAATACATCGCCATACTCTGGTGCAAACGCAGCGGTTGAGAAGTCGGATGTACTTAACAAGCTGTTATTTAAAGCGCTGATCCCGCCGGTTATTGTATTTTGATCTGCAAAATGAGTAGGGTTTGGAATTTCTACTCCATCCAGTCGCCATTGAATGTATTTTGGCGAATTACCTCTTACGATTATATCGTTTTGTCCATTTTGGGAAGTTGTGACCCCGGAAAAATTTGTTAATATTTTGGAAGGATCGCTCAAACCTCCGGCATAACGTTTTGTTTCGGAAGCTGATATTGAGCGTGAACTGATGAGAGCCATTTGATTCAATGCCTCGCCTTTGTTCTTATTTGCTTTAATCACAACTTGATTAAGCTCTACAACAGATTCCTGCAAAGTGAGATTTAAAACATTCTCTTTACCTGAGTTTACCTCAATATCTGAAATAGTTTTATTTTCATACCCTACGTAAGATAGTTGAAGTGTAATTCGACCCACACCTATTTTTTCCAATTTAAACTCACCGTTTATATCGGTTGTTGTTCCAATTAACGGATCGCTACCAGCTATTTTGACTGTCGCCCCAATTAAAGGTAATTTGCTGTCGACGTCAATTATGGTACCTCTCAACGTTTGTGTTAACTGTTGACTAAAAGCCATTCCGGAGATCATGGCAAATAGTAAGATTGTGTAAATACGCTTTTTCATAATTTGTCCTTTTGTATAAATTGATTAATTGTTTATGCAAAAGTCTATCAATAAGAGCGGGTCCACAATTTGATTATGCACAGCAAATGAAGATGTCTGCAAACTGCTGTAATATGTCTGCAAATCATTTACCGAAAATTTAGAAACTGTTATTTATTGCCGGGGAAAAAGGCTCTTTTGTTTATTACCTGCGAAAAAAGCTCGATATAGGTTTCTGAAATAGGGATTATCTGATCCGTAATTTTAATTCTTCTCCGTTCGATTGACTCTATTTTGTTGATGCCAACCATATATGATTTATGAACTCTGCAAACCAGGTTGGAAGGTAGAATCTGTTCCAGTTCACTAAAGTTTTGCAGGGTCATAATCCTTTTGTTTACCGTATGAATCCTTCGGTAATCCCTCATTCCTTCAATATATAAAATATCACTTATATTTATTTTCTCTAATCGATTTTCAGTCTTCACAAATATAGATTCTGCTTGAACAGTCGAAATGGATTTGATAAGGTTTTCCTGAGCCTTGCTTACCGCTTTTAAAAACCGGTCAAATGTAAAAGGTTTCAGCAGGTAATCGGTTACATTGAGTTCATACCCTTTTAACGCATATTTCTGATAAGCTGTTGTAATAATAACCTGACTATCAATTTTTGAACTTTCGAGTAATTCAATACCCGATAATTCATCCATGTTAATATCCAGAAAAAGCAAATCGACTTTATTCGCTTTTAGGTAGAAGAGGCCATTTATAGAATTGTCGAACGTACCCATCAGATTCAGAAAGGGTATTTTACTGACAAAATCCGCTGTTCTCTTGAGAGCAAGGGGTTCGTCTTCGATTATGATACAGGAATATCTATCCATTTTGAATTGTCAGATTTACAGTATAAAGGTTGCAATGCTTGCTTAACTCTAATGTATGTTTCTCAGGATAAATCAGATTCAACCGCCTCTGAATAAGCTCATTTCCTATGCCACTGCTTTCCTGTTTTAATTTCCGGTTTGAATCGAACTTGTTTTTGCAAACGAACCGGATGGTCTTCTTTTCAATAAATATCTCGACATTAATGGCATGGTCTATTTTCTTGTTGGTTGTATGTTTAAAAGCATTTTCAATAAATTGAATAAAAACCATCGGAGCTATTGTTTTATTGCCGGGAGTGCCTGTAATCTGGAGATTAACATACGTTGGATTTGAGGTTCTTATTTTTTGTAATTCTATGTATTTGTATATGTATTCAATCTCTTTTTCAAGCAAAATAGTATCTGTTTTAGTTTCGTATAACATAAAACGCAAAATGTCAGATAGCTTATTTAAATAATTGGATGCGACTACAGCATCTTCTAAAAGTAAAACATCGATGTTATTCAGTGTATTGAATAAAAAATGAGGATCAAGCTGGGCTTTCACCAATGCCATTTCTGTTTCATGATTTTTTTGTTGCAATTCCTCTTTCAGTTTTATTTCATCCACCCACGTTATAAAACCTTTAAGCACCAGTGCCAATATGCCGGATATTAAAGAAATAAGGCTCATAGCTCCTATTACTATATGAGCAGTAGATCTGCCGTTTTTACCGCCCTTATCCATGTCAATCATACGGCCCGATTCAATAAAATAACGTATAAGGATATATGCTATTATAGAAGCACCAATTGAAATCAGGATACCGGTAATAATAGAAAGTAAAAACTTTTTTTGTTGCAGGTATTTGGGGAATACCAGAAAATAACAACCATAAAATGTAATGAACGAAGGAAAAAATGCAAACAGGAAAAGTGCTTCAAAAGCGTTCTCAATTCGTGCTGTCTGATCAATGGCATGGTTGCTGCTTCTATAGAAAACTAATAACATGATTGCTATTAAACAGAGGTAGCAAACCCAAAAACTGATATGTAACAAAACAACAATTGACTTCTTCATAATTTCAGTTTTGTTGTTTGGTATGAATCAAAATTGATAATACCGTATTATTGGGAGGCGATAATAATTTACAAGATAAAGCAAGGTATGTTATTGATGCATTTGAGCAAGTAAATATTATACTTACAAGTATCGCATTCTGCCGGTTGAGTCAATTTTTGATACTAATCACAATCAGAATAAAACTAATTGGGAAACAAACAGTTATTTGCTGTTAAAGTTCATTACCGATGTGAATAGCGACCCAAGCCAACCGTAAACAGATCATTATTATCCGTAACCCCCACGAAACCTTACCGTAAACTTACTGTAAACTCTACGTATCCTTACCGTAAACTCATCCTATCCTTACTGTAACCCAACCGTAAACTTACCGTAAATATCACCTCATCTTTAACCAAAATCTGACAAGATTTTGCCCTTAAAAAAGCAATATTTTACCAATTTAAGCCCCAAAATAGTTCCTAAACCACATTTTTAGCAACAGAAATAATTATAGTTATACACCTATTAATATAGCAAAAACGTTGTTTTTTGCCGAAAAACACTCGAAAAACGACTATTTTACTGCTTTTCACACTTTTTCATTTATTATTTAGTACAATTATGATATTTAATCTGCTTCAATGTATAGGAAATTTTATGCATTAAAAAAAATCGCAACTACTTCATATTCAGTTTCACCATAATTTCCCTGAAACTTTCCAGCCCGGCCTCCAGGTTTTCGATAATATCGGAGGCTATATCTTCCGGATCGGGGAGATTATCAAGGTCAGCAAGGGATTTATCTTTAAGCCAGGAGATATCAAGACTGGTTTTATCGCGTGCAATGATCTCTTCATAGCTGAATTTTCGCCAGCGGCCTTCCGGGTTTGTTTCGGCATTAAAGATTTCTTTTCGCTTGTGCCGGTTTGAAGGGTTGTAACAGGTAATAAAGTCTTTCAGGTCATCAAACTTTAACGGGTTTTTCTTTAAGGTATGATGAATATTGGTGCGGTAATCGTAAACCCACACTTCTTTTGTCCAGGCATCCTTGCTGGCGGGTTTGTTATCGAAGAAAACAACATTGGCTTTTACGCCCTGTGCATAAAAAATACCGGTTGGAAGGCGGAGTATGGTATGCAAGTCGGTGGTAAGCAACAGCTTTTTACGAACGGTTTCGCCTGCTCCACCTTCGAACAGCACATTATCGGGAACTACTACCGCTGCCAGACCCGAAGTTTTGAGCATGGTGCGAATGTGCTGCACAAAATTCAATTGTTTGTTGCTGGTGGTAGCCCAGAAATCCTGGCGGTTGTATGTGAGATCGTCTTTTTCGAGTTCACCTTCCTCGTTGGTAAAGGTTTGCGAACTCTTTTTACCAAATGGCGGATTGGCCAGCACGTAATCGTATGTTTTGGGCGAAGCAGCGATCAGGGCATCGGCGGGCGAAATAAAATTATCACTGTCGATATCACCAATATTATGCAAAAACAAATTCATCAACGCCAGACGACGGGTTCCGGCAACAATTTCGTTGCCGAAAAAAGTCTCGTGTTTCAGAAACTTGTTTTGCTCTACATCCAGTTTGTTATTGGTAACCAGGTAATCGTAAGCAGCCAGGAAAAAACCGCCTGTACCGCATGCCGGATCAGCAATAGTTTTCTTTGGCTGTGGCTGTATACACTCCACCATGGCACGGATAAGCGGGCGAGGTGTAAAATATTGACCAGCACCGCTTTTTACGTCCTCGGCATTTTTCTCCAGCAACCCTTCGTAAATATCGCCTTTTACATCGGCGCCCATTACAAGCCAGTTTTCGCTGTTAATCATATCGATTACCTTGGCCAGCATGGCCGGGTCCTGGATTTTATTCTGGCTCTTGGTAAATATCTGCCCCAATATCCCTTTTTCGGTGCTTAGCTCCCGAAGCAGGGTAACATAATGTATTTCTAGCTCGGCACCTTTGCGGGTGGTAAGGCTTTCCCAGTTGAATTCAACAGGAATATACAGTTTGCGGTTGTAAGGTGGCTTGCTGTATTCATCGGCCATTTTCAGGAACAGCAGGTAAGTAAGTTGCTCCAGGTAATCGCCATACCCAACACCTACATCGCGGAGGGGATTACAGAAGGACCAGACTTTGGAGACTATGGAGGAGGTGTTATTGCTCATTAGCTGAACTAAGATTTATATTTAAGTTTTACGTGTATTATGCTTCCTTTATTTCATACAACATTTTTTGTACTTCTTCCCACTGCCACACGGACATGGATCATTTCTGCCGATTTTTTCGGAGACAGCTTGCACCGGAAGAAGTGTTTTGTATGAATCTGGCTCACGGTCTTCTTTATAGCCTGCCCATGTATTTAGAACGTTATCATACAATTCAAAAATAGTTAGCACCTTTTTTGTATGGTAACTTTTTACTGGTTCGCCGAATGCTTTTTCAACAGCTTTATAATCGCCGTTTATACCCAGACTTACATATTCTTTATCAAAAAGATCTTTGATTATTGGCTTTAATTCAAAAAGTTTGCAGTCAATTATGTCGCCTATGGTTAAACCCAGAAAATCAGTATCAATAAGGTTATCTTCAATGGATGCTTCGGAAAAACGCGTCAACACTTCGGAATAAACACTTAAAATTTCGCTTCTTCTATCCGGATTGTGGAGTATGATCTGGCAAAAGGCTTCGGATACTGAGGTTTTGACATAAGTATCAATCCCCGGCTTGAACAGAAATTGTTTAAGGGCATCAGTATTCGTAAATGCTAAACTATAAAAACACTGCCAAAGGGAATCCGTTTTGTGATCGCCAAGCCAAAAGTCCAGGAAATCGTAATCGTATTCCAGGAAAGAGAAAATTTGTGGTAAACTTTCACTGGCTTTTAATTCCATTAATAAGAAAAGGGAATGCAGCACAAAAGTGTGGCTTTCTTCATCCCATCCCAGGTCTTGAAAATAATTATATCGGTTAGCGGCATCCAATAGCAAATTTTCAAGGTCTTCAATCAGCGAAGTGCGCGGTAGAACAAGTATTTCATGTAGTATTTCGTGAGGAATCTGCAGCCCGAAACTGTATAAGTTTTGTATTTCAGCATGGTTAAATTGTGGCGCCTTTTTGTTGTTTTGTGTAGGCAAACGCTTAAGGGCTTTGGGACTGATTGCCAGCTCTCTTTCCTTAACGAAAAAATTGGCTGCCTTTTCCATCCTCAGCCTGAATAAATATTCTTCAGCTTCCTCAGTATCCTGGTAGTCAGGGGCAAGGTCCTTCATCTCTTCAAGCCTTTTCTCCGCAAGGTTAAGGTCGTTAATAGCTGCATAATACCGAATTATTACCTTATAAAAATTTATAATTTCTCCGATATGAAATTCATTTCTTTCGGGGTACAATTGACTTATTTCCAATGCAGTACCCAATAGTTCAGGCACTTTATCGAATTCAGAGTTCTCAATGTAAAAATTTGCTTTATTAAGTTTTGCAAACAGGTATTCAGGGTGTTCGGCAAGCATCCATTCATTTATCTCGACTGACTTATCGTGATTTCCACGCACATTGTACGCCGCCGACAAATAGTTTTTCAGTATCGGCACTCCGGGGTTTTCATCAATTAGTCTTGTAATAATGTCAATTACTTTTGTGTTTCGTTTGTTGTGAATTTCCTCGGCCAGCGATTCCAACTGCCGTTGCAAAGCTGGTGTAATACCGTAACGCTGATTTTGATAGTTTGGATCTTCTGTAATTTTGTAAACTGATTTTATGTCTTTTTGATTTGCCATTTTAGTGGATTATTTCTTTTCTAATTGTCGGAATTAGGATTTTTAGGATTACTTAATTTTAGGATTTTGTTTGATGTAGTCCTTGTTTTCCGGGTGATTGACGTTGTAAACCCTTTTGAATTCCATACTTTTAGCACCGAAATTAATAAGCAATCCAATAGGCAGATTGTACGCCTGGCAATAATTCATAGCCTGAGCTAAATGAACTTCTTCCAGTTGAATGACCGCTTTCAATTCAACCATTACAAAATCTTCTACAAAAAAATCAACTCTTCTTGTGCCGATATCAATACCATCATAATATATGGCCATTTCCATTTCTCGTTCGAAGCGTAAACCTTGTTTGTCCATTTCAATTGCCAGGGCTCGCTGGTATATTACTTCCTGAAAGCCATTGCCTAAAGTGGAATGTACCTTCATTGCGCAACCAATAATTTTATGTGTCAATTCTTCGTATTTCATGCTTTTGTGTTTTTAAAATCCCTTAATCCAGGAATCCTACAAATCCTAATTCAGACTAATTTCCCTTCAAACGCCTTCTTCAATATACTTTGCCGTAACGATTCCGCTTGTAGCAAGCTATTGGTAATGGTTTCTTCTATTTTATCGCAAACAGTAAGTTTGCTTTCGAGGATATCGACGATTTGTTGTTGTTCTTGAATTGGGCAAATAATGATATCTAAGTTTTTTATTGGACCTAAAAACAAATTTGCTTGCGCAGTAGCCTTTTTACTTTTCTCTATTTGCCTTTGAAGTAAAGGTGATTGAAACATATATTCATAAAATTTTGAGGAATATTTTCTCCAATCAAATTTCACAAGTGCAACACTTCTAACCATTGTAAATTTTAAGTTTAAAGGAACGCGACAAACTCGTCCAATAGAGCCTGAACAAGAAATTAAAATGTCACCTGCCTCTGGATTACACCTTTTGATTATCCTATCATATTCATCTTCAGGAATGAAGTCAACATCATCTAATGCCAAGTAACCATTTTGAATGTTTCTTGCTGAAAGTAAATAATAGCCAGTTGAAGTTCTTCTTGGAGTAATATGTTCACCATCCGTAATTTTACTTGCTACATCGCCGAGTTTCACCCACTTCCATCCCTTCGGCAAATTGTCTGAATCTTGATTTTTGTGATTATTTTGATTTTCATTATTTCCTTTTTCATGCTTATCAGATAAATCATCTGAATCATGGTTCAGACGACCTTCAAACGCCGCCTTCAACAAACTTTGCCGGTACACTTTTAATTGTTGTTGCGCGGTAAGCAGTTGTTGCCTGCCGTTTTCCAAATCGCTCAGGAGTTCTTCTATTTTGGAGACGATGGCGAGTTGGATGGGGAGGGGTGGAAGGGGTATTCTAAGTTGCGCAAATGCCTTCAATGAAATTTCTTTAAAAGTAGTGCCGCTTGCAACTTTTTCAGCATCTTGTTTTGATGCTCTTAGAAAGTAATAGAGATAGTCGCTTGATATTGATTTATTGGGAACAATGCTTTTAAATCCTTGGTTTGTACAAACTTCATTGCCTGCAATAACTACATACCCAATCGGTGCCCTTGAAGAGAAAAGAACTGAGCCTTTTGGAATCAATCGGGAAGAAGATTTTTTTAAGCCGCTTTCAGAAATTGATTTTCTGCCTTTAAAAATTATTTTTTCGTTATAGCCAGATAAATCTGCAGGAGTAATCCACGATATTACTCCATTCCAATATTCAGCAACTTTTGTCGAAGGTGTTCCACCGGAAACAATTTCACCAACATCAAGGAGAGTCTTAATTTGCCAATTCTCGGGTATAGTATTTTCTGTCATTTAAAAAGATTGTCCAATTCGTCTTTTATAATATTTTGCTACATCAACTAGCAGGGTGTAAAAATCCACAGCGCTGAATTTAAATCTGGGTATTTCCGGATTAATTTTTAAAGAAGCTGAGTCAAATTCAACTTTTCTATAAGTATTTTCAGTAAGACTAAATGTTACTTTGTAGTCCTTGAATTGATACGTGTAAGGATTTTCTTCAAAATTAGGTTTAAATCTAAGTGTAACCAAAGCTTCTTTTGAGAAATAGTCATAATTTGGAGATGGATCTCTTAACGATATTGGTTCTTGGCAATCAATCAGTTTATCGACTAATTTATCAAATCCCATTACTTTAGATAAAAGAGATAGTTCATGATAGAAATTATGATATCTGTCAGACATATGTTCAGGTAACAATGGGAGAACAGATGGAGTAGCTTTTTTAATTAGTATTAGCTCACGTAATGAGATTACGCCTGAATTATGTAGATCTGAAAGAATAAAGTAAAGGTGTTCAATAGTTGGTCTAACAGATCCCCATTCTTGGTCTATAAAATTTTTAATAGCAAGTTTGTTGTCATAATTATATATGGACTTACTGTAAAATTTATTTATATATCCTTCAAATTGTGTATGTCTTCCATATAAATGCTGAAAAATATACTTCAAATTATTGATATCGGTAACTATTATAACTTTATCAAAACCAAGTTTGTTTGGGTAACCTTCGTCAGTATTTTCTCTTGTATCAAAATGTGCAGCAAATACATTTAAAATCCTAAATATATGTGCAGGATCCATTCTATCTGTATCATCTATAATTAATACTGTTTTCTTCCCGCTCTTATTTAATTGCTCATTAAGTTGACGGATTAGTTGAGTGAAGAAATTTTCTTCAATAATAGATCCTTCCTTTTCATATAATTTTTGTATATAATTTTTAGCCTGTTCCTGTTCATTAATCTGAAGTTCTTTATGAAAAGTTATGTAATCTTTCCGCACCTTATCAATGTCTCTAACTATTCCGTGAATATCACCTCCTACTTTAGGAATCAATCGAAAAAATGGCATTAAAATATCAACTATATTTTCCTTTACATATTCAGGGAAGGTATATTTTTTAGCAAAATTCTCCTTTTCAAATACTACATCCTTAGCCATTAATTGATAAAGAACTTCAGCTTTAATGTACTGAAAAATGTCTTCATTTGATGCAACAGCATAATTTACAGGGAAAAGATGAATTACCTCATATTCAGACTTGTGCTTTTGAAAAAAATAATTTAGGAAAGTTGTTTTACCATGTCCAAAAGGAGCTGAGAATAACAATTTAGTATTTCGTTCTTCATCAATATGCTCCTTAAATGAAATTAAAGGATCTTCCATTGGGATGCTAATTTCTATAATCTCAATACCAAGATGGACTGGAAATGGTTCATCATTTTTATAATCTGCGATGAACTCGATTGCGTAATAGTCATTTTGAACTTTCTGGTCCACCAATAGCTTCTTTGTGAATTTCAAATGACCATTATTAAGATCGTTTGATGAATCGAATTTGATTTTATCAATAATGATTCCACTTGATATTATTCGATCGCTTCCATTTTTTAAATTATAGCGTATTGATAAATCTGCATTAATTACAGAATAATCTTGATATTCATCTGAATATAGAGGGTAATAAATGTCAACCAATGTATAGTTAAACTCTGGATTAACTTTGAGTTTAACTGTTGTAGTTTGATTATCTAATATGACATATTTCACAAATCTATTCCAATATAGTTCCATATTATTTACAGCTTAAGAATTTAACACATATCAAATTTAGACCAAGGCTGTTATTACCATTATTTTATTATAGCTATACAGCCAATACTTTATTTTGTTTATTTCCCGTTTCCCGGTAATTTGTTTTTTTTAATCGTTTTGCAGGTTCATTCGTATATTACTATCAAAAAGCAGGAATAAACCGGCTGTCAATTTTCTCTAAAACATTTTCGTTAAACAAGTTTTGGTTGGCATACGAAATGGTTTTTTCGTGCGCCAATTTACCTGTTATTATGGCTGGATGTACCTGGAAATGCTCAGCACATGATAGTATGGTTTGCTTTGAAAGATAATTAAGTTTTGGTTCCAGAAATGTATAAATCTCATCATGTTTCAACCTGTCTGCCGCATTGGTATTAGCTTCTGTTTCTAATTCGTTTACAGCATCCTCATTGAAATTGTCAACAAAAAAAGTATCCTGCTTATCGAGATGGTATAGCACATGACTAATTTCGTGTGCAACTGTAAACCAAAAATTATCTATCCGCTTATACCGCCCGGTATACACAATTGCCGGATTATTACCTGCAAAAAATGCAGCACCATCGAGATAGGTTTTTTGTAAATGAGGCAATACAAAAAATATGACACCGGCATCGTTTAACTTATTGATAAACAGATTGTATCCGTTATCCTGCATGGTGTATAGATGCAAATTATCATAAAGCTTGCTCAAAGCCTCCCGGTTATAATCGCCTACCTTGTAATTACCGGCGGTTTGCAAAGCTTTGTGATACCATGTATAGGTATATGCTGCTTTGTATTGATTAAAACTCTCGGATTTACGGGCCAGCAAAGGCAAGGTTTTTTGATCCCAGGCTTCAAAATCGAGTTGATCGACTTCCCAGAAATGGAGTACATTACGGTATAATTGGTCAAATGTGGAAAAGTTGGGGAGCCAGTTTTTATGAATCATGTCGCGAATAGGCATTCGTTCATAAATCTTCGCTTTTATTTCGGTTTGTTTTTCCTTTTCCGATTTTTCGCTTTCAAGCCAAAGCCTGTAATTAGCGTCGAGATTAAGCCAATATTGCGGTGAAGTTTCAAATACTTCTGACAATATTTTAGCCATATCGAGAGTAATCGATTGCTTGTCCTGTAATATTCTGTTTACATGTTTTATGGTGACGCCTATAATTTCGGATAAATCTTCCTGGTTCCAGTTCCGGTATTCCATTTGTTCCCGTATAAAATATCCGGGGCCAAATTTCTTAGCGGGTCTCAATACTGTTGCTGTTGCCATGGTGGTTTTTTTTGTTACGAATAATGGTTAGTGATGTCGATGATTATAAATTCGCCAATGTTTTTTTCACTGCTTTGCCATTCAACAATCATTTCCATGCGATATTTTAGCTTCAAACGCATTGAATATCTTGATTCATAGCCCTGAAGTTTTTCAAATTTCAATCCTTTGTCATTCCATAAATCATAAATATCCTTTGCCGCTTCAATTTGTTGAATTCTTGCAAAAAACTTATCGGTTATATCTTCCGAAAGCCTGTATTTCTTTGACTTGCCTTCGGTATATAATTTTTCTAAGTCCTTGTTATCGAATCTGAAGTCCATATCATCTGAATTGCAAAAGTACAACAATTTAATCAAAAACAATACATCGATAAGTACTAATAGGTTAAATTGTGTTATAATATTTACTTATTAGTATAGTTTAGGTTATCGGTTCACTCCAAACATAACCAGTTAAAGTTTCCATTACGCTGCCAATACCTCGTTCAACTCCTCAATTATCTTTTCATAATCCTCACGGAACAAAAGGTAGAATTTTCCCAGGCCGCCTTTTTTATTAAACGGATCAAGGTCAAAGTCTTCCTTATCAATATGGAAACTATTGGTTACATACTCCTTTATCATATGCAGCCATTGCATTTGCTCTTCGGTAAATTTATTGCCGGCACCTGAGTGTTTTTTCCATACCCAGTCCTGGAAATTCTTATCCACGGTTTTGTCGTAAGAGGTAAGGGTTGTATCCAGCCCGCTTATTTTGCGGATAAGCGAAACGATGGCAGTAAGCTCGTTTCGGGGCGAGCCGCTGCATTGTTCGAGTGCTTCGTAAGCCCGCCACACGGTTAAAGGGGCAAGCGTGGGTTTGTCGGCATGCAGTTTTTCGAGCACTTCCTTTATCATATTGTAGGTAAGCTCGCGCCTGCGGTAAGGCTGGTTGTAAAAAATCTGCAAAGCGGTAAGTTCATCCCTGTGCTGCAGCATCCACTCCGTAAAATCGCTTACCATCACCTTGGCTTTTTCGGCGCTGTCCTTATCCCAGCCTACATTAATTACTTCGTCGGGATTGCTGATATCAATGCGCTGTTCGTGGGCTTTGCGTACGTTTTCGATATATTCATTTAGTTCGCCGTTAAAAACGCGGGCAGCAGCTTCAATAATTGCGGAATGTTGATTGCGGATTTCGGATTGGATGGCATCGGGCGATTCACCAAGCATCCTTTGGCTTACTTGTTGTTCAATATCTTCAAGCACATCCGGGTTAAAAGCATTCAGCAACTCTTTGGCCACCTGCGAAACGCTTTTGCCATTGGCCTTTTCGGCAAATTTCGTTTTCTCTTTTTCGGTGATTTGTTTGTCGAGACGGCTTAAACGGCTGGCTAACGTAGTAAATAATTCCTCGTCGCGTGCACCAACGGCAATGGCTTGCAGAAGGTCTTTCAGCGGCACACCGGGCTTTTTCTCAAGCGGTCGGCTGTCGGTTTTCAGGCTACGGGTCACGCCAATGGCATCAACAATTACAAAATGATCTTTTGTGATTTTTGCCGATGGAGTAACCTTTCGCAAAGTATCCAGGTCGATGGTGCGGGTGCCGCGGCCTTTCATCTGCTCAAAATAATTGCGGCTTTTTACATCGCGCATAAACAGCAGGCATTCGAGCGGTTTTACGTCGGTACCCGTGGCAATCATATCCACAGTAACTGCAATGCGCGGGTAAAAGTCGTTGCGAAACTGTGAAAGGGTGGTTTTCGGATCCTCGCCTTTTTCGGTAACGTTGTCATCCTTGTCTTTTCGATCCTTATCAGAATTATACGTTATCTTTTTGCAGAAACGATTTTCCTCGGCAAATTCCTCACGCACAATCTGTATAATATCGTCAGCATGGCTGTCGGTCTTGGCAAAGATGAGGGTTTTGGGAACTTCGAAGACCTCACCCCGGCCCTCTCCTGGAGGAAAGGGAGAAAAACGATCCGGGAATATTTCCGGCAAATGTTCGCGGAATGTGCGGATAATGGTCCGAATCTGGTTAGGGTTTACCACATCCTTATCCAGTTGCTTCGCTGAATACACTTCGTCTTCATCCTGCAATTCCATTCGCTTTTTTCGGCTCAGCCGTTCGCGGTGTTCGATATACTGGCCTTGCCATAAGGTTGCGCCCTGGGTGGTAACATGCGTATCGATAACAAACACCTCGAAACCCACGTTTACCCCATCGGCAACGGCCATTTCGTGCGAGTATTCACTTACTATATTCTGGTTAAAATATCCTATGGTGCGCTTATCCGGTGTGGCAGTAAGGCCGATTTCGAAAGCATCAAAATATTCGAGTACCTGTTTCCAAAGATTATAAATGCTACGGTGGCACTCGTCGATAACTATAAAATCAAAAAACTCAACGGGGATTTTGGCATCGTATTCAACCGGTGGAATTTCCTTTGGCTGGTATTTGCGTTCGTTTGGGTTTTCTTCTTCAAGTTTTTCGTCCAGTTCGGCACCTTTCAGTATGGCATACAACCGCTGAATGGTGCTGATACAGACCTGGCTGTCGGTGGCTACATAGCTGGATTTTAATCGCTGAACGCTATATAATTCGGTGAATTTCCGGTTATCGTCGTTAGGCACAAACGACATAAATTCCTGTTCGGCCTGTTCGCCCAGGTTTTTGGTATCAACCAGGAACAAAACCCGTTTTGCTTTTGCAAATTTCAATAAGCGATAAACAGCAGTAATGGCCGTAAATGTTTTCCCTGAACCGGTTGCCATTTGTATCAATGCTCTGGGCCGGTTTTCCTTAAACGAAACTTCAAGTTTGGTAATGGCATTTATTTGGCATTCCCTTAAGCCCTCGGTTTGCAGCGCGGGAAGATCATGTAATCGTTTTCGTAACGATTTATCTTTTTTCAGACATTCGCGCAGGGTTTCGGGCCGGTGAAAGCTAAATGCTTCCCTTGCCCTCGGTTTTGGATCGGTGAAATCGGTGAAACGTGTTACCTCTCCGGTGCTAAGATAAACAAAAGGTAAAGGTTCATTTTTAAGGTGTTTGAGTTTGGCTAACGCGTATCCTTCCGACTGATCTTCGTGCTCATTTAGCTTATGCCCTTGTTCCTCACGTTTGGCTTCAATTACGCCACACGGTTTGCCGTCAACAAACAGCACGTAGTCGGCAGGCCCTACATCGGTTTGATATTCCTTAACGGCAATGCCAATACCTGCATGGAGGTTTACCCGTTTCACTTCCTGAATTACCCAGCCACAAGCCAATAACTGGCTGTCGATATGATCACGGGCGATTTGTTCAGGAGTTTGGTTGGGCATAATATTTCGAAAACGGACAGATATTAAAGTCAGGATATCTGCTTCTTATAGCTACAAGCCGGACACATTCAAGACTCTGATATACCAACAAATATAATACTTCTTTAAATAGCTCAATAATAAATACATTTTATGACAATAAAAGCAAATCGCGGCCTTGTTCAAAAGAGAAACCCGGGAAACTCTTAGTAACCCGGGTATAAATGCATTGACTGACAAATAGTTTATTTTTCCCTTATTTCATACCATAGGAAGCAAGATGTTTTTTGTTTTCGCTTCCACTTACTTGCATGTTGAATTTTCTGTGGTTTAATCTCAAAATTTTAAGACTAAACATATTTGTCATAGAATGCAATTAGTAATTCACCATATAGCATCCATTTTTGTTGTTCACTTTTCAGTTGTTCAAGTTCTTGTTGTTGTTTAACTTCTTTTTCTTTAGCTTCTTTTTTAAAAGTTTCCAAATCTTTCCATACGAAATGAAGGCTTTTAGTATCTTTTTGTTCAGGTGCCTGATCAGCTTGTTGTGGGGTGATCTCCTCTGATACTTTTTCAATTTGAAGCGGCTCCTGTGATTCCGGAATTTGAGGTACAACAGCAGGAGAAGATTGTGATTCTTCCACAAGTTTCCGTTTTTTTTCAGCTTTTACTTTTCGTTTATCACTTTGCTCATCTTTAATTCTTTGTTCTTCAATTTCCCTATCCACTTTTTCCTTCTGCCATTTCTCATGGAGTAGTTCATTTTCCCTGCGTTGCTTGTTAGCTGAGGTACGGCAGGAGTTCGAACAATATTTTGCTGTGTCGCGATTAGCTTCAAATTCTTTCTCGCAATAATAACATTTATAAGCCATGGTTTTGCTTGTATTTGTATTCTGTTAGTAATTGAATTAGGTATGGAATTGTATATTATTGAATGACCTGTTAATTGTCAATGAAGCAATTTTGAAAAATATCAACATCTCAATTCCCTGTACTTATGCGGTGCAGCTTTTAACACCTCATAATCCTTGAACCACTGAATGACAAGGCCCATCTTATTTTTTGGATATTTCCCAAAGTAAAAGAAGATAATGGTAAACACATTCGGTAGAATAGCTTCTGGATTATTTAAAACAGAATGCATAAGCCTGTTTCTAAAGTTTAGCATAGTTACACAGAATTGGTTTTCACTATTTCCAAAATCAAACTACTTACGAACACTTTGTGGTTGATCATGAAGAGCATGTTTAAATTGTTCAGCTCTGTAATAGATGCGCCTGCTTCCGGGAATTTTACAGCTTTTCAGCTTCCCTTTTTTCGTCCAGTCGCTAAGTGTAGGTAAAGTAATGTTGAATCGTTCCGCAGTTTGCTTGCGGGTCAATAGATCCTCATCTGAGGGGGGAAGAGTGGCAAGAGTTTTTGCAAACTCATCAAGTTTATCCGTCATAACCTCATCAATAAAAACCCGAAAGTCTTTACATTTAAGATCAATAAGCCGGACATCGTCGTACTGGTGTTTTTTAAAATGTGGTTGATCCATGTGTACATTTTTAGTAGCTTTTCACTGCCTGCAAAAATAGTACACTTTTTCCAATTATAGATTTTATATATCTGTATATCAATTAATTAGCTCTCCGGAGAGTAGTTGGAGAGTACGCAAAAAGTTTATTTGTGGTTTTTCCGGGTTATTTTGAAGAAACCATGTCCTTTATCAGACAATGAGGGGGCACTTATTTCTTTCCGTAAATTTTCTTCGCTTGTTTCGCCATCCCTAGTTTGGTTTGGGACAGAAAATGTTTTAAATAATAATTTGGCAGTACGGCTCCAGGAATCCTTAATTGAAACTCTTTTATGTGCCGATTTTCTAATATAGCCGGCTTTCTCCAATTCATTAATTAATAGCCCAAATTCGGATGCTAAGCCTAGCCATTCTATTTTTTCCTGTTCTTCAGGTTTTGATGCTAATTCTTCAGCTAATTTGCGCAGGTATTGTTCCTTCTTTATTTCCAGTAATAATCCAGTTACAAACGTTACTTGATTTTCAATTTGATGTTTCCAGATAATAAAAAATTCGCCTTCTGGACGCATTGCTGATTTTAAGATTTCTGCGATGTGTTTTTTTAATTTAGTCGATGAATTCCCAAAGATCGAATAATCATAAGTTAAATTCAAGCTTTCAATAGCCTTGTTAACAATTTCAATTTTTTTCTCATTTATATGATTAAACTTTGATAGTTCATAATTCAGATTGGTTTTAAAAGTCTTAAATTTTTCAGAAACTTTGCGCTTCCCTTCAGCAACTATTTTATTTGCTAATTCAATAATATTGAATGGGTGCACTTCTGCCTTATTGATAGGCTGTTGCTCGTCTTGAATATAAACAAAACGTACAGCGATACTTGTAAAATGATGCCTAAAAAGTACTAACAGTAAATTCTCTAACATTCGTAAAAACAAATATTATGAAATTCCTTGAGAGCTTTCTAAATGATATTAAAAAATATAATGGGCAGATAGTTCATTTAACAATTATTCAAATTGATGAAACTAATCATCCTCTTGGTCTGTTAGGGGCAATGATGATGGGGGCAGAACAGAAGGAATTAATAAGAAAAGCAGCTAAAGAATATAACAGTAAAAATGGAATTGTTGAAATCGATGCCTATATGGAGTTAATAATTAATTCAATAGGCGAAAAATTAATTTTTATTAATAACAATTTCGGCTGTAATTGTATTGAGATATTTAGACCAGACCCGCCAAGGATAATTGAAGGAAAGGATATGTCATTACGGTGGTCATATCACCCGCTGAGTATCCATGAATTAAATCAATTAACATTATTGAAAAGTATTGCTCAGATAAAACAAACTACAGCTATAGGTGATTGCTTTCAAATCCGAGATATTATCATTAATGGCAATTCTCACTGCATGTTTAATTCTTAGGATAAAAACAAAAAAATCTCAATTATTAAATATAATTGAATGCAAATATTTCTACTTTTATAATTGAAATATATTTCTCTAATCAACGGGGGACAGAATCAAATGTGAAAAAATATATTCTTCTATGGAACATACTGAAAACTATGTTGATTCAACAAATTTGAAATTATCATTCAATGCTAAAATGATCAATGAAGAACTTTCAAATGAAAGTAGTTATTTTTATTTACTCAAAAAAGATGAAATTCTGCATTTAAAAAAGTTAGTCCCAAAAGAATCTGATAGACTATGGAGTGCTTTATTTGAACTTACTTCTTATGGTAGGACTTTTTTTTGTATTGATGGGAAACGCATTGCATTGGTTGATCAAAGTACAATTTTTCAAATAACAAATCATGAGAATAGAATATGTGATAATCCTGAATTAATTCAAATATTAAAAAATGAGTAACTATTCCGCCCCCCCTCTAAAAAGCGCTATTAACTGCCTGCTGTTTATATAATTCCGGATATGACTGTAAAATTACATTATTTATGCTGTTCCTTTGTCTTAAATTTGAGAGTTATTTTGGATCCCTACAAAGAAA
>JBBRCH010000085.1:0-19589 GCA_038204995.1 Bacteroidales bacterium | reverse complement strand
CCTCTCAATTAGTTTGCCAACGCTGGGATACTTTCACAATAATTATTCACGAATTTTTACATTTATTGGCACATCCTAATTTTCAAAATGCTCGGGGTGCGCTTCCAAATAATGGCTTGGAAATATTAAAAGAAGGAATGGATGATGTTCTAAGAAAGGAACTTTGGGAGGGGACTGGCCGTTTAAGAGCACACCTGATATCTCCAGGTAGAAACACTGATAGAGCTACAATAGAAGGTGGGACATATCCATTACAAATCTCAAAAGTATGTAATCATAGTTATTATGACAATTTACCCGAAGCTGAAAGTATAACCGGGATTGTTGGAAGAAATAATGTTAAGTTGGCGTACTTTCTGGGACAAACTGAATACCTTGGCCTGGGAACGGGCACAACTACTGCAAGTCCAGGTGCATTAGCCACTACCTCTTTTTATAGTACTGCTGATGTGAGTGATCAGGATGTAGTTTCAGTTCTGCCAGGTGAAACGCGTGATCAACTGTTGCTCCGAACCAATGGTAATCAAATAAGAGATCTTGCCAATAGTGTGCTGGCAGTTGCAGCACCACTTCCACCATCGGTGAGGGTTCCAGGTATACGAAAAGTATATGTTCATGCTAATGATTCTGTTATATCAATCGCTACACAAAACGGAGTTTCACCTTACGAAATTCTCAGAGCAAACCATTTAACTACAACTTCAGTAGTTGTAGGATCAAGATTAATTATTCCAATGCACTAAAGCAAGTTTGCTTATATAGTCAACAACAGCAATCGCAATTAATAATCCATGCCCACAGGCTATTCCCGTTCCCCAAAACTTCTGAAAGGCGCCCTGATTGAATTCTCGGAGCGCTTTATCGGACCTATTCCGAATGTGATTGTATTCCAGTACAACCCCGAAACCATGACCCGTACGCTTGAAGTATGGAACCAGGGTGGTGGTGGCGCATCAGGAGGGGGTGGCACTGCAGGCAATACTGCATCCAGCACTGCCCAGCCTTTCGATCCTCCCGAAAGTTTTACTCTTTCCCTTGAACTGGATGCTGCCGATGCTTTGGAAAATCCTTCTTCTCATCCGGTAGCATTTATATCAGGAGTAGCTGATCGCATTGCTGCAATGGAAATGTTATTGTATCCGCAGGGCGACAGTTTACTGGGAGGACTTTTAGGTTCCATTTCAGGGTCACTAAGTGTAGGTGCGGGTGTTGGAGGAGGAAGTGGAATTGGCGGCGCTCTGAATAGTTCATCCGGCGGTATACAGCCGGTTCCTCGGGGTACGGTTCCGGTTGTGCTGTTTGTTTGGGGACCCGGCCGAATTGTACCGGTGCGCCTCACCTCTTTTACTGTTGAAGAACAGGCCTATTCCCCCTCATTATATCCTATCCGCGCAAAGGTAAATGTAGGCCTGAAAATCCTGACTCCTAAAGATTTTCCTACCTGTCACCGGAAATTAAGCGAAGACATGGCTATCATGGCATTTAAGTTTACCCGTAAACAAAAAGAAGTACTGGCAGCTGCTAATATGGCCAACAGTGTTGAATCTATTCTGGGAATGTTGCCATTCTGATTTATAGTTTTAAATACAAAAAAAGATGTTTACTAACGAAAGCAGGTATAAAAAGGCATTACAATATGAACTGAAGGATCACAGGGGCAGAACCGTTAAAGTGGTTGCTACTCCTGATGCCCCACAGCAAAGTATATTAGGGTATCATGCACTCAAACAAGGCCAGCGTGTCGATCACCTGGCTTCACGGTACCTCAACGATCCTGCAGGATTCTGGCGCATTGCCGAAGCCAATGATGTTATGTTATCCGAATCGCTGACCGAGCAACCGGAAATTGGAATTCCGGATAAACGATAAAACATGGGTTTAGATATCCTTATTTGTGTTGATGATACACCCAACGAGATACTTACCCAGCAGGTGAGTATTGTGGAAGTTACCGAAAAGATGGATCAAAACACTACCTATAAGTTGAAGTTTATGGTTGATGTTTGTGATGGAGATATTGCCGGGCCAATCGAAAACGAAACATCCCCGGGTACCATACTGAGCGTACAGGCAAATGTAAATGATAGTCTTGTGTGTCTTGTGAAAGGTCCGGTAACTCAACAACAGGCTCATATGCAGCACGGTGGTGCCGGATCCTGGTTACATATTGAAGGAGAAGATACAGCTCATACTATGGATCATGCCACCAATTTCCAGGTTACAGATGCTGCTTCTGATTCTGACATTGCTACAACGATCATAAGCCGTAGTAATATGATTTCTGATGTGGAGGCCACTCCCGATTCGATGCATAGCGAGGAAAACCACAGTCATGTCCAGCAGGAAACAGATTTAAATTTGCTAAGGAGTCTTGCTCGTCGCAACGGGTTTCATTTCTGGATAACATACTCCCAGGCTGGTCTGGCCACTGGTCATTTTAAATCCCGAAACCTTAATGGTGAGCCTTCTGCAGCCCTTATCGTGAATCACGAAAATAATAATATTGATTCATTACAGATATCGGCGGATAGCAGGATCCCTACACAAACCCAGGGGTCACAGCTTGACCTTCGTACAAAATCAGAAATTGGCGGGACAGTCTCGTTAGATGATCCTCCACTAGGAACTTCAGGATTGGCTGCAATAACAGCTTCCAATCCTCAGTCAATGCACCTGGCGCCAACCGTTGACGATTCGGGAGCCATGCAAGCCAGAAGCAGGGGGGCGTTAAGGGATGCACAATGGTTTATCCATGCAAGTTGTCATACCAGTTTACGCAGGTTGTGCAACATCGTTCGTAACCATACTATCGTTGAAGTGCAGGGTGCAGGTTCAAAACACAGTGGCAAATATTATGTAACCGGGGTGAAACATACAATTGATGCCACTTCCCATAACATGGATCTTGAACTGGCACGAAATGCCTGGGGTAACGCAAGCGGTGGATCGAGCGGAATTATAAGCAATATATTTTAGCGTAAATTAGAATAGTAGAATGGAAGATTCAAATCTGGATCAGGTATTAAATTGGATCCGAAATCACCATTTTGGTAAATACAGGGGTTTGGTTACTGATAACAATGATGCTACAAACCGGGGCAGAATTAAAGTTCGGGTTCCATCAGTACTTGGTGATCTGGAGGTATGGGCCATGCCGTGCCTTCCATATACCGGCAATAATGCAGGGGTTTACACTATACCTGAACCAGGGGCTGGAGTTTGGATAGAGTTTGAGGCAGGAGACCCTTCCTATGCAATCTGGGCAGGCGGTTTCTGGGCAGATAATGAATTGCCAAAAAATGAACAGGGCGCGGAAGCTACGCCATCACTTCGCATGATAAGAAGTGAAACAGGACTTATGGTCACGTTTGATGATAACTCTGAAAAAATAACGCTAAGCGACGAGAACGGAAGTAATATTATGACCATTGAGGTTCAGTCGGGTAAAATAAGGATGGAAGCCGCTATAAAAGTGGTTGTAGAAGCTCCGCAGATCGAACTGGTTGAGAATTCAACGCACCCCTTGGTATTTGGAGATAACTTACTGCAATTCCTAAATCAGATGATCCAGATTTATACTACCCATACCCACCCGGGCGAATTGGCACTTGGTGTATTACCTGTTACCCCGATGACGCCTGTGCCTCCCATGCCACCTGCCACACCAAGCCTTTTATCAACAATTGTAAAAACAGGATAGATTATGCCTTTAAAACCGGGGACAAAAAAAATAACTCCAGCTCCTGTTTCTGATGGATACGCAGGAAGTATGGCTGCAGCTATCGAAAAAGCATTTTTAGATGGGTGGCCGGAATCTATGGGAGGTCAACCTAAACCTGAATCTAATGATCAGATGAGATTAATGTTTCTTGCTATTGCACAGGGTGTGGTCAAACATCTGAAAGAGAATCCTACTTCTTTCAAAGTAACTGTCAATGACGGAACACACAATTTTTTCGGTACGGTTACTGAAATAGTAACTGACCCTGCTTAAAATCTTTATACCATGAATCAGCAGATACACAGTATACGCTATCCGTTTGCTATCGACAAGGGGCTGGGTACGCTTGCCGAAGAATCCGATTATAGCCGGCATGTTGATCAGATGATCAGGCAGGTGTTATTTACCAACCCGGGTGAAAGAATTAACCGTCCTGATTTCGGCTGCGGTATACGAAGGATGGTATTTGCGCCTAACAGCGATGTGAGTGCAAATTTAACACAGGTGATTATCAACCAGGCCCTGGATAGATGGATGGGCACTTTAATTGAAGTAATTGATGTACAGGTAACAACCAACCAGGAAAAACTGGAGATTAAAATTGTTTACCTATTACGTGCCCGCCAGGAACGCAGGTATTTAAACCTTGAAGTAACATTATGAGCACTACTCCGGATCGTATTGCTGAACTGCTGCTGCAGAGCCGGGTTACCGGGATAGACTTTATTTATGTTTATCCCGATCAGATGAGTCTTGATATATATTTCCTCAGACCGGTAACTTCGCTCGATAGCCCGCTTCCCGGCACACTTGTACCTGATGATATAAATATCTATAGCCCTGCAGCAGAATTGCCTCAGATTGAAGTTGACACATTATTAGCATGGACATCCATAAAGGGTCAGGATGTGCTCAGCTTAAAAACAAAGCAAAGGGGTGATTTTTCACTTTACAGGTTTAAGATTGATGACATCAGGATTGATCCTCATTTTAATGATGTCAGCTTCAGTTTTAAAGCCAATTGTCCTAGCGATCTTGATTGTGCACCACCCGATCACGAATGCCCGCAGGATGAGCTGGTAGATTTTCCGGTCGACTATCTTGCTCGTGATTTCTGGAGTTTCCGCAGAGCCCTGCTCGATTTTGCATCGCTTCGCTATCCCGACTGGACGGACCGTCTGGAAGCAGATGCCGGAATAATGATGGCTGAATTGCTGAGCGCTTTGGGTGATGAAATGGCTTACTATCAGGATCGTGTCAGCCGTGAAGCCTATCTCGAAACAGCTACCCAGCGCCGTTCGGTGCGAAGGCATGCCCGCATGGTTGATTACCAGGTGCATGACGGACTTGGCGCCAAAACATGGTTTGATTTTACCGTTAATGCAGGTTCGGTGCCTGTTCCTGCCGGAACGAACGTGTTTGCAATGAGTGATGATAATACAAGAATCGACTTTGAAACAGGAAATGGCATATCTGAAGTAGTTTTAGGAAAGACCTATTTAGTTAAAGCGGCCAGCAACGAATTTAAGCCACATTTATGGGATGAAAATGAAACCTGTTTACTGGTCGGCAGTACAGAGTTATATTTGGAAGGTCATCATGCTGCAGACCTTTCTTTTGATGATTTTCCTTCAGATAAAAAACCTGGTAAATGGGTGTTATTGCAAACCAATCCGACAGATCCTGCCCAACAGGTAAGGGCACAATTGGTTCGTTTAGTGCAGGTAGCCGATGAAACAGATCCGGTTTTCAATCAAAATATTACACATATCGTCTGGGAAGAGGATCAATCACTTCGTTCTGAATTTGACCTTACCATTCTAACCGTCCGCGGAAATATGGTTCCTGCCACTGCAGGTAAAATCAATACCGCTTATTTTATTGTTGACAAATCCGGTACTTCTCTAATCCCCGCCGAAGGAACTGTTAACCGGCTCGGGCATGATGAATCATCAACGCATCTCTTTACTCTTCCTGGTTCAAATAATGTGCCTTTGGTTTACCTCGGTGATGATTCACTTCAGTATAACGTGCCTGAAATTGTTATGGAAGAAGTGGATTATGATCCAATCCTTGGTATATGGATACCAAAGCATTTTGCTAAAGCATGGGAATACAGGAATGCCCTGGTAGGGATTATTTCTTCAAAGCCAACTGACCAGCATTATACATTGGATGACGGATCCTGGCAGAGGGTAACCGGATACCAGCGAATAGGTTCAGAGATAGAACACCGCGATTATAGCATGAACAACGGAGTAACGATCAGGTTTGGTGATGGTGAATTTGGAAGAATACCTGATAAAGAAACCTCTTTCTGGGTACGATACAGGCTAGGAGGCACACGCAGAAGTAATATAGCTGCAGCAACCATTAAATATTTTTCAGCTCCACTTGCCGGCATTTCTGCTATCAACCCACTGCCAGCTTTAGGTGGTAAAGATGCAGAAACCTTTTCCGAAGTAAGGCAATTGGCGCCGGAAGCCTTTCGTGCATTAACATTCAGGGCTGTTCGCCCTGAAGATTATGCTGAAGCAGCCGAACGCCTGCCATGGGTGCAACAGGCAGGTGCTGCGTTTAGGTGGACAGGCAGTTGGCTTACTGCTTTTGTAACTCCTGATCCTAAAGGCAAAATCATACTTGAAAAAGCCGAACGCAAAGAACTTACCGATCAACTCAACCGGTTCCGGCAGGCCGGCCGTGAAGTCAATGTGATGGATCCTGAGTATGCCAGCATTGATCTTGAGATTGACATTTGTATTTCACAGGAATCCTATCCCGGGCAGGTGAAAGAAAAGGTGTATGAAGCGTTGATGGGCAAAAAAGGATTGCGCCCGGTAAAAGGATACTTTTCTCCCGACAGGTTTACCTTTGGAACATACCTCGAACGATCAACCCTTGAGGCTGCTATACAAGACGTGCCGGGTGTAAAAGCAGTCGAAAAAATTAATTTCAGAAGAAGAGGTTGGTTCGGATGGCGCGAATTTACTGAACTTAGTTACGATCCCGGAAAAAATATCATTATTAGAGTTACCAATGATCGCCTGCACCCGGAACGGGGGACACTTAAACTTTATACACACGGCGGACTATGAGTTGTTTCCTATGTGACAAAAGAAATCAAAACAGCGGTGAAGATCAATATCCCTGCATCTGCGACCGGTTTGTTCACCCGTTCCCGTTAAATATCGGGGCTGGCCTGGATAGATTGCCGAGGCAGATTGCAACATTCCCTGAATTCAGGAGGGCGATGCTTAAATCCGTCAGGACTGAACAGGTCGAGATTATTGATAATAACAACATGCTTGTTAAAATTATTCCCCTCGTCAACTTGCGGGCCAGGGATAAAGACGACCTTGGAATCATGCTGTTGGAGATGTGGGCCTATATCTGTGATTCCTTATCCTTTTATGATGAAGTTATTGCCAATGAAGCTTATTTAAGAACAAGTTCTTTGAGGCCCAACCTCAGGCGGCTCATCGCCTTGCTGGGATATTTGCCCCGGCCCGCTGTAGGTTCTGTTGTTGAACTGGCTGCTTTGGCAGAAGGAAGACTTCAACTCCGACTGCCTGCAGGTACCGCTTTCCGTTCGGGTGCTTTTAATGGAAATCCACCACAGGTTTTTGAACTGGACAATGATACTTACATCCATCCGCTTACAAATCGTTTTGGGATAGTTGCACCTCATGCCGGAAAGGTTCTTGTTGAAACTCCTGATTCAGTTTTGGTAAACCTGAGTGGTGATATTAAGGAAGATTCATTGCTTTTACTGATCAATACGACAGATTCTTCGCAAACCGGTGGTGTAGTCGTTAAAAAACTGGAAAAATTAAAAGGAATAGATAACCGGAAATATATCAATCTCATTTTTACTTCAGAAACAAAACTTAAAAAAGACACATTACTTGAAAACCTTCAGGTGTTAAAGTCCACTCTCACTGCCGGTTTGTGGACCGTTAGTGCTACATCTGAATCTCTGAATGCAAATAAAATCACTTTAAATGTATTGAGCCACCAAATCAAAGCAGAAGATTATATTCTGATGGTCTGCCAGGACGAAAAAAGATGGTTCAGAGTAAGCAAGGTAACCGAAGTTATGAGGTATACAATGCCTTCGGGAGAAATCGTAATTAACGGGAATAAATTCGTTGTTCCGGGAATCACTGTTCCGGTTACTGAATTAGAATTGGATGTTTCGGTCAATTCATCCTTAAGGAAATCTGGTGGTTCTCCGGATTGGTCACCTGCAATCTGCGGAAATATTACGGTGTATTTTGGGATGCAGGTGACTGCAACAATTATTGATGAACCTAATGCAACGCTATCCGCTGCTGACCCGCTCTGTTTTAATGACAATATAGAAAAACCTGTTGACGATTTCACTTCTTCCCGATTTATCCTGCAGGATAAAAACACTTACGGCCTAGGTATGGATGGTAGTATTTCATATGAACAAAAAAAACTTGTACCCGATACTACGGATAGTTGGCCGCAGAAACTTACCCTGCCTGTTGATGTTTATGGAAATGCAATAACAGCCTCGCGGGGCGAAAAAGTTGATAATGAAGTTTTGGGAAGCGGCGATACATCTCTTTCAAATCAAACGTTTAAGCTGAAAAAGAAACCTTTGACCTATCAACTTTTGTCAACATCGAAAACTGACCAGCTGGTAAAAAGTACCTTATCGGTTTATGTAAACGGGATACTATGGACAGAGGCAGACAGGTTTTATGGTAAAAGTGAAAAGGACGAGATTTATATTGTTAGGCAAAATGATGAAGGAGAATCTTTGGTCACTTTTGGCAATGGTATCAGGGGGCAACGTCTTCCATCAGGCGCTGGAAATGTAATCTGCAGCTACCGTTTTGGTGCCGAAGCTGCCTGTCCGCCATCAGGCTCAGTAACCCAGATAAGTAAACCTGTTAAGGGTCTGAAAAGTGTTAAGAATATCCTTCCTGCTTTTGGCGGGGCCGATGCTGAAGATGCTGAAGATTTGCGCACCTATGCTCCCAAATCGGCTTTGCTGTTAGGCAGGGTAGTATCGATGAAAGACATGCAGGCTTTGGCTGAAAGCTATCCGGGAGTGCGAGCCGTGCAAACAGAATGGCGTTGGGATAAGCTGAAGCAATGTGCTTCTGCACATATCTATTATATAGGAGACATTGCTTTAAAGACAGGCTTGTCGGAAAAGATCCGAAGTTTTGCCGACCCTTCTACCCCTATCACTGTGGAAAAAGCGGAATCCAATCCACTCTTTCTTTCGCTGAATATAAAAATAAATGAAAAATATCGGGACAATGATATTATTCGTGAAATACGCTCCACTTTACTGGATGTAAAAACCGGTTTACTGGCTCCTGAAAATATCAGCATTGGCATACCCTTGTATAGGAGTAAAATTTTTGAAGCAGTTTTAAATGTTGATGGAACCGAGACTGTTCAGGGTATTTATATAGGTTCCGATGATTTCAGCGATTTTGCAGTTGTCCCCGGAACAGGCATGTTCTTTGATATTGAACAAGGTTCACTCATCATTAACGGGACTGAAAACTGATATTTAGCCATGGTAGAAGATTTGTTTGAACAATATTATACCGAGAAGTTATGGGAGGCCATACCTTCGATTTACCGGCACGAAGATGGATTAGCCGACGAACCTGGTGTGCTGCGGGCTATAGTGCAGGCGCTGGCAAAACAGGCAGCTATCTTGAGGCACAGCCAGGATAGTTTGTGGGACGATCAGTTCATAGAATTTTGCAACGAATGGGCTGTACCTTATATTGGCGACCTGGTGGCAACCAGAATGTTATCTGAAAAAAATAAGAGGGGCAGGCGAGTTGATGTGGCAAAAACTATTTATTATCGCCGCAGAAAAGGGACTCCGCGTATACTCGAAGAACTGGTTAGTGATATCAGCGATTGGGAAGGAAAGCTGGTTGAACAGTTTCAGAAACTGGCTCGTTCGCGCCATGGACTGGATGCTGATCCTGAAACACTGGCCGGTAAATATACAGGTACCTTGCCAGGTGGATCTGCTGATTTGCGCAACCAGCGTGCCAGTGAAATAACAGATGGACCCTTCGACGAATTCTATCATATAGCCGATGTCCGCAAGCATAATGGATTAAATGGCCGCTATGCCATCCCCAAACTGGCATTTTATTTATACCGCTTAAAAGCTTATGAAGCAGTTAATGTAACACCCTTTTCTCTGGGAGATGGAATCCGTTATGGATTTGACCCTTCCGGGAGAAATATACCCCTGTTTAGTAAATCGCAGCGCTCCTCCGATTGGAACAAATGGCATTCTCCGACAGAACCCGAGCTGCCGGCTCCCATTCCATGCAGGTTATTGGGTCACGCAGTTTATCAGGTCACTGAAGCAATAATCCATCAGTTAACCATTCAAGCTGTACCCTTAAGTGCAAATGCCGGAAAAGAATTGCAGAAAATAGTTGGTCTGAATTTTAAAAATGAAAGCAGCCTGATCAAAATCATTAACTCATTCCCTGCCATTGTCAGCGCTGAAATACTAAACCCTGCTATTTTAAATCCATTGTTATCTATATCGCTGGTAACTGATTGCGGTAAAAGCGTATTGCTACCCGATGCTCAAACGGTGTTGAGTAAACCTTTGGAAACTAATTCTATTTTAGTTGGCTTCGATGATCCTGTTATTTCGGTTTTCACAACCGAACAAATTTCAGCGGCAAATCTTCAGCCCTGGCCCGCTGCTGTGAGCAAGGAATTGGCGATAGATGCGGAAAATGGCTGCTTTATGTTTCATGCGGCTCCGCCTGTTGGTCAAAAAATTTATATTGCGTATCATTACGGCTTTTCAGGACCTGTGGGTGCTGGTAGTTATGAACGGCCATGGATCAACGATACCAGCCCTGACTCAAATAAAACCAATGGGGGCCCAATCGCATCAGCTGACATTTTAAATGATGGTATTCTGCAAATCAACGATAGTAATACCTATGGCCCAGTCGGTTCCAAAAACAGTGTAGTGAACCTTGTTTTACAATCGGCCAGCAAACAAAGGCCTTTCCTGAGGCTCGAAAGTGACTGGATACTGAATACAGGAGTTAATAAAAACTCCTCCCTTGTACTCGATGGCTTATGGATAGGTGCCGCCGGGGATTTGCCCGTAGAAATTATTCTGAGGGGAGATTTCGAATGTGTTGTGATCAGGAATTGTAGTTTCGACCCAGGTGGAAGCAGGAATTTAAAGAACGAAATTCTCCACCCTGTTTCTTTAACTGTGCAGGGAAGAATTGAAAGCCTCTGCATAGAATCAAGTATTCTGGGACCGATTCGCACACAGGGTGATGGCAGTGTGGAAGAGTTCACTGTTTCCGATTCAATACTTCAGTCTGTTTTGGGTCCGCTGGTAAAAACTATAGATTTAAAACAGGGGAAATCCAATATTTCCCGCTCAACTGTTTTTGGCGAGATCGATGTACACAGGCTGGAGGCTTCAGAACTATTGGTCACCGGACTCGTGAATGTTACCGATACCCAAAACGGGTGCTTCAGGTTCAGTACTGCTCCTGCCCTCAGTAGGTTACCTCATCCATACGAAAGCATTCTTTTCGAAAAAGATACTAACCACTGGTTTACTTCACGCAGGTTTGGTGATCCCGGGTATGCTCAGCTTAGTGAAACTGCGCCGGTTGTACTTTCAAGGGGTGCTGAAAATGGCTCCGAAATGGGGGCTTTCTGTAACCTGCTTAATGCCATTAAATTCGATGGTTTACACAATAAAATAGACGAATACATGCCTTTTGGCCTAATACCGGTTTTTATTAACGAAACATAATCACGCCTTATGGGAACATTTGATATATCCAGAATAAATTTTGATGCAGCAAAGCACTATTCGAGTGTGCGAATGCAACAGGGCCGAGTATTGACTGATGATGACTGGAATGAAAATGAGCGGATCGAAGAAGAAGAACTTAGGCGCTCGAGGGTCGATATTATTGGGCCTTACGGAACGCCCGATGATGGTTTTCTTATCAAAGATCCTCCGCAGATTGAAGCCGGTCTTATCAATTTTGATATACATCCTGGCACGATGCACCTTGGCGGGCTCAGGCTGGAACTTGATTCCCCGGAAACTTTCCGCACTCAGAAAGACTGGCTGCAACTACCGGCAAATGTAAACGGGAGTCCTGACTTTAAGAAAAAGATAAGGTTCGACCTCGTTTATATCGAAGCATGGCAGCAAGCGGTTAGTGCAGTTGAGGATAGTTCGCTTTTCGAAGTTGCTTTGGGAGGCCCGGATACGACTACCCGCCTGCGTACAATGAGAAGAGTGCACCTGGCAAAGGATATGGATTTTGATAATTGTATTGATGCCTGGGATCAACTGAAACTTCGTTGGAAAAACACAAAGCTTGGCGATATAAATGAAGGATATGAGAGGATAACGGATACTCACCTGAAAGTAGCTTCTGGTCTGACAGGTTTACCCGAAGATCTTTGCACTCCGAGTGCTTTAGGCGGATACCTGGGTGCTGAAAACCAGGCCATCCGGGTTCAGATTGTTGATAGGGATCATTTTACATGGGGTTTCGATAATGCTTCGCCCATTTACCGGATAACCCTGGATACAAGCGGGAAAACGGTAACCATGCTTACCGGGCCTAAAGATCAGTATCACTGGCCGTTGAGTGGGCAGGTTGTTGAAATATTACCCTGGTCGGCTGTACTGCCAAACGGCGAAAAAGTAGCAGAAGAATCAGGTCATTTAACCAAAGTTGAAACATCATTTGATCCGGATAAAAGTGAATTTACAATAATAAATGCAATTAGCTCTTCCTTCGGGATGGAATGGAAAAGCAGGGCTGATAAAGACGATCTGGATAATCAAACCCCTGCTGAATACTTTTACATGCGGGTTTGGAACAGGGGAACCGATCTTGTTTCGGAACCTGAAATTCCATTCACGCCAGGCACGCCTGTTGCACTTGGCCATACCGGGCTCGAAATTACAATAACCGGCAACGACAGGGTTGCTGAAGATTACTGGGTAATTGCCGCACGGCCCGAAACCCCTGACGAAATAGTTCCCTGGGCTGCCGAAAGCGGAATTACGCCTAATGGAGTGCGCCGTTATTTCGCGCCATTGGCTGTTATCCAATGGACACTGACTAACAAAGAAGTTTTTGTTGGTAAAGTAATAGATGATTGCCGCATACCTTTCCTTCCGTTAACTGAATTAGCATCTGCCGAGGACCTGAGACTTCATAATAAGTATCTGCATGGATTTGGCGTCGTTTGCGGGCTAAAGGTTAAATGCGGAATTAGCCGCAACGGAGTAATCGTCGAAACCGGAGTTGCCCTTGATTGTGAGGGTTATATGATTAAGGTTAAAAAGCCGATCACCTATAGCCTGGTTGAAAGAGCACAGGAACTCAAACTCCTGGATAAAAGTGGCAATGGCCGATTCTGCCTGACAATAAAAGGAGGGAGGAACAGGAAACCTGTTATTTCGATGGAGCCCTTTGTGCTGGAATCTTTCTGGGATAGAGTGCTGGAAGGTACGCTTATAAAAGATTTCTGGGATGAGTGCATCAAAAGCCTGATTGATTTAGTTACTTCCAATTTCCCCATTCCCTTCAAAGGAGGAGAGGAAGTTCCAGTTAACAGGAGTCAAAGGCGTTTAACAGCCTTTATCAATCTTTTTGCCCAGGTAATAAATCCGTCAAGTGGCACTTACGCCTTTATATCAGGTAACAGTAATAGGATTGAAAAGATAGGAGATGGTTCTGATGAAGATGAATTGCTTCGTGAATTTTACCTATTACTTAGAAAGAAGCTGGAAAGCGAAACCTACTGCGGCATGTATGATGGCGACAGGCTTTTCCCTGATTATAAAATTGAACCAGGTTTAGACACGATTTTTGGCCCCCCTCTCAAGGTGCATCAAAAACTTCATTTGAGGCCGGATGGGGAATTTGCTTACACCTGCGGACAGAATAATAAAATATATGTTTATGCCGTGGCCGAAACCCAGGAACTTGTTGAGATCAGTGCATTCCCGGGAAGCGGAACCGGCATTAAGATACAGGATATAGCCTTCAGCTTCAGTGGGGATACTATATATGCTGTCGCGCTCGAGAATACAAATTCATGGTTTGCCGAAGCAAGAATCAACCAGAATACCGGGAAACTGACATGGGGCCCGGCCTCCGGTGTGAGCAATGTAAAATATGTAAGCCTGGGTACAACTGACGACAATAAGTCATTATATGCCATTGCCAAATCAAGTGGGCTACACGAAATTTCAGGAATCGGGAAAACTTCATTCAAGGTGCAAAAGGTATTCGAATTCAACGCTACCGGCTTGTTACATCTAAATCAAATACAGGAAAGATGGGTTGCAGTTGCTGCTGCTTTTGGGAAGAATTCAGGTGCCGAATCTGATACTTTCGATCATCACGTTGTAATTGACCTTAGAGGACATGATCAAATGGGAGAAATAGATATTCCCGGATTAGATGCAGCACATGATATTCTGTTGCACGACCAGTTTATTTATGCCAGCAGCGACGATTCAGGGAAACGTGTAATATGCAAATATGATATTCAGGGAGTTCCATCATCAAACAGGGTAGAGGTTGACGACAAAGCATACATCCGCATGGCGGTAAGCTCCGAGAAACAACAGGATTTCCTGCTTGTTTCACTTTCGGATGAGTGCAAGGTGATTCGTATCTCTTTAAATAACGAAAAACGACTGGAAGTTGACGATAAGTTCAGAATTCCAACCCAGTTATTCCCGATGGATATAGTGGTTGATAAAAAGCGTAAGTCGGCTTATGTGCTGAATATGTTGGTAAATACATTGACGACCATCAACTTAAGCCAGGTTTTCCATACACAGCCTCAACCGCGTTATACGTTTGAACCACCTGATGATCTGGCTGAATACCGTGTTGGAGTTTATAATGCCTATTTTGATTTACTCAGCCACCTGGTGCAGTCGCTGAAGGATTGTTTCTGCGACAAATTCCTGGTCGATTGTCCGGATTGTGACGAAGATGATAAAATATACCTTGGTTGCGTTGATATTCAGGATTTCAAGGTTCATCATATTTGTAACTTCACCAAACGGAAATATGTAAAATCTTTCAGAACTGTGGAATACTGGCTTTCGACCATCCCTGTGCTGCCTATTGTAAATGAGGCGTTTTCCAAATTCTGTTGTATGGTGATTGAACGTCCCGATAAAATGCAAACAGGAACAAATTATACACATAAATAACATCAAAGAAATCTGTTATGGCTAACGATTTATATGAAATTACCGGAAGGGTAATCGATGGAACTACAAAAGAAGGGGTAGCAAATCTGCGCGTTGAAGCCTGGGATAAGGATGTCAAATACAATGACCTGCTTGGGAGTAGCATTACCAATGCGGACGGTGGCTTCGAAATGTCTTTTGATTCGACTTATTTCAGGGAGTATGCCCCTGACGAGAAGCCGGATATATTTTTTAAAGTCTTTGCCGGCAAAAGACTGGTTAAAAGCACTGAGGAAGCACCGATCAAAAATGCTAAACAGAACGAAGACGTGACTATCATCATCAATATGTCTCAGTTTATCCGGCCCGCAGGCAAGGACCGGATCTCCACTGAACAGGTTTTCAAAGCTGCTGCATTTTTCCAGGATTCCGATTTCCTTGGTGTCTACAGTAATTTCAGGAAAAAAGCAGGAACTTCAATCAGCCTTGTCTCCGATATGGTTATGAATACTATTACTAAATTTGATTTTGAGCCGGTTAAAGTGAAAGGTGTAAAGGAAGATGAAATAGTAAATAATGATGTAACTCATGTTAAGGGCAACCTCGAAAACCGCAATATTGAGGTTGCTGAAGTTCGTGAGTATAATCCAAAAATGAATGCTGAATCTTTCAGCCAATTTAAAACTCTTCCCAAAAACCTGAAAACCGGACAGAGAGTTAATTTATACCAGGAAAACGGGAAAGTACGCTATTATTCGATAGTGCCGGAACCTCCCGCGGTTAGTACTGACGGCGCAAACATTGTTGATGTGCAAAAGCAGCAACTGGATGAAGTTCAGCAAGAATTAATAAATACGAAAAAGATGGTAGCCGACAAAGACAAGCAACTTCTTCAACTTAATAAAGAACTTAAAACAATACGGGAAAACCAGGATAAAATTAACAGTACACTAAACTCAGATGCGTTTATCAAATTGATGAAAAAAGGTTAAAAGTTGGTTATGTAATAGAGATTTGCTAAATTCAGTTAAGTTATGCTTTCATTTGGATTAAAGGGTTTTTTGAAATCCGGAATATATAATATAGTACCATTTCTACTAAATCAGATATCGCAATGACATAAAAGGTAAGCTATATATATATATTGTAATGCTTAAAGCCATCCCTGACAAACAGGATGGCTTTTTTTTTGTGTCTGAACTTTAAGTGATGGTTCGATATTGGCGTTCGGGCCTGAAATAATCGTCTCACCATTATTAGTTATAACCCTGTTAAACCCAGTTTACGCAATAGGAGACAAAGTAGAACTTTTTGCGTTATACCGATTGTACATTAGTAATAGTCCAAATGCTTTGGACTACACGACTGTTATATCGGCATTTTTATCAGTTGGGTTAACCCATATTTAGAAAATCATTGTATTTCAATGATCTTCCATTAAAATACATTAGATTTGTTTTATCGATTACGCTACTGCGTAATTTGGGTTAAAATGGATGCTTTTTCAATTACTGTTTTCCTGTTTCGGATTGATATTAGATAAATATTATAAATGATATCATAAATTTCATACTTTTATTTTTTCAAAATCGACTCATTTATTAATAGAAACAAATGAAAAATTTATTTGTACTAATATTACTTGCAGGACTAATCAGCAGCTTTTTAACTTCCTGCAAAACTGAAGAATCAATGGATCATAAAGTAGAAAAGTTAGTGTCACAGCTCACACTCGAAGAAAAAGTATCGCTCATCCACGGGAATACTTTTTTTACAACTCCTGCTATCCCACGCCTTGGGATTCCTGCTTTACATCTCTCCGACGGTCCTTGTGGCGTACGTGAAGAAAACAGCCCTTATAAATGGAATTCAGCCAACTGGAAGAATGATTCAACTGCTTATTTCCCGGCATTAACATCACTGGCTTCAACCTGGAACACAGAACTTGCCACCGAATTTGGGAATGCCTATGCAGAAGAGGCCATAGCAAGGGGCAAAGATATTATGCTGGCTCCCGGGTTGAACATTCACCGTACTCCTCTGAACGGAAGAAACTGGGAATATTTAAGCGAGGACCCATATCTTACTTCCCGTATAGCAGTAAATTATATTAAAGCTGCTCAGGCAAAAGGAATCGCTGTTTGTGCCAAGCATTTTGCCCTCAACAACCAGGAGTTAGAAAGGGAAACCATTAATGTGGAAGCATCAGAAAGAGCGCTGCGCGAAATCTACCTGCCGGCTTTCGAAACTGCAGTTAAAGAAGGTGAAGTCCTGAGTGTAATGGGAGCTTACAATAAATTCAGGGGACTGTATGCCTGCCAGAATCCGTACCTGCTTCAAATCATTCTGAAAGGGGAATGGGGTTTCAGGGGACTGGTAATGTCCGATTGGGGAGCCACCCACAATACATTCGAAGCAGCATACAATGGATTGGATCTTGAAATGATGCCAAAAGTGGGAACAAAAGATTTCTATTACATGGGGCAACCTCTGCTCGATTCAGTCAAAGCAGGTAAAATCGATGCCAAAGTGATTGATGATAAAGTAAAACGTATTCTTTATGTGATGGTAAAGCTCAACCTAATCGGTAAACCCGAACCTGATACTACCGGAATGGCTTCCCGCCTTGGTACGCCTGAACGTGCTGCAACTACCCTGAAGATTGCTGAAGAATCTGTTATACTTCTGAAAAACGAGCAGGTGCTTCCCCTCAATCTCAGGAATATAAAAACACTGGCTGTAATAGGGGATAACGCTACGCGCAAACATGCTCATGGAGGAGGTAGTACCATTATCAAAGCCAAATATGAAATCAATCCGCTGGAAGGACTTCAAAATAAGTTAGGCAATTCTGTTAAAATTAATTTTACTCAGGGATATAACATTTCCAAAGACCTTAAAACAGTTGACCAGGCGCTGATCCGAGAGGCGGTTAAGACGGCCTCTGCTTCTGATGCGGTAATAATTTTTGGCGGTCTGAACCATCAACCAGGCCTCGATTGCGAAGGTTCCGATAAACCGGACATGAAACTTCCTTATGGCCAGGATGAACTCATTAAAGCGGTTATGAAAGCCAATCCCAATACAGTGGTGGTTATGATTGCAGGAAGCCCTGTAGACATGGGAGCCTGGATTCAGGACGTTAAAGGTCTCATTTTTACCAGCTACCTTGGCATGGAAACCGGTACTGCGTTGGCAAATATAATAACAGGAGCAGTGAATCCTTCGGGCAAACTGCCTTATACCCTGCCTGTAAAACTCGAAGATTCACCTTCTTATGTGATGGGCGAATATCCCGGAATGAACGGCACAGTTCATTATACCGATGATATTTATGTCGGGTACCGGTATTATGATACGAAAAACGTTAAACCCTTGTTCCCATTTGGTTTTGGGCTGTCGTACACTTCCTTTTCCTACGGAAATATTAAGGTGGAAACATCAGGGAAAGCTGAATCTCTTGTCTGCACTGTATCATTTAATATCAAAAATACAGGCAACACTGAAGGTAAAGAAATCGGGGAGGTTTATGTGCGGGATATCGAATCAGCTCTGCCTCGCCCTTTAAAGGAACTAAAAGGTTTTTCGAAAGTTAATCTCAATCCGGGTGAAACCAAAAATGTAAAGATAAATCTGGATCAACGTGCCTTCCAGTATTATGACCCGGATAAAAAAGAATGGGTTCTGGAACCGGGAAAATTCGAGATACTTGTTGGCCCTGCATCCGATCATATACTTCTGACTCAGCAAATTGAGCTTTAAGGAATCATTCATTCATTTGCTATTCCTTAAAACTCTGCATATGGCAATTTATTAATCTGTCATTTCACAGGTGTAAACCCTTGAAACGACCAAAGGATAATCAATAGAAGTAAGAAAATCTGCCTGAAAATAGTCAATGCCACACGGGAAAGTCTTCAACCTGTTTGAAGTTGATCTTTTACAAGTATGGAATCTATTTTCCCTGTAACATCAGTTGCGATCTAAGTGAACCCGGCATCTAAGAATTTGCATTAATTTTTCTTTGGTCAGGATTGTTTTTGCCTGTTCCTGATATATTGACTGGGTGGGATTCCTTTTATTTTTTTAAATTGCTCGTTAAAGTTCGACACATTATTGAACCCGCTTTCGTAGCATACTCCTGATATATTCAATTTATTTTCTAATAATAATTTGCATGCATGGCCTACACGAATCTCATTTAATACTGTATGGAATGATTTTTTTGTATGCTTTTTAAAATACCTGCAAAAAGAAGTGGGAGTCATACCGACAATATCTGATGCTTTTTCAAGGGAGATGTTCTGTTGGAAATTTTCTATCATATAGCGATGAACTTTATCGAAACGATCGAAATCAACTGATTTTCTGATTTTTGAATATCCCGAACTCGCCAAAAGTTGTTTCTCATCTGTTTTTGCCATGAAGTCGAGCATCCGGGTCAAATTAAGCATTTTATCAATCCCGGTTGTTTTAATTAGTTTTACTAAGAAAACCTGCAATTAACAGGTTATCAACACTATACTGTTGAAAACTTGTTTGAATCTTAGGTAGTTTTCGCTTGTGTGAATCAGTCAAAATGCTGAACTTTAGGGTATTAATTAAACGAGATTC
>JBBRCH010000084.1:0-19687 GCA_038204995.1 Bacteroidales bacterium | reverse complement strand
GAATACCAGCCAGTTATTCATCGGGCTGCTGTCGTCGCTTAGGAATTTACTATAATATTTTCCATGCTCGGCATGCGCAGGAGCTACAGCGTCAACAACGGTTACAACAGAGCTTTTAACGGCCCCGCTTGCTCCCAGTCCGCGACCTGTAATATAATATGTGCTGAAAAGCACAAGCCCCAGTATTACACCTCCCAGGTAGGGATTGATGTAAAAAGAGCCATCTCGTTTTAACTTTTCCATAATTAACAGACTTTTTTTTATTACTGCTATTTATTTTTAATGATTAACACTTATTAAATATTTCCATTTTTGTCTTAGTACAAATATCGTGTTATCTGACCGGCTTCAACCATTATAAAACGGAAAATGAGGCCTCCAAGCAAAATTAATATTACTGGAATTATTGTCGGAATGCGGAATCCGAGGAGTTCCATGGATTCGAGTATTGCCGGGAAAACCAAGCCAAGCAGGATAACAAATATCCAGAAGGAAACTGTAAACTGGCCTCCTATAAGGATAGAAATTGCATCAATCTGCACTTGCGACCCGGCCAGGGAACCCATGATAAGATGTACGATGAAAAATAGTTCAATTACAATGAGTAACAAATCAAGTCGGCCTATAATACGCTTTTCCTCATGGCTTTTGCTAATTATCATAATACAAGCCGCTCCGGTCGACATACCTGATACCAGGAAAAGCGGTCCAAGCAATGCGGTGTTCCACAAAGGTCTTGCATTAAATGCCGAGAGCAAAATTCCGGTATAAATTCCAAGGATTACAGCATAAATTACCATTGGCCAGGCTATCAATTTACGGTTTCGTATGGCCCAGGCTTCAAACTGCTTTAGGAAATTAATTTTCCAATCCCATTTCGGGAAGACCTCTCTAATATATGTGGCTGACCAGAGTAATGAAATCGGTGTGATGATCATTAACACCCATGCTCCCCAACCCATCGGCGATTCAAGACGAATAGTAGTATACAATTGCCAGAAATAGAGTTTATGTTTTAAGTCGAGGAAAAGCATAAACAAACCCAGTATAAGGGCAAAGGGGACAATAAAGGGAGCCCATTTCACTGTAGCCTGCATTTCTTTTTCTTTCCCAAGTATGGTGAACACGCCTGCAAAAAATAAAATGCCTGCTGCAAGTCCGCCGAGGAACAAATAGATAGGTATCTGCCAGTGCCAGATATTCAGGTAAGGGTCAATATTCGGGATATTGCGGCCGCTTACAAATAATTCTTCTCTCATAACAAAACGAATATTTTTGATTTATCAGGTCAGGTAAAATATTTGAGGTTTGGTTCCAGCTTCGGGAGCAAGTGATTTGAACTTCCGGTTTTTCAATACATTGGTGATATCTGAATTAGGATCATCAATATCGCCGAAATACATACACTTTGTAGGGCAAACGCTTACGCAGGCAGGATCTTCACCTTTGCGTACGCGATGAATGCAGAATGTGCATTTATCAACATAGCCATCAGGATGCGAATACCTAGCCTCATATGGACAGGATTCGATACAGGCTCCACAACCGATACATTCGCTGTGTGTTACAAGTACGATACCACCGTCTTCGAAATGGCTGGCGCCTGTAGGACAGCAACGCACACATGGTGAATTATCACAGTGATTGCAGCGCTCGGAACGCAGTTCAATGGTTACATTAGGATATGTTCCATCAACGGTTTCAGTAACCCAGTCACGGCAAAAGCCCATGGGCACATTATTTTCAGTCTGGCAGGCGACTACGCAGTCGCTGCATCCCACGCATTTGCGGGTATCAATAGCCATTGCATATCTCATGACTGTAACTCCTTTCGTGGATCTTCCTTAATAAAAGTTATAAAATTACCCCGCATCCCGGTGCCGCCCATAATCGGGTCCAGCATTACGTTGGTTATAAGTTCGGTATCACTTACCCCCCGGCCATACGCTAAATGTAAAGGTTTGTGGTGATGGCCGAATCCATGGACTATATATACGGAATCCCAACGAATACGTTCGGTCATTCTGACTTTTACAGGAAAGTTCGAAATAGCTCCATCCTGGTTTTTAAGCCATACATACTGGCCTTTCTTCAATCCCCAGATATTGGCAACACGTGGATTAACCCAAACCGAATTTTCGGGCATGAGTGCAACCAGGTTTGGATTATTAGCGGTGCGGCTGAATGTATGCATAGGTGCCCGGCCATAAATGAGTCGGTAATAACCTTCTTCGGGTTCGGGATGTTTTGTAAATACAGGCATGGGATCAAATCCCGCTTCAGCCAGTTCGTGCGAATAGAGCTGAATCTTTCCTGAAGCAGTCTTAAATGTATGAATAGTGCCCGGCTCAATGTAAGGCGAGCTTTGACGTACCGACTTTTTTAAACCAATCCGCTGCATCTCTTCGAGTGACGAACCAACCTGTTTCAGTTGCCAGTCGAGCACTTCTGCATAATCCTTATAATTGAAGTAAGCACCTAGCCCGAGGCGCTCGCCAAGTTGTTTGGCTATCCACCAGGCAGGCTTGGTTTGATTTTTTGGCTCAACTGCAGGCATACGCAGACTGAGTGTCGGCTCACGGTGTGCTGTTGCACGTATATCGTCGTACCGTTCCAGATATGTACATTCGGGAAGTACCACATCGGCATAACCGGTGATTTCCATAGGCATCGTATCCACTACAACTATCAGTTCCAGCGATTGTAAGGCTTTTGAAAGTTGTTCTTTTAAAGGAACAGAAGCAATCAGGTTGGTACCCGAAACCATCCAGCCCTTAATTCTTGCATCTTTACCATCGGAAGGATAAGATGCTTCTATCACTGTGTTGGTTACTGCTTCGTTAGCAAGAGGGTATTTGTCATTAAGCAGTTCTTTCCACGTCCACGCTGGTTTTGGATACTCAGGGTGAGGAAACCCGGGTAAATTTATGCCTTCTTTAAAGAAAATCCCTCCCCTGTTTCCCCATGAGCCCAATAATGCATTGAGAATTGCTATTGCCCGGGTACGTTGAACATCATCACCATACCATGCTACATGACGACCGGGATGAATGATGGCTGACGGAGCAGCATTAGCCATTTCGCGGGCAGTGCGGCGGATCAGGTCAGGTTTCAAAGTAGTAATACCATATGCCCATTCAGGTGTGAATGGCTTAACATGAGCCTTCAGAGCCTCGAATCCTTCGGCATACGTTGCTATATATTCCTTGTTATAAAGTTCATCATAAATAAGAACGTGTATCCACGATAACAGCAAAGCTATATCAGTTGACGGTTTTATAGGCAGCCAGTATTTTGATTTGGAAGCGGCAGTGGAGAGGCGCGGATCAACTGTTATTATTACCGCACCATTATCGATGGCCTGGCTCATCTCCTGTACCTGGCCGTTGTGCATGTTTTCGCCAATATGCGAACCGATAAGCACAAGGCATTTTGTATCGCGTATATCGGTTAACTCCGGACTGCTGACAGATTCGCCAAAAGTTGCCTCGAATCCGACATCCCGTGGTCCGCGGCACTGTGCAAAAGATGGTGCGGTCAGGTTGGCTGTTCCGTAAGCTTTCATCAGGTTCGAAAAATAACTCCCTGACGAACCATGGAAAAATAAAGCCATGCTTTCAGGGCCATACTTTGCTTTAATATCCGACATTTTGGATGCAACCAGGCCAAGAGCTTCGTCCCAGCTGGCTTCACGATAGGTCTGCTTGCCTTCTTTTATTACTCTGATCAACGGAGTTTTAAGCCTGTCGGGATCGTTGTACATACCAACGCCACCAGTCCCACGAGGGCAAAGCCTCCCGTTGCATTGGGGATCATCGTCGTTTCCGGTAATCTTTTTGATATTTCCATCTTCGGTAACATAAGCCCAGCCGGCGCATTTCCAGAAACATACCTCGCAATATGTGGGAACTCTGCGAAGTGTTTCTGTCTCATTTCTGCTCTCATTACCAAACAAAGATGAACCCAGCACAGCTTTGGCAGCACCAGCCGTAACGGCAGTGGCACCAATACCTAACGCTGATATTTTAATAAAATCTCTCCTTGTCTTCATGTGATTCTATTCATTTAACAATCAAATACTTATCTCATTAAATAATTGATATTCTATTGTTTATTGAATAACAAAAGTAGATTAAACTTAAATACATACAAAAAATGATGAATATATCATTATTTGCGTATAGTTCTGATTATGTGACGTATACATATTATGGAAATATTTATTACTTGTTTTGTTTTATATATCATGTTCATAATCAAGTATATAATGGCTTCTTTAGAATGTTTATAAATTTAGGTTTGAATTTTCATTTAACTGATTATCAGAAGTATATATTAAATTATAACTCATCAAAATAAAAACTGTCACAGGTCATAAAATAATATGATCTAAGCCATTAACTCAAAAAAAATCTCAATGAAATTAAAAGAAAGCGCCAGTGATAAGAAATCTTTATAGTTTTGACGAATAATTAAAATGCGTTGGATAAAGACAGATTTATTAGTCGTAAAACTTTCCTGAGACTCATAACCGGAGGCTCAGCTGCTGCATTTGTTGCACTTTGGAGTATTATGACCGATAAGAGTAAAAAGATGCTGGAGCAACCTGTTGTCAGCAAAATAAATGCTGCAAAACTGGGAACCGGCATTTTTTTGTTCGATAAATTTATCGTGGTAAAATCTTCCGCTTCACTAAAAGTTTATTCAAATAAATGCACTCATGCAGGATGCAGGATAAACCAGGAAATCGACGGACAACTGGTTTGCCCATGTCATGGTTCCAGGTATGATTCAGCAACTGGAAAAGTATTACAGGGACCTGCCGGACTTCCTTTATCGCTTATTCCTTTCAGCACTGATGCAAAAACCGGCGAAATCACAATTAAAATCTAGAGATTGAAAATTCCCGAAAACATACGCAGGTACATTGCTTTCGACACATACGGATGGGTAGCCACAGCTTCCATAATTTTATGTGCTGTTTCAGGAGCCTTACTGGTTGTGCCATATAATGTTTTGTCTTCTTATCAATCAGTTACTTCCTTTATTACAGCTAACCCTGCAGCCTCGATGCTGCGGAATATTCATTATTGGAGTGCGCAGCTCTTTCTGATACTGACACTTATACATATATTTGATCATATCCGGAAAGGCACTGAAACCAATATTAAAAACAAGAGTGTATGGTTCAGGCTTACGCTTGCAATCATTTTCACTTTATACGTAATGCTTTCAGGTTTTATACTGAAAGGTGACGGTGACAGTTTGCAGGCACACCGCATTCTTTCGTCGCTTGTCAGCAGTCTTCCCTGGATCGGGCCCATGTTGCAGCAAACATTTATCGGGCCAGAGGATAGTTTCCAGGTATTGTACATTCAGCATGCCGCCACAGCAACAGTGATACTATTTGTTATCATCATGGAACACGCGCGAAGTTTAAAAGTGAACCTGCGTACATTGCTCCTAACCATAGGTATTATAACACTCTTTAGTTTACTGTTCAGGGCGCCAATCAATGGTTTGAATGATGCGGTGATGAAAGGGCCGTGGTATTTTGTCGGTCTTCAGGAAACACTGCACTGGGTTACGAATCCGCTTCTTATTACAATCGGGCTGATTATTTTGCTTGTATTGATTTATCTGATTCCCTGGGTTAAGCCTTTGTATTCAAGGATCATCAAACAATTCTTTGTTGTGATGATTATACTGTATGCCTTGCTGACTATAACCGGATTTTTCTTTCGGGGTCCGTTGTGGCAATGGCAGTGGCCATGGGATAATGAGTATAAAATTCAGCCCTTATTGCATTCTGAAAAAATCAGCTTTTCAACCGCCGATACTACGCAACTTACCATAATTCAGGGACATGCCGAAGGCTGTGTTTCCTGTCATAAAGGAATGAGTGGCTTTTCGGATGCGCACAAACCCAAATACATCGGATGTTTTTCGTGCCATGGTGGTGATCCGCTTACGCTGGATAAAACCAAAGCCCATAGCACAATGTTTCCGGTTCCCGGGAATTTATCCAATGCTTCAGAAGCTTGTGGGAATGTGGGATGCCATCCTGGAATTGTGCCTCGCGTTAAAACATCACTCATGTCAACTTTAAGTGGAATTATCAGTGTCGATAAATGGGTTTTTGGTGAAACGGATGATATTAATCTGGCTTCACATATAAATGATATTGGAAATACTGCTTCCGGGCAACATCTGAGAAATTTATGTGCCGGTTGCCATTTGGGAAACGAAAAAATAAAAACCGGTCCGGCCGGATGGCTCGAAAGAGGTGGCGGATGCCTGGCTTGTCATCTCACCTATGATAAAAAAGCTTTAGCCACATTGGATCAGATGAAACGAAAACAAACTTCTGATACTGCTTTGCCGATGTTTCACCCGGCCCTCGATCTGAATGTTACGAATGATAAATGTAAAAGTTGTCACAGCCGGTCAGGCCGGATTTCGATGAACTATGAAGGCTGGCACGAAACAGAACTGAAGCCTGAGAATGTAAAAGGCAAGGATAATTTCCAGGTTTTACCCGATGAGCGTGTTTTTGTAAAAATGCCTGCAGATATCCATCACCAGAAAGGAATGCTTTGCATTGATTGCCATGGATCGTATGAACTAATGGGTGATGGCAAGCATTATGCGCATAAGGAAGAGGCAGTGAAGGTGCAATGCAGCGATTGTCACACTCCAAAAGCAAATGCAACTAAACTTTTGGCTGAAACCGACCAGGAAACTCAGCTTATTTCGTGGCTGAGGAAGTTTCAAACTGAAGGAATCCAAGTAATACTAACTCAAAAGGGTAACATTCCACTTGTAAATACTATCGTTGAGAAAAACAGTTCTCGTTTGAGTATGATTAAAAAATCAGGTACAGGAATTTCGATTATGAAACCGCCGGCAAAAGCATGCACCGAAGGCAAAGCGCACGCCCGCTTAAGTTGCGAAGCATGTCATACTGCCTGGGCGCCGCAATGTGTTGGCTGTCACAATAGTTACGATAGTAAGATTAAAGGTTTCGACATGCTCACAAATACTGACAGGAAAGGAAGCTGGGTAGAATATTCCACCGAGGGTCTGGCTGAATTACCGGTTCTTGGGATAAATGCTACAGATAAATCAAAGAAAAAAGGCCAGGTCAGCACTTTTACTCCAGGTATGATCTTAACGATTGATAAGGGTTCATTCAATAAAGGAGAGAAAACTGTATTTCGAAGGCTGTATGCTCCTTCATCGGCACACACCACACAGCGTGAAGGAAGAAGTTGCAAATCCTGTCATAATAAACCGCTGGCTATTGGGTATGGCCGGGGTAATTTATCCTATTCTGCTGAAGGCAAATGGACTTTTGATCCACTTTATGAGAATAACAAATACGATAGGTTGCCTGAGGATTCCTGGACAGGATTCCTTAAGGAACGCAAGGATCAGGCTTCTACCCGAATTGGAATGCGGCCTTTTAACCTGGCTGAACAGAAAAGAATTCTCACAGCCGGTGCGTGTTTAACTTGTCACGATGCAACATCTGGTGTAATGAAACGAAGCCTTGCTGATTTTGATAAAGTGATAAGCGAAAGAAGCAAACGATGTATAATGCCGATTTTCTAAAGGAACCGATGTTTTTCAGGCTTCAAAAAGATAGGATCAATTAGAATGTTCCTTTTCCCAAATTCAGGATCCAGATTCTTTGATGCAAGTCCCTAATTCCCAGAAACTAACCCCTGAATCCTTTAAAAGAAAAACAGTTTAATACTTGCAGCAATCAACACAAGCGATAAAACGCGTTTCAGGTTAAGTTCCGAAATGGTACGGCTACCAATGGCTGAACCTACCAATCCTGCAGCCATAACCCCTGAAATCCAGTATATAATGTGAGGTTGAAAACTGAGATTTGTGGACATTAATCCAGCCAGACCACTGCCTGAATTAAGAAAAATAAATAGTGCAGAAGCTGCAGAAGCTTCCTTGATCCTGGCATACCTTGCAAGTATAAGTATCGGCGACAATAAAATACCGCCTCCGATACCAATCATTCCTGAAACAAGCCCGAGTACCAGTCCTATTCCCATCGCCAGTGCAAACGGCGGATCATGTGTAGTATCATTCTCGGTATTCCGCACAAATAACATCCTGGCAACTGCAATCATAAGCATTACTCCAAGTATAATTTTATACATCGTCGGATTAATACTGAATTGAGCGCCAATATATGCCGCAGGCATTGAGGTTATCAGAAAAGGGACCACTTGTCGCCAACGGAAGAAACCTGCCCGGGTGTATGAGAAGAATGCGATAGCCGAAACAACCAGATTCAGCACCAGAGCATAATAACGGATGGATTCGGGAGCAAAGCTAAAAAGTGCCATCAATGCCAGGTATCCGCTGGCTCCGCCGTGACCGACAGAAGAGTAGAAAAAGGCAATAAGCATCAAGCCTATCACAAATAGTAATTCATAATGTACCATGGTTCTCCTTTCCAATTCAGTTTATATTCGGGAGGCTACCCTGTTTCCGGGGCAACCCATCGGTCAGCATTTCGTGAATCTTTATGATTGTTAGAAATGAAAACTCGGAGAGTAACGGTGCAAAATTAGGAAAGAAAGGCATACAACAGAAAAATTATTTGCCGTTTCTCATCAGGTCTTCAGCTGTTGCCAGATCATGTTTTGAATTGACATTTAAAAAAAGGCTGTCTTTATAGAAAACTAATTTATTGCTGATAGTCAATCGGTTAATATTTATTTCCTCAAACAAATCAGGTAATTTATAATTGTTATTCTGAATAAATGCACTTATTTGCTCCAGGGTTGACAAATGATAAAATCCGCAAAGTGGTTCATAATGTTGGCCACCCTGCCATGGAACTGCAACCTGGAATCCTTCAGATCTTTTCAGGATATACGAAATTAATTCCTGAGTTACAAAAGGAAGATCGCAGGAAAGAATCAGGTTTTTCTCCGTTTTACTTTGTTTCAGGGCCGAATAAATTCCTCCCATCGGGCCAATACCCGGAAATACATCTGCTACCACTTTGTAACCCAAGACCCGGTAAGCTTCAGAAGAAGAACTGATGATAATTGAGCTGCATAAACCGGATAGTGCCTCGATTGCAAAATGTACAAGAGGTTTGCCACAGAGTTCCTGAAAGCCTTTATCGGCACCCATTCGTGAGCTTTTTCCTCCTGCAAGTATTATTCCGGTTACTTCCATGTTATTTTAATTCATGTTTAAAAAACAGGCAACTATCACCGTAACTAAGGAAACGGAAATTATTCGACAGTGCAAATTGGTAGGCATCTTTCCACCCTTCACCAATAAAAGCAGCTACCAATAGCAACAATGTGCTCTTTGGTTGATGAAAATTGGTGATAATTGCATCCGGGATATGATAGATATAACCGGGAACTATCATCAGTGAAGTTTCACCGCAAAGTTCCGTAACACCAAATTTTTCAAGATTGTCTATTACACATTGCAATGCATCATCAGTTGAAACAGGTTTTTCAGAAATATTCAGATAAGGATCCCACTGTTCAATGCGCATTACAGGTGATTCCGGTTTATTTTGAAGCCATTTTACCCCCTGCCAGTAAACACTTTCAAGGGTTCGAACTGTGGTTGTACCAACCAGTGTAATATGTTTGTTTTTGTATTTGAGAATTTCTTTCAGTAGTTTCAGAGGAACGATAAGCTGTTCGAAATGCATATGGTGATCGCCAATGGTTTCGGAACTTACCGGTTTGAAAGTTCCGGCCCCAACATGCAGCGTAACTGAATTGGTTTGAATTTTTTTCTTAGTTAAAGCTGACAGTACTTCCGTAGTAAAATGTAAGCCTGCAGTCGGAGCAGCCACTGAGCCATCGTTACGCGCGAATACAGTCTGATACCGGGTATTATCATTTTCGGTAGCTTTGCGTGAAATATATGGAGGCAAAGGAATTTTGCCAAAATGATCAAGCACCTGGGCAAACGTCAAGGTAACCGGGGTCCATTCAAAATGGATAAAAAACGCCGTCGCATCACGTTCTGTCATAGCCGCGGTCAGTTTTACCCTTATACCTTCTATTTCGCTCACAAGTTCCTGTGATCCCGTTTTCCAGCGGCGGGCATTGCCAACAAGGCATTTCCAGGTGCAACTTTGTTGCTGTTGAAATGCCAGTTGAATATCATTTGTAGGTTTTATAGGCTCAAGACAGAATATTTCGATTTGTGATCCTGAAGATTTCCTGAATAAAAGACGTGCATGAACCACTCGTGTTTCATTCGATATCAGCAGGCTATCAGCAGGAAGGTGATCTGCAATGTTAGAAAAGACATCCTCTGACAGAAGATTATTGTTATATATCAATAGTTTCGAATTATCACGCACATCAAGTGGGAACTGGGCAATTCGTGCAGATGGCAAAGTATAATTATAATCTTCGATATGTATATTTCGAATGGATTCCAGCATTATGGTGTTTTGTAAGTCAGAACGGCAAAATTAAGTTTTTTCCTCTAGAAGTATCTTTTTGATTTTATTACTGATAACACAAAGAGAGCCGGATTTCTCCGGCTCTCTTACTTATTAATTGTCAAAAAAACATTAGTGCATTATGATCACCTTTCGTACAATATTATTGGTACGATTTTTTAACGTTACGTTATAAACACCTGCCGGATAGCCATTCAGGTCAACTTTGGCTGAATAGTTCCTGTCAATACTAACATTATCCTGCTTCCAGATTAATGCCCCTATATAATTGCAGATTTCGATATTGTACACCTCAATCCCAGGGGTTTCAATCTTAATGTTGAATAATCCATGGCTGGGATTTGGATAAATTTCGAATGAAGCAGCTTTTAATTCATCTGCTGATACGATTTGTGAAACGAAAATTTCATTCGATGGGGCCGAACTACATCCGTCCAGAGTTACTTCAACATGATAATTACCAAGATAAACCGCTACGAATTCTGAACCGGTTGCGCCAGGTATAGAAACTCCGTCGAGATACCATTGGTTGCCGGAATAAGCACTACTAAACAATGTGTCACCATTTTGAGTTATAACAGGTGTTACAGGTACCGGATTTAATTGCACATTAAAGTCCGGTGAGGCTAAACCATTTCCACATTCATTAACCCCATGTACCGTAATAATTCCGGAATTAGCATTTTGGTCAAAATCCAGTATAATTGAGGAGTTTCCAGCACCAGATGCGATTGTAGCACCTGCCGGGATTACCCATTCATAAGATAATGCATTTGAAATTGGTGTTACAGAATACTCAACTCCATTTGTGCCTGCACAAACAAAATCAGGTCCGCTAACTGGCCCTGAAGCATCTGGCCTGGGAGCAACATTTACGTTAAACACTGTAGGAGAAAGCGACTGACATCCCAACTCATTCGTATAGTCAACACTTACAGTCTGATTCCCTGATCCTGTCCAGTTAACACTTATTGAATTGTCACCAAGGTTTGATGAGATAGTTCCACCTGGAGAGACAGTCCAAACATAGTTGCTATAATTCAATTGTGTTGTATAAACCAGATCTATGGAACCTGAACATACCGAACTCTCCCCTGAAATAATTGGAACAGGAACCGAGAGTACAGTCACATTAAAGATAGCCTGCGTGGTACATCCCAGACCATTATCATACATTACTGAAATACTGCGTGACCCAGCTGTTGCCCAATCCACGGTAACCTGATTGGTATTCAGCCCTCCGGTAATAATACCACCGTAGGAAATTGCCCAAACATAATTAGTGAATCCTGGCTCAGTTGTATACAGAACCCCGTCAGATCCGGCACATAAAGAATTAAGCCCTGAAATTGTTGGAGGGGAAGAAGAATTTATTATCAAAGTGCCATTAAAATAGGTGATGTTATAATTTGTTGATGTCAGCCCTGCTGAAATAATTGTATAAATACCTGGATCAGTAGCAGTTAAAGCTGTTCCTCCAAAAGTTAACGTACCGCTGAGAACACTCTGATCCTCACCATTTACAAAGCCACTATACGAAACTGTATAGCCTTCATTGAAAATTGTGCCATCATAACATTTGCCTTTATCATCCGCAATAATGGTAAGACTTTTGGGGAAAATAACAAAAGTTGGCAAGGCAGCTACTGATAAAGTATAGTTGGGTCCAGCTGTAAGTGTACCTATTGTGTAAGTGTAGTTGCCGGCATTTTCTCCGGCAGTGCGGCCTAATACACCAGTAATAATGTCCAATCCCACTAATGAAGGTGTATAGGTGTATGTAAATGAAGTTGGATCAGCAGAACCATATTCTTTTTCCTGACCAGTAACAGCTATTATTGCAATTAACTTTGGTGTGATGCTGAAATCATTGGAAACAAAAGTCAGGTTGTAATTTGAACTTGCAGTCAAAGTACCTTGAATAATTGCATAAAGCCCGACATCTTCTCCATTAAATCTGCTTAAGGCGCCGGTAAAATTGTCACCGAACACTAAACCAGGTATACTTGTATAGGTAAATATGGGATCACCGAAGCCATATTCCTTATTCTGACCTGGGTTGGCCGTCACCGTGATATTCATTGGAGTTATACTGTAAAGTGGGGATGCATTTAGTGATAAAGAATAGTTGCTACCGGCAGTCAGGGTTCCAATAGTAAAAGCATATGTTCCAACATTTTCGCCTGCAACACGGTCCATTAAACCGGTGATTGCATCAGTACCAATAAGTGCCGGTGCGAAGGAATAGGTATAAGGTAAAGGATCGGACGAACCATAAACCTTGGCTTGACCCGCATTTGGTGTAATCACTATTGACAAGGATGAAACTATGAGTGTTGCATTTCCGTTGGTAAATGTTTGCTGAAAACAATTATCAGTTATCACGCAACGGTACTTATATCCACTCATTCCAACCGCAGGCAGAGATATATTCAGGGTCGCAGTTGTAACATTAGAATAGATACCAGCTTCAGTAATATTTATAAAACCAGAACCTGCATCTTCCTGCCACTGATAGGAAACTGCATTCGTTGCGACAACAGTGAAGGCAGCAGAATTGCCATATGATAACGTTTGATTTTCTGGCTCTGCCGATATTATCGGTATGATGCAAGGCGTGGAATATTCCCAAAAATCTTTGTATTGAGTTTCATTTATCCCATTACTCCCGGTTCCGATATATCCTTTGTTTCCAATACTAAATCCAGTAGATAATGTTCTAATAACACCTCCAAAAGATGTTTTTTGCGTCCAGGTATCCAAGCCCGGATTATATTCCCAAAAATCGTTCGAGAAGCCTCCGCCAATATCACCAGTACCGATATATCCAAGGTACCCGATACTTAATCCTACTGCTCCGAATCGCACCGAACCACCAAAATTTGCTTTCTGAGTCCATGTATCTGTCAAAGTATTATATTCCCAGAAGTCTTTTTCTAATCCTCCTGAATTACCAGTTCCAATATACCCCTTGTTGCCAATACTAAAGCCTGCAGCATAAGCTCTGACAGGTCCTCCTACATTGGCTTTCTGAGTCCAGGAATCCGTTGCAGGGTTATATTCCCAGAAATCCCTGGTTCTTGTCGTTAAATCAATTAATCCGGTTCCTATGTATCCTTTCGTACCAGTACTGAAGCCAATAGCACCTCTTCTGGCTGATCCACCAAAGTCGGCTTTCTGTGTCCAAATATTTGATATGGGGTCATATTCCCAGAAATCTTTTTTCAGATTTCCATCATCGCCACATCCGATAAAGCCTTTATTTCCAATACTAAATCCGGAAGCTGAGGCCCTAGCTGTTCCTCCAAAATCTGCTTTTTGTGACCAGGTATCTGTTGTTGGATCATATTCCCAAAAATCCTTATGATTACCCCCATCATATCCAGATCCTATATAACCTTTGGTTCCAATGCTAAACCCTACTGCAGCATACCTTTCAGTTCCGCCAAAGTCACTTTTTTGCGTCCATGTATTTGGTAGCTGAGCAAAAGAATGAAAATTAAGTAAAACTAACAGAAAATTGAGTAACCCCAGAAAAGCAATATTTTTTTTCATTTGTAGTTGTTTTATTTTATTTATAATACCTTTAATTTCTTTAATTCATCCTGGGTAACACCAGGAGGCATTTCTCCTTTTTCTAATTTGCCGATCACAAGCCCGGCTACCTTTTCAGCATCTGATTTATACTGAAAACCTTTATTTCCAGGTAATCCGGGTATACTTGTCTGATGGATCAGAAGCTTATTGTCTTTATAAATATCATAACACCAGGTAGAGTCGACTGATGAAATGATTTTATAGGTATATCCAGAGTTTACTTGTTTATTACTTTCTGTAAATTTTAATTCATTGGATTCTCCTTTAACACTCTGTGCATTTGCAGTGAGAACATAGATTATGGTGAAAACCAGTACTAAAATTTTCATTTAAAGATTTTTAGTTATTATTTGACTCATTTTATTATGAACTTTTCAAGATAAATTCTTTTACATATTTAGAATAACAGAAAAGAACCTTGTTGTTATTTTTACTTAATTGCCGATTAGTACTAAATACATCTTTATGACATTTAACCCGAGTAAATCTTAAAAAAGTATTCCGGAAGAACGGTATGTGTTAAGTCGGCTTATGCATTAAATGAATTCCTGTGTCAAACACATTTGGGTAAAATTGTTGTTTGATTAGAGATATATGCTGAAAATCAGCTTTCTCAAATAACAACAAACTTATCAATCCAAAAGCAGTCGAACTTATTATAGAATTTGAATTTTCGGGTAAATAAGAGTAATCGAATCAGTTCTACATTATACAAATTTATTGAGTAAAAAATTACGTGTATGACAAAATCGTACTTGTTCGATTTTAAGCCAGAACTTTAAATCAAAAAATATACCATAATGTTAAATATCTGTATAACAGTTATATAATAAATTCCCAATAAATTGCAATTTCCTATATTAGTCCAATATTCCCAAATTGAAAAAATAAAAGTCCAATTCCCAAAAAGAAATATATGCAGCTCGATCGGGACAAGCTAATAATTTTCCACTATATTACATCATTCAATTCATGCATCCAATAAGAATTCAATATTTTATATACTATTTCTGATTAAACATAGCTTAAGGGTCAATGATAAAAAAAGCCGCTCATATCAGAGCGGCTTTACCAACCAAACCAAAACTATTTATGATCGCTAAGGAGTTTCTTGGTACAAAAAGAATTATCCGAAACAGAAGCCCATTCAGCATATGCGCCTGCATATAGTTTTACATTGCTATATCCGGCGATTTCTTTTAGGGCAACAAACAAAACAGCGGCCTTAATACCAGTCTGGCAATAAACGATTATTTCTTTATCAGAATTAATACCAAATTGATTTGCAACAGCCATGATTTCTTCCTTTGATTTATAAGCGCCTGTCGCTGTAAGAACTTCTTTATAATTTAACAGAAAAGCTCCGGGAAGGTGTCCCAGGCTTCTCTTGTCCTTATCCATGCCTTCATATTCATCCTTTTCGCGGGCATCTAATAAAAGTACTATTGGATTATCCAGAAGTGATTTCAAGGTTGCCATATCAATAATGATATCATCATTTACAACAGGCGTAAACACAGTTGCTTTAAGCCTGGCAGGAGTTGAAGTCATAGGAATGCGAAAAGCTTCCATCTGGGTCATATCCTTGTGAAGCAACATCACATCGGTTGCTCCCAGGTATTTTAAAACCCACCAAACGCGACTGTTATATTTTTGCGATCCATCATCGTATAGTATTATTTTAGATGTAGTACTAACACCATTTTTACCGAAAATAGCCGCAAGTTCGGCTACATCTTTAAACTGGCCTTCAATTGGACCAGTTTTGTAAAGGCTTTTGTGCGGAATATTAATCGCTCCCTGGATATGTTGTTTTGAATAAATATCAGTCGCCTGAACATCAATAACAACCAAGCTTTTGTTGTTTTTCAATTCTGCAGCAAAATCCTTTGCAGCAATAACAGGTGTCTCGGCCTTTAATTGGTAACCAATCAGACTAATGAGTGTAATTATAAAAGCTATATTAATTTTTACCTTCATGGTTTGAGTTATTAATTTAATTTTACCTGAATCTGCAATAAGAACATATCATTATCTTTTTCATTGTAATTAACAATGTCAGATGATGAACTTGATTCAGTATTGTATAAATAATTGAGTTGTATGCGTGTCCAGTCATTCGGATAATAATTTAATCCAAAAGTCAGAGTTGACTGCCTGTAAGCGGTATGATCGAAATCCTCCAGATTCATATCCGGGTCATACGTTTCATATTTAATCAAAGGCATTAGCTTCCATTTTGTATTGTACATCAGCTGAGCATAGTAACCGTTACTTTTAAAGTCGCCCACAACCAGTTCGGGGGTTACGCCGCAGCCACCTCCGACTAGTTTTGATCCTTTATCCTGGCCAAATACATATTCAGTTTGAAAAATAAAATTGGATTTTTTCAAAGTCAGGTCAGCCCCGTATCGCATGCGTTCGTCCATGTTTTTAACTGTTACATCCGGATTTTTTTGCTTTCCGAAATGGTAGCTGCCCCCAATGCTGATCCAGTCGTAAGGTGCAATTACCAGGCGTCCGATGAAATCTTTTGCGCGGTCAATATCCAGCGTGTTTTTTCCGGTACCGTTAGTCACAGAAACGGAATAAGCCAAAATGTTTTCCTTTTCGAGGCCCCATAACTTCAGCGAACCACTTGTACCACTCATCATGATGCCCAGATCACGGTCAGGCGATGTTAATTCGTTAACTACCTTAGAGCGGTTAATGGTATATAAATCCTGACATCCGGTAGTAAGTTCTAGCCCGAAAGGCTTTTTAAACTGACCCATCGAAACCTTAAACCAAGGTTTGAAGCGATTGTATGTTACAAAAGCATCAAGCAGGTAAGGCCCATTCTGGAATGTGCTGAATTCGGCAAGCACATAATAAGAGAAGTCATATGGCACATTACCGGCAAAGCCTAGCCTAGCTCTGTGGAATCCGAAACTCACATCATTATTTGAACTTCCATCGGCATTGTTACCATTAAAGCCCATTTTAAATTCGGGTTGAATATACCCGATAATTGATGGACCACCGGTTGAGGATGAAGGCTCCATGCATCCTTGCGCAGTAACATGCAAACTTGCAAATCCGGCCAAGGAAAGGAGTATTATTAAAACTTTTTTCATCGGTTATTAATTTAATTTAAAACTCACCCCAGGACATATCGGCAGTAACAGGCCGTGATTGAAATCTTTACCATTTATAGGTCGGAGTTTGCCTGACTTGACAATTTCATTGGTTAATTTTCATGAAAGGGGAAGAACCAAGTTCCTCCCCTTTTAATTTTATCACCTTATATTTATTTACTTAGTTGTATATGCCCAGTTTTTAGGCCCTTTATAAACTGCCTTACCTGCAGCTTTTAGTGGATCGTAGACCAGTTTGTTTGCTCCAAAACCAATACTTTTAACCTTGTATCCCAGCACATTAAGCCAGAATGTAGCTATACTGGATGTTTGGCCTGTATAACAATAAACAAGTGCTTCTTTTGAAGGGTCGAAAGCCTTGATTAAATCACCTGCAATAGCAATAACAGGAACATTATATGCACCGGCGAAATGTCCGAATGTTGTATAATCAGTATTACCCCAATAGTTTGCAATTTGATAATTAGCGGGATTTGCCAGTACATCGGATCCTGAAACCGGTGAAAACCCGGCATCGAGTACAGCCTGAACACGTTCTTTTAAAATGGCAGCACCATCAGTAGCGGTTGAAGTCCAGACGGGTTCAGTAAAATCGCCGGTTGCCGGAGCTGCCGTTGTTACCCAGTTGGCATTACCAACTGCAATATTTCCATTAGCTTGTGTTTCAAATCCTGAATTCGAAACCCATGGCCCTTTAAAAGCTGCATTCCAGCCTGCCATACCCCATTTTAGAACAACCGCATCAGAGAAGCCTGAAAGCCTGAGAGCCATAACAGCCTGACCAGCAGTTTGCCCTGTAAAACAGACCACACAAATCGGTTTGTTGTTATAATTTGCAGCTGTTGTAACTACATCTTTCAAGGCTACATTGATTGCATTGGTTATATGACCGGCAACATAATCAGCAGCCGGACGAATATCGAATACATTGTACCCAGGCATAGTGCTTGTTACGGAGTCGATTGCACCACCCATAGCAGTTGATTTCGCGTCAACGATCCAGTTTTTTGCCAGGTCAGGAAGGTCTAATGTGTGAGAAGCCATATAACTTTTTAAAGCCAGGTATGCGTTTACGGCTTCGGGCTCATCCTTTTTACAGGAAGTCATCATAAGTACAGGCACTAAGGCCAGTAAAACAGCTAAATTGATTAGTCTTTTCATAAAACAGTTTTTGTTTTGATTGTTTGTAATTTTATTATTAATTGATTGATTGCTTTTTGCATTGTTATTCAGTTCACAAAGCTATTATCAAAAAACCTGACTGTTACAAAAAAAATATTGATCGCAATTGAAAAAAAACCGTTTTGCATCAATAAAAACATGACGTAAATCATAAAATAATAAATTTAGTTTTGTACTTTTATCGTCAAAATAAAAGCACCTATATGCCATTGCCCGGACCTGAAACTTGTGTTTCATTTGTTTACGAACTTTATTGCTTCGATCTGCTCACTGAAGAAGAGAAAGAATTGATAGATTCACGCTCTGTTCTGGTGAATTATAAGAAAGGTGAAATGATTTGTAAGCAGGGTTCGTTTGCTTCGCATATCATGTACCTGGAAAAAGGCCTTGTGAAGATATACATTGAAGGAAACCCAAAGGATTTAATCTTAACAATTACCCCGGAGAAAAACTTAATGGGCCTTCAGGCATTTTACGAAGGCAATAACACATTTCTGTATAGTATAAGCACCTATACTGAATCCTCTGTAAGATTGATCGATATACAGATATTTAAACAGTTACTTAAACAAAATCCATTATTTTCATACAGGATCATCAATATTTTAAACGAGAGTACTTCTCAGTCGTATGGGCGTTTTTTCAGCCTGACTCACAAACAGTTGCATGGCCGGTTAGCTGACATATTATTATGCCTTTCCCGAAAAATATTTAAATCTGATTCATTTGATCTGCCTATTTCACGCAGCGACCTGAGCGATTTAACCAGCATGTCGACAGAGAGTGTAATCCGTATTATGAAAGATTTTAAGGACGATAAAATAATTGATATCAATAATAAGTCTATAACCATACTCGATATACCCAGGCTTGACAGCATCAGCGCAAAAGGATAAGAAATGAGATATTGGATATCATTTTGTATTTGATACAAAAAGATAATATATAATGGTTTTCAAGGCATAATATTTTGATCACATTCATTTTCTGGGGAGAATGGGGTATAAAGAATGAAATTGAGACCAAAGATCAAGTCATTAACTAAAGTCCAAGCATTCGGAAAAATCTTGCATTATTTCTTTACTTTTTGCTTGATCAAAAAGTAACAACTTAGCGAAGCGATCTCATGAGCTCCTTTGAAAATAAGTAATAAGCGAATAAAAAATCAAGGCTTTATAAAAATGCTGGCAGTTCTAAGCCAGAGGTATCTCCTCGCAATACAAGGCATGAAAGAGCACAACAAATCCTGATATTTTGCCTTGCTGGTGTTCCCGATAAATCGGGATGCCAT
>JBBRCH010000083.1:0-20844 GCA_038204995.1 Bacteroidales bacterium | reverse complement strand
TACTTTTCCATCAAGGGAAAAGGACAAAGAAAGGAACAATAAATTAAACTTAACCATTGATAAGAATTTGTGAATGCCACATAACAGAGTGATTTATTGCCAATATTTGAAATATAGCACCTCAATGTAAGAATTAGCCGACTATTGCGAATTTCATATCGGTATAATTAGTATGTAAAATATTCTGGAATATCCGGATTACAGCAAATCGATGGTACTTATTAAACCTTTTGCGGGCTAAATTTTCATCTCTAATAAAAGGTACCTGCTTTCATCAGGCAAGCTGGCAAACCTCAAAATCCTTAAGGCATGTTGTGATCAGAAACCGAAACTCGTTCTGCCATCCTTCACATAGTTTAAATACTTGAATTTGAGCCTGATGGTTATCGGGCATAGAACCTGCAAATCCGGATTTTAATTCCTTTTGCAGATGGGTTGATTTCATGCGACCGAAATCTTTTTTACTTAGCTCCGCTCATCTTCTTGTCATCCGCCCACTTTGCCTTGCTTCTTTTAATCGGTATATCTTCAAAATGGGCTCAACTACTTAACAGGCTCTCCATACTCCATCCTTTTTTTCGATGGCGGGATTACCGAGAAATTGACATAGCGGAATGGATTGAGTTTCATATCTTCGATAAGCGCGTTGAGCTGGGCAGCTGATTTATTCAGATTGTCATATAGTTTCTGATCGTTCACAAGTAACCCAAGAGAACCCTGGCCACTATCGATTTTTTCAGATATTGAAGCAACCTTCAATAATACGGTATTTACATTATTTAGAGTACCAGCAATATTGGCTTTCGTCAGGCTATCACTTATAAGAGAAAAATTGGATAGGATATTAGAAATATTTTCATCGTTTTTGCGAAAATTTTCAGTAATCGACTCAATATTGAACATGATACGTTCCATACGCTTCTTTTGACCGTATACCAATGTATCAAGATGGTAGGATGTGCTTTCGAGGTTAGTGAGTGTATTACGAATGCTGATAAATGATGCGTTGATATTTTTCCGCATTTCGGAATTAAAAACAGTCTGAAGCACAGTAACCATAGTGTCGAGCGATGAAAGCAGGTTTTCAGCTTTCTTTTTAATCGGTGCCACTTGTTTGTTTACCTCATCGGAGAGCGACATTTGTATTCCGCCAATTAAAGTGTCACCACTCTTTGCGCCTGTTGCAGAATTTCCTAATACGATCTCTATGTTTTTCGTTCCCAGAAGGTCGAGACTAAAAATACGTGCAACCGAATTATCAGGAATAAATATCGGGTTATAAATTGAAAATTCAATCAAAACTTTGCTTGAATTCTTATTCACGAACCCCAACGAAGTGACCTTCCCTACTTTCAGCCCGCTTATTGTCACAGGCGCTGCATCATCAATCCCGGATGTGGCATCATATACAGCATAAAAAGTACGATGCTTGTGAAACACATCCTTACCTTTGAGAAAATTAACACTTATAACAAATAGGCCTACGGTTACTATTCCAAAAAAGCCTAAACGAACTTCGCGTCTTATTTTCATTTTTACAAAAAATTTTAACAAAAATACTACTTTTTCCCGGTTAGTCTCTTAGCTTCTTCGTTTGTAATGCGTTCATTCCCCCTAAAAGCAACTATAAAGGCATCTTTATAGCCCATTTCAAGCATTTTTTTTCGCTGTTCCAAAGCAGTTTCGATGTTATCAAAATCACCTGTGGTATATTTATATGCCCCACCATGATAGTACATCTTAACATTTTCAACACCATTAAATATTTTTGAATCAACCGGTTTCGCATCACTATACAAAGCAAATTGCACACGAAATGAAACCACATTCGGGTCAGTTTTTTTTATCACTTCTGCATCTTTATCAGACTTTTTGCTCTCTTGCTGGTTGATAGTTTCCTTTGTTTGGCTTGAAACTAATACTGATGTATCTGAATATTTCTGCTCGCTTGAGCGTTTCTCAACCTGATTTTTGTAATCACGCAAAGCTTTGAATATAGCTTGTGCCATTTGATCCTGACCTCTATCTGACAATAGAAATTTTTCTTCGGTGGGATTGCTGATAAAGCCGGTTTCGATCAGAACGCCCGGCATAGCAGTTTTATACAGAACCAGGAAACCGGCTTGCTTTACACCCCTGTCACTCATGTGAAGATTATCGACCAACTGATGTTGTACTTTGCCTGCAAATCCGAGGCTCTTGTCAAGGAATGCATTCTGCATCATACTGAAAAATATATTTCCCTCAGGTGAATTCGGGTCGAAACCATCATATTTCTCAACATAATCATCTTCCAGCAGGATGGCTGCATTCTCAGCTTTGGCAACTGCAAGGTTCGCTTCACTCTTATGTAGCCCCATCACAAATGTCTCAACCCCGTAAGCCGATGTTGATTTGGTAGCGTTGCAATGAACCGATATAAAAAGATCGGCATTATTTTCGTTGGCAATCCGTGCCCTGCGGTACAATTCTACAAATGTATCATCATCCCTGGTGAGGATTACTTTTACATCTTTCATATTCTGTTGGATATAATCCCGCAACCTGATTACAATGGCTAAAGCAATATCCTTTTCACGTGAATTTTTCCCAAGCGCTCCTGTATCGTGACCACCATGTCCGGCATCAAGTACTATAATATTTACTCTTTGAGCACTGGCAAAATTCACAAAAAAATATAAAAGGCAAAGAATAAGAAATCTCTGATAGATACGTTTTTCTGTCATCACTCGATTTTGTTTAGCTTTGCACCTGGTTTAAAAAATAAAATTTTCATAAATGCGATTAATACCCGGTAACTTAACATTATTAACCAAACAATAATGTCAAATAATGGATGCCTTTAAACCATAGACTTTAGCACAAAATTAGCATGTTAACCTCATTTTCAGCATAATTGACATCGAAGTTACAAACAAAGCACCGGTTAATAACCTTATTCCTTTTTCTGGCAGTATTGATTTCTGTGCAGGCTTCTGTTTATTTTCCCGGAAACAATGAACCTGTTAACGAATTTTTAGCTAATGTCATTCGTCCTGATACAGTATTACCGCAAGTACCTGATACATTCAACAGGGTGGCTCCTGATACACTAAATGTTAACGTACCCGACTCACTATTAGTATTACCAAAAGAAACTGAAGCAGTAGAAAAAACGAATAAATTCATGCTCACTGCTAAAATTGATTATGCATCTGCCGACTCGCTGAGTATGGATATTATGAAAAAAATGGCCTGGATGTATGGCAATGCAAGCATTGAATATGAAGATATAAAACTGAATGCCGCTATCATTTCCATTGATTTCGACAATAACACTATTCATGCGTATGCTTCTGAGGACTCGTTAGGCAATCCTGTTGGAACACCTGAATTTAAACAGGGAGAATTAAGTTTTAAATCGAAGGAGATAGCTTATAATTTTACCACGCGAAAAGGATTAATTCAGAATGTTTTTACCAAGGAAGGCGATGGCTATCTGCACGGGAGTATAATTAAAAAAGTTAATGACAGTGTTACCAATGTAGGTCATGGTGAATATACCACCTGCAATCTTGAAGAGAACCCTCACTTCTCGTTAAAATATACCAGGGCGAAAGTTTTATCCGGCAATATGATAGTTACCGGTCCGGTATGGCTGACTATCGAAGGAGTGCCTTTGCCATTGATACTTCCATTCGGACTCTTTCCTAACAAAAAAGGACGTAGCTCGGGCCTGATAATCCCTAAATACGGAGAAGCTGCCAGCAGAGGATTTTATCTCGAAGATGGTGGCTATTACTTTGGCATTAACGACTATTTTGACCTGAGGCTGACCGGTGATATTTATTCACGTGGCAGCTGGGCAGCGAAACCTGCATTGTCCTATAAAAAGAGGTACAAGTATTCAGGCGATTTCAGTCTAAAGTATGCGATAAACATATTAGGAACAAAAGGCTCAAGTGACTACCAGAAAAACAGGGACTTTTTTGTCAACTGGTCGCACAGGCAGGATCCCAAAGCACGCCCCAACTCGGTTTTTTCGGCCAGCGTACAGGCAGGTTCGAGCAGTTTCAATAAGTTTAACCCGGCAACTGTGAACGATTACCTAAGCAATACCTTTTCGTCAAGTATATCGTACGATTTACGTTTAGGCAGCTGGGGTAACCTCACAACCAGTGCCAGACACAGCCAGAATACTTCAACCAAACAAGTGACCTTATCACTACCGGAAGTGTCATTCGGCATCAACAGGATTTATCCTTTCAAAAAGAAAATCCAGACCGGTCCTCCTTCATGGTACGAAAAAATTAATGTGACTTATAATATGAATATGAGGAATGAATTGAATACTTACGATTCATTAGTTTTTAAAAGCGATGTCGCCGAAAGGTTTGCAAATGGAATGAAACACTCTGTTCCTGTTAGTCTGGGATCCATTAATATTCTGAAATTTATTTCGTGGAGTAACAATTTTAACTATAATGAACGATGGTATACCAGGACTATCCGTAAAACATGGATTGATGACACTATACAAACAGGTAGTATTACTAAATATGGTTATGTTGATATTGATACAATAACAGGATTTAAGACAGCACGCGATTATAGTTTCAGTTCCTCACTGAGCACAACTTTATATGGAATGATGCAACTTAAGAAAGGGCCTGTACGCGCTATCAGGCATGTAATCAGGCCCTCAGTTGGATTTAGTTTTCTTCCTGATTTTGGCCGCGAAGAACTTGGATACTGGCGAACCGTTCAAACCGATGCAAGCGGGAAAACACAGAAATATTCCATTTTCGGTGGATCCGGAACCTTTTCACCTTTGTATGGCGCACCGCCCAGCCAGAAATCGGGGTCCATCAATTTCTCTATTGGAAATAACCTCGAAATGAAAGTGCGTTCGCTAAAAGACACAGTTACAGGAACTAAAAAAGTTATGCTGATCGATAACTTTTCAATTTCCACATCTTATGACCTTGCCCGTGATTCGCTGCGCTGGTCAAACCTGAATCTTTCAGCCCGCACTACCCTTTTCAAAAAAATTCAGATCAGCTACTCGAGCTCTTACAGCCCATATGGATTGTATTCGCAACCCTTTTACGGGTATACAATATTGGATTATTACAGCAATCCTTTTTACTCATCTACTCCGGGACCAATAATTAATACTTCTCAGTATTCGATGAATAAAAAACTGCTTAGGTTCATTAACTCCGGATGGAGCCTGAGTGTAGGATATGAACTTTCACCAAAAAAGGTTAAGGCAAAAAAAACTGCACCTTCTTCTGCATCCGAACCGGAACTCGAAGAAGTAACTAATAATCCCAGACTCTACATTGATTGGGATAATCCATGGTCGCTACGGGTTGATTATAACTTCAACTTAAGAAGTGCACCTGTTTTGGCTACTGGAGATATTAAACGGGATTTTATTCAGACTTTCCGGGTGACTGGTGATGTGAGTGTTACTAAAAAATGGAAATTCTCCATGCAATCAGGGTATGACTTTCAACAGAAGGATTTTGCTTTTACACAGGTTACCGTTTATCGTGACCTGCACTGCTGGAACATGCGGTTTAGCTGGATACCTTATGGGCCTCAAAAAAGCTGGAATTTTCAGATTAATGCCAAATCGACCCTGCTTCAGGATCTGAAGCTAACCAGGAAAAAAGATTTCAGGGATAATCTGTAGAAAACCGGCTCAACCAATTAAATAATAATAGTGTATCTCGGCAGTATACCGGATAATACAGAGAAGTACCAAAAACGGATCAGTTTGCGGCTATTGGTGGCAGCGTGCTATTCCTCAGCCAAAGGTAATGTGAAATAAAATACTGAACCTTTGCCAGGCTCGCTTTTAACAGTTAATTTACTACCGTGTTTTTCAGCCATTTCTTTTACCAGTATCAGGCCCAGGCCGGCACCTTGCTCATTCGAAGTTCCTGTAAGACTTAAATGCTCATTAATTTTAAAAAGCTTATCGATTTCTTCTGCTGAGATTCCAACGCCTGTATCTGCAATGTTGACTTCCAGACATTTGCGATCACAGGGGGCATTAATGTTTTGAGTTTCTTCACACATTGTCGTTATTTTGGCGCCAATGGTAACATTACCTTCAGGGAAAGTGAATTTAATAGCATTTGTCGTGAGATTAAGCAATATCGAATGTACCATTTGCTTATCCGCTTTTACCATGTAAACATCTGATATACTGGTAGCAAGAAGAATATTTTTACTCAACGCATTGGAGTTTAATAAACTGATTATACCTTCAATAACATCATTTACACGAAAAATTGTTGGGTTGTATTGCAGTCTTCCCGTTTGTAACCTCGACCAGTTTAACAGGTTTTCGAGCAACGAAAAAGCACTATACGACGAATCCCGGACTTTTTGAAGATAATTCTTAATTTCTTTTTTACTAAGTGTATCCAGTTCATCAAGTATAAGATCCGTAAATCCAAGCATTCCCTGAAACGGACTTCGCAGATCATGAGCTACAATACTGAAAAACTTATCTCTACTCCTGTTAAGCTCCTTAAGTTCATCATTGTACTCGAGGAGTTTAGCTTCTGAGGCTTTTTGTGTTGAAATATCACGCGCAATGTGCAGGCTGCCTAACAAATTATTATTGGAATCAAATATAGGGGTTGTTGAAATATTGAGAAAAGCACCAAATTTGGGTTCGAACAACTCAATTGAGTGTGGTTGGCGGTCCCTTAGCATACTTAAATGCGGACAGTTTGAAAGGGCACACCCCTTATCATGCATCAGGTTATAGCAATTGTGTCCGGCTAAACTCTGATCACCGATATTGATTTTCTGACTCATTGCTATGTTGGCCTTAACAATTTTATTGTCAAGATCAATCAATGCAACCATGTCAGGTAATGAATTGAAAATCAGCTCCCATACATCGCTGTCAGGCTTTGATAGCTGTGATGCAAAATCAATTTCCTGCGCCTTTGTGTTTGAAAATTTATTAGCTTCTGCCATACTAAAACATAAAAGGAAAGAGGTTACCTAAATCGCATGCAAAAATTTATCTGCCCATCATATTTATAAAAATCCATATAAATCTATACTGTTAATTAACTAATAAGATAAAGTAATGTTCACCACACAACATGTTTTTTGATAAAAAGAGTAACAGGAAAAAGTAATCCTGGTATCAGACGTGTCTGTAAAAGAAGTAAATGCAGAATAAATATTTTAAGGAAATCAAGCTGACACTATAATCTCGTGTATTGTTTACACTGCCAGGAGTTTAAGTACCATCAACGATTGAAACACTCTCCCTGGTGTAAAATATACAAAGCCATTAATCAATCCTATAAAAATAGGACCAAAGGGCAGCTCTAGATGCTGAGCGGAAGTGTAAATATAAAAGTAGTCCCCTGGCCGGCTATGCTTTCAGCCCAAATGCGGCCTCCATTCTTCTCCACCATTTCGTGACATAACACTAATCCAAGGCCTGTACCTGGCTCATTAGCAGTGCCTGCCTGAGAATATTGTCCATTAAGTTTAAATAATCTGGGCAATATTTCTTCAGGGATTCCAATACCATTGTCCGCAATACTTATTTCAAGCCACAAGCGTTCACCTGGTTCAGTATCATTTTTGGCTTTCTTATTTGTTTGCGGTACCCGGCTCCTGACAACGACTTTAGATTTGGAATTTGAAAATTTAATAGAATTTGTAATCAGGTTCTGTAACACGGAATGTATCATATTCCTGTCAGCTTCAACCATGATCTCCTGATCTACTTCATTAATAAGTTGTATTTCTTTACGGATAGCATTGTTGTCGAGCACTGAAATCACTGAATTAATTTCATCCCGGATATTAAAAACGGAAGGGGTAAACGGCATTTTCCCACTTTGTATTCTTGACCATTCGAGCAGGTTTTCGAGCAATGCATAGGTATGATAAGAGGCATTACGAACATTTGATAAATATTCCTTAATCTGTGTATTACTTAATTCATCCAGGTCTTCATAAAGCAAATCAATAAAGCCAAGCAAACCCTGAAAAGGATTTTTTAAGTCATGAGCTAAAATACCAAAAAATTTATCTTTGCTAGCATTCGACTCTTCAAGTTCAGTATTATAATGTAAAAGTTCATCTTCAGCTTTTTTAGATTCTGTTAAATCGCGGCCAACTGCAATAACAACATCATGGTTATAATACTTGCTTTTATTAAAAATGACTTCTAATGGAAAGATATCACCGCTTTTGGTTTTACTCCACCATTCAAATTTTTGTGTTTCACCGCTGAAGGATTTTTCGAACATATGCTGAAACAGATCCTTATCGTTCTTGTCTTCAGCTGAAAAAAGTTTTGATGATTGCCCTATCAATTCTTCGCGTTCATATCCGAAATACTTTACAGTTCCTTTATTAACTTCCATAAAAATGCCTTCGGAAGACATTACAAAGACAGGACCGATAAAGCAATCAATCAATTCGGTGAACGAAAACTCAGGTTCGGTGAAGGCCTGATCATATTGCCTGACTTCATTTTTAATTAATGCTGATATAGTTTGAATAAATTCTATATCTATATCTGAAAGGGAATAGTTAAACGTAAAAACTGAAGTCAGAATTCCTTCTACTTCAGCATTGTTTTTTATTACTAAACCGAAAATTGCTTTAACGCCGGATTCTTGATTGTATTGAGCTTCAGATTCCAAAAAAGTGGTCAGCAAAGGTTTTCGGATTAAAACCATTTGTTCATGCTGATCAGTTAAATAATCGAAGAGCTGTTTGCTGCATACCTGTGGTGAAATCAAATTATTGAACGGCGATTCCCATGATACAAATGGAATCAGTATACCGTTCTCGAACCGGCTATAAGTACAGGCGGAGGAGCCAAGTGTTTCACCAATTTGGGACAATAGTTTCCGGGTTCTATCCTCCGGCTTATCAGCAGGACCAAACAGCGCATCGCTTAAACGGGAAAGCCTGATGCCTTTTTTAAGTAATAGTTCTGAACCCGCATCTGTTAAAGGGGATTCACGGAAAGTCACCAGAAAATATTTTGCCGGAATATTACCACTTACAATTGATGCAATGGTTACGTTTGCCGAAAATGTTTCCTTTTGTCCTCTTCTAACCTGGAATTTACCGGTATTTCTGCTATTGGTCTCATTTACAACGCTTAAAAGCAAAGAATATGCTTCATCAATATGTTCATATGCAAAATAGGACTGAAGGCTGCTTCCAATAACTTTTGTTTTATCGCTAAGACTGAAAAATGAAAGAACCTGATCCGAACATATTAAAATCCGACCTGAATGGTCGCAAATAAAAGCAGCATCGGATAGAACATTTACCAGTTGGTAAATCGAAATCTCTGACGCTGCGGATAAATACCTGTTAATGTAATTTTCGTCCATTATATGAGCTAAATGTAGTATCCAAGTTTTTCCTTTTCAGGATTTAGTAGGAACTACAATGCAACAATCTTGCCAAGTATCTTAAAAGTTATCGATCAAATTATAAACAATTATCTAACAGTAACTTACATAAGCAATAATTTCACTTTGAGTATATGAGACACTTTATAGTTACCCATGTCAACCTGACCATTTTGGGACACAATTGGCCCAAAACAACATAATTACGGTACTTGCGTAAAAACATATCCTCTATTTGTTGTCGGGTTTACACAACAGTACACTAAAGCACTTACAATGCTTTTTTAAAAGAAAAACGCCTACAGGGATCAGGAATTGCAGCTCCATCCGGTTTCAGCCTGTTTTTCAAATTGGAATTAAATGCCTACCTCACTTTTAAACTAACTTTGTAAAAATAATAAATATTATTATTCATCCTCAACTCGGAATAAAATGTTTTTGTCCATTCCAAGTATTATAGAGTTTTACTTTTTGTCATCCGCTTCTCAGCTTTAAAAGGGAGGTTAGTTGGAAGTGGATATTCAAGGATTGGAATTTCATCGAACCCCCAATAAGAATTCAGAACAATTAAAATAGAAATAAAGAAAATTCTTAACATTTACTATCCCTGTGGCAGAGCCAAGGGGTATTTCGCCAACCTTATTTCAGCAAAAAGCTGAAATTCGAATTTTCATTATTTTACCCCTCTGTCAGTCATTCGACTAACATCTTCCCAGGTTTCAGGGGAGAATATAAGGAACCCCGAGGCAAAGCCTCGAGGAATAATTTGATTAAAATAAGTCAACCCTGTTACGTATTTAGGAGACAATTTGCTAAGGTTTATAGATTGGCATCAGGAATGAGAAAACCGAACCTATGCCTGGTGTGCTTTCAACCATTAGCTTTCCACCATGCCTGTCAACCATTTCACGTGAAAGGAGAAGCCCCAGTCCCGTACCTTCCTCTTTTTCTGTTCCCGGCCTTGAACTGGGTTTATTCGCCAGAAATAACTTTTCACACATATCATCTTCTATACCAATACCATTGTCTGATACTAATATTCTCATATATTCTTTATCTGAACCCGGCTCAGTTGCATCTTTTTCTGTGAAGATCTTAATTTCGCCGCCTATCGGGGTGAACTTAATTGCATTCATCACCAGGTTATTCAAAATTGTATTTAGCATATTTTTATCGGCATGTAACAAAACATCGGGTTCAACCAGATTGTTAATGTCGATTTTTTTTCTGTATGCAAGGCTGAAAAGCACATCAACAACTTCTTCTACTGCGGTGGTTAATATAATTTTGACTGGATCAAAAGGCATTCGTCCTGTCTCGAGCCGTGACCAGGCAAGAAGGTTTTCGAGCAGATTAAGTGAATTCTTTGCAGAATTTCGGATAATTTTCAAATAATCTCTTATTTCGCCGGTTGAAAGCTTCTCGAGATCTTCGAGCAAAAGTTCTGAGAACCCAATAAGGCTGCTAAAAGGATTTCGCAGATCATGAGCGATAATACTAAAGAATTTATCCTTGGTTTTATTAAGTTCCAGAAGATTCTGGTTATATTCTTTGAGCCTCATTTGAGCTACCTTTGGCCTTGTTATGTCGCTGAAAACACATTGAATGCCAACAAGAATTCCATTCTTGAGTATAACACTTGCCTTTACTTCATAGATCACAGGTTGCTTATCCATTCCAATTGCATTAACTTCGAAAGGCCCCTCCAGATTTCCGGATACTATTTGATCTCTAATGGCTAAAACCGATGCCAAGTGTTCATCGCTGATAAAATCGTAAACACAATATTGCATAAAACTCTTCAGGTCAGTTTGGAGATAGTTCAGAAGCGTTCTGTTAGCGTTGGTGATATTACCTTCAAGATCCAATGTAATAATAAAATCGTTGGCATTATTAAAAAGTTCACGATATTTCATTTCACTCGCACGCAACTTCTCCTCAATTTTTTTATAGCTCGATATATCGTGTATTGTCCCTACAATAAATTTCCTGCCTGACTGTTTTTCTAAGTACAACTGCTTATTTGTGACAATGGTATGGGTTTTGTCGTCGCTCCAGGTGATTTCCTCTTCGTTGCTGCTGCTTCCTGTTTTAAAAACAAGTTCATCGTATTTCCAAAAAACATCCGCCTGTTCTTTTGGATACAGGTCGTAATCCGATTTCCCCAGCAACGCCTCATGCGTTTGACCCATCATTTCCACCGCAGCATCATTAAGCATTACCCATTTGTGATGCTCATCTTTTACAAAAAAAGGAATCTTTATAGTATTAATAACCAGGTTCAGGAAATCAGCCTTTTCATGGCTTTCGCTTTCAGCCTTTTTTTGCTTTGTAAGGTCACTCACATAACCGATCACCAGATCAACATTATTATTTTGATTTAAGACCGGTACAAAACTGTAGGTCAGAAATTTCTCATTCTTCTTTTTGCCTTGTTTAATTATTGTATCGCCATTTATTATTTCTTTTTTTTCAATGCAATGAATGAACTTCTCAGTGATATTGGCTCGTTTCATAGCGTCAATAGTAAAAAAATTCATTTCATTCAACGGAATATCCAGAGGAATGCCCATGATTTTCTTCATGGCATCATTTACTTCCAGTAACTGCCCCTCGGTGCTTATGAGCGAAATACCGGTTGGCAGATTCATCACCAGCCGATAATATTTTTGTTCGCTTCGCACAAGTTTCTGTTTGGTTTTTGCCAGCGAACTCAAATCCCAGGTAACATTTATAATATGTTTACCGCATTTTGATACATCTGAAATAAGATAACTCGAACTTTCAACATTTATTACCAAACCGTTTTTACGAACCATCCTGTATCGCGAATTCATATATTCAACTCCATTGTGGAGCTTTTCCAACACATTCAAAACAATATGCGCATCCTCCGGAAATACAAGATCTAATGCCCCTAATTCTTTAAGTTCAGCAAAAGAATAGCCGAGCAGGGTCTCAATGGAAGGCGAAATGTATAAGGTGTCCCCATTAAGTGAGTGAAGAGAAACAGAGGTATTGAGAAAATCAGCTATATCTGATTTTTTAGTTTCAACCACTTGGGCAGAGTCTTGACTATACTCGTTTGGTTTGTAATCAAGTATATAACAAATGATTCCTTTACCGGGAGGTTCAGGCAACTCAACACTAAAAAAAACAGTTTCAATATATGCTAAAGAGAGAGAATATCCCAACAACACATTTCCCCGGAATACACTGACCCCTTCGTTTCCTGCTTTATAAACAGCATCAACAAATACTTTATTCTGATTAAACGATGAAACACGGGAATTCAGAAGATCATTCTTACTTATTTTGAGTAGGGTAACTGACTCTTCATTACAATCAAGAATCTCAGCTTTAGAATTAAAATATAAATATGGCTTACCTGAACATAATACCCTCATTGGCCCATTTGTATCTGAACCAGGCCCAGGTTTTATATCATCAGTCATTATACTCATAGAACATATTTGATTCAGAAAGTGAAGAAATCGTTCCTTTTAAAATTTTTAGTCAGATTCAGTTGTATAGAACATTTGCTCCGGTTACTCCAAAATACATATCTGAATCAGCATGTTATCAACAAAATTACAAATAACAGATATAAAAATGCGTGGTAAAGTTACAAAGAAAATAAAAATATACTCCATTTATTGGTATTTTTAATCATCAAAACATGAAAAAGACCTACTTTTGGACTTAGCCAAATAAATTAAAGAATCATGAAAACTGTCATTTTTACTGAAAAAGCACCAAAAGCAATCGGGCCTTACAGCCAGGCAATCGAAATAAACGGGATGTTATTTGTTTCAGGACAAATTCCCATTGATCCGGCAACTTCAAAAATTGTTGACGGTGGGATTAAGGAGCAAACTGATCAGGTAATGAAGAATATCGGTGCCATTCTTGCAGAAGCCGGATATACCTTTGACGATGTAGTTAAATCAACCTGCCTGCTGAGCGATATGGATAATTTTACAGCAATGAATGAAGTGTATGGTAAATACTATCCCGGGAACAGTCCCGCACGGGCCGCATACGCTGTAGTTAAGCTTCCTCTTGGTGCATTGGTTGAGATAGAGACTATTGCAGGGAGATAAGCAAATTATTAATTAAAAGTATTCCTGGGCCGAATGGGGAAAATTTTACTTTTCGCTGTATAAATTATCTCATAAAAAACCACACAAAAAGTTTCATTCTCCAAAACTGAGACTATATAATTGATTCCTTCTGAAATTTGAGTTTTGGGATTTGGCACTAAATATAAGAGACCATTTAAACCGTTTTGGTAAAATCGTTTTTGGTTTTTCTTTTATATTCACTAATTTAAAACAATAAATTCCCAAGTCAATTTCATTAATCGTACGTATATGAAAATCAAGATTACAATCCTGGCCTCTCTCCTATTACTCTTCAGCAACTTCCTCCGCGCCGGTGAAGGAATGTGGCTTCCCATGCTACTATCGCAACTCAACGAAAAAGAAATGCGTGATATGGGAATGCGGATTACGGCCGAAGATGTATATTCCATCAACCACTCCAGTTTGAAAGATGCAATTGTACTTTTCGGCGGGGGCTGCACGGGAGAGCTGGTTTCGGACCAGGGTTTGCTTTTAACTAACCACCATTGCGGGTATGGAAATATTCAGCGTCACAGTACTCTTGATCACGATTATCTTACTGATGGTTTCTGGGCACAGAGCCTCGACGAAGAACTGCCAAATCCCGGGTTAAGCGTTACCTTTCTGGTCAGAATGGAAGATGTTTCAACTCAAACTTTAAAAGGCGTTCATGATAATATGAGCCAGAAAGTGCGGGACTCCATTATAGAAGCCAATAAAAAAATTCTTCTTAAAGATGCTGTTAAAGGCACTCGTTATTCTGCCCAGATAAAGCCTTTTTTTGGCGGAAATCAATATTATCTGTTTGTCAGTGAAACCTTTAAGGATGTTCGCCTGGTAGGGGCGCCTCCTTCAAATATCGGAAAATTTGGCGGGGATACTGATAATTGGATGTGGCCAAGGCATACAGGCGATTTTTCGATGTTCCGTATCTATGCCGGTAAAGATAATGAACCCGCCGAGTATTCAAAAGATAATGTTCCTTATCATCCAGCCATGCACCTTACCATTTCGCTCAAAGGTATGAAAGAAGGTGATTTTACATTTGTTTATGGTTTTCCCGGCACAACACAAGAATATATACCTTCCTATGCAGTAGATATGACTGCTTTTCAGGACAATCCCATTGCAATCAGGTTGCGGCAGCAGCGCCTGGCTATAATTGATAAAGCGATGGAAAATGATCGTCTTACCCGGATTCAATACTCGGCAAAAGCAGCAGGAATTGCCAATTACTGGAAGAAAATGATAGGTGAAAGCAGGGGTATTAAAAAACTTGGTGGAATTGAGAAAAAGCAGGCTTTTGAAGAAACATTCCAAAAATGGACACAGTCCGATCCTGAAACCAAAGCCAGATACGGGAGATTGCTGCCTGCTTTCAGTAAGGCTTACGGCGAATTTATACCCGTAAATAATGCCTACACTTTTCTAACTGAAGGCTTGCTGGGTATTGAACTCCTGCGTTTTGCAAATGCTTACAGCAACCTGGTAAAACAATGCAGCGATAAATCAAATACCGATGCAGATATCTCGAAACTGATCGAACAGGCTAAATTGTCGGCTGCTTCTTATTTCAAAAACTATAACAAGCAGGTTGATCAGCAGATTTTTGCTGCTTTGATGCGGACTTATACCCTTGAATGCGAAAAAGACATGCAGGTACCGGAAGTCAAAGGAAAGGCTGCCGGGTATAAAGGGAATATTGATAAATGGACGCTGGACATCTACTCGAAAAGCATTTTTTCCGATTCAACAAAACTCAATACTTTCCTTTCAGGTTTTAAACGCGGTGATTATCGTAAAATCGAAAAAGACCCTGCATATATTTTAGCTACTGGAATATACTCCTATCTGCAAAATACTTTTTCCCCTATAATTAATTCCTTTTACTCTGTTAACGACAGCCTCCAACGCTTGTATATGGCTGCGCAAATGGAAATGCAACCTGATAAACGCTTTTATCCAGATGCCAATTCAACTTTGCGGGTCGCTTACGGAAATGTGAAAGGGTATTTCCCGGCTGATGCAGTCGAATACAAATGGTTCACTACACTGGATGGTATTATACAAAAGGAAAACCCGGAAATTTACGATTATGTGGTGGAACCCAAACTAAAAGAATTGTATAACCTACATGATTACGGTCGGTATGCAGATGCTGATCAGAGCATGCATGTAGGTTTTATCGCCAGCAATCATACCACTGGCGGAAATAGCGGAAGCCCTGTGCTGAATGCTGATGGCCAACTGATTGGCATCAATTTCGACCGTTGCTGGGAAGGCACTATGAGCGACCTGATGTACGACCCCGACCAATGTCGTAATATTTCCCTCGATATCCGTTATTGCCTTTTTATCATCGATAAAATGGCCGGAGCCCAACGCCTGATTAATGAAATGACGATAGTACAATAAACCTGACAATGAAGTTTTTTGAAGTAAAACACCTTAGTATAGTATTGATTACAGGTATTTTACTATTTGTTAACTTTCTTTCTTCGGGGCAGAACACGTCTATTCATCAAGAGGAATCAGACTATTATAAAATTGAGACAAACAGTCCGGGTTACAAACCAGAAACAGTTTCAAAGATTAAGAGCGTAGCTTCATCATATGATCATTGCCAGTTAAACAAAATCGTTTTCGGATATCACCCCTACTGGCTTGGAAATGCATATATCAATTACCGCTGGGATTTGTTGAGTGACCTGTGCTATTTTTCCTATGAGGTTGAACCTTCAACCGGATTGCCACGGACAACCAACAACTGGGAAACGGCCGCTGTTATCGACTCGGCACAGGCACATGGTGTGCGTATACATCTTTGTGTTACGTTGTTTGACGGCCACTACACTTTTTTCAATTCTGCTCCGGCCCAGGATACGCTGATCAGCCAGGTAATTTCGAAAATGAAGCAGCGTAATGCAATAGGAGTTAATATCGACGTAGAAGCTTTGCCATCATCAGCCATAAATGCGTACAATGCCTTCCTCGTTACTTTCGCGGGAAAAGTACACACAGCTATTCCCGGAAGCATGGTATCCATTGCTGCTCGCGCGGTAGACTGGAACCATGAATTACTTTTCCCGGTAATTGATTCTTCCATCGATTTTTACATGGTAATGGCTTATGATTATTACTGGAACGGAAGCAGCCAGGCCGGGCCCATTGCTCCGCTTTACCCGATGACCGGAGGTAATTACAGTGTAAAACAAAGTATTGTATGGTATTTATCGAATATATCCCCTTCTAAAATAATTCTTGGGTTACCTTATTATGGCAGGGACTGGCCGGTGGAAGATCAACTTGCTCCTTCCAATACAACCGGAAGTGCAAGCACATTGCAGTATAAAACAATCCATAATAATTCATCAACATATTCTCCCGAAGATTTACGTTTTGAGCCTAACAGCCTTTCACCTTATTATTCCTATTTTACGGATAACTGGCATCAATGTTTTTTGGGTGACGTGAACAGCCTGGGCCTTGTTTACGATCAGATTAACTCACATAACCTGGCAGGGGCAGGTATCTGGGCTCTTGGTTACGACAACGGATATTCCGGGCTGTGGGATCTTATTGAAGAGAAAATAACTACCTGTAAGGTTTTCGCCTGTACAGATACTCTTTACGACAGTGGCGGGCCGGCTTTTAACTATGGTAAATCCGAACATTACGTACAAAATTTTTCATTAAACGAAGGGGAGATACTCCGACTCGAATTCCTGGATCTTACTATTGAATCGGGATATGATTCCATATGGATTTATGATGGTTCCGACACGCTTTCTCCTTTGCTGGCCTTACTTTCGGGTAATGAAATCCCACCTGCTATCAATGCTTCAGGGAATAATATTGCCTTAGAATTCAAGTCAGATAACCTGAATTCATTTCCTGGTTGGAAAGCTGTAATAAAGTGCCCGACGGCAGGCTTGGAAGAGGTTCAGGCTAAGAAAACGGGGATTCAAATATTTCCCAATCCCGTGTCAGTTGCAGAAACTGTTACAGTGCGATCGGTGGAAGAAAAAGTAAATAAAATAAATATATACGATGTGAATGGTAGGATGGTTCACACAATAAGTTTGAATCAAAAATCGGGCATTACTATTTCGCCTTCATCGATTGGATTAAAATCAGGAATCTATATTCTTCAGGCAATTCAAACAAATGGGAAACTCACTACCGCAAAGTTAATCATTATGTGATCCTCATTTAATTATATGTAACTATTCAACCCCTATTTTCATATGGCATTAATTTGGGAAAGGGACTGCAGTGGGTTAAGGCTGTTTTTGATTGCAGTATCGATAATGGAACGTAGTATTGCAAAGTTCAATGCACCTTTGAAGGACTTAAATTGACCTGATATTTTTTGTTTCACTTTGACATTACGGATAGCCTGTTCTGATCCATTGTTATCCGGAGGAACTTGGTGATAGTATAAAAATGTAAAAATGTGCTGTCGGTATTTTACAAGTCGAGCCTGAAGGCTTAAAGCAATTGGATGCTTTTTTTTGATTGGTTCCTCAAGTAATATATTCAGGCGTTTTTCGAATTCCGTTCTTTGATTTAATGTTTTGTGATAATCCTGTGGTCGAAGTGTTTTTTTAAAGGCAATGGTTTCCATCAGAAGTTGTTTAAAGTCGGTTGCCCATTCTAGTTTATAGCATTCATTCACATGATTGAACTCTCTTAGTAAATGGGCCAAACAAATTTGATGGGCAACAGCGGCAACTTTAAAATAGCATCTCCAGCAATCGTGTACAAGCACAGAAAAAGCAAAGCCATTTGGAAAATGTTCATTGATGGTTTGTGAACCCCTGTTGAGCGAGGCAATAATGAAAGTAAACAGTTTTCCCTGAAACGTCCAAAACCATCCTTTATCCCCATTGATCTTCATTCCGGTCTCATCCCCACCGTTAACCGCTGCAATTTTTACCCGTTCACGGATGAGTTCATATGCAGGAGTAGCTTTTTCGGCAACCCGGTTAATTATTCTCACCAAGGAGCCTTCACTTATAGGGATATTAAAAACAAATTTGAACATTTCGGCCAGCCGGTGATAGGGGACAAACTGACGGGCGTTCATGTAGGCTGCAAGGTTTTCAACATTCCGACCATAACTTATGCCGGGAGTAATACCTTCGGGGAATCCTGAAATTACCTTATTCCCGCAATTGCATATTTTTTGGAAACTCTGATGCTCAATAATAACTGGCTGTATTTCGGGAAGCACTACTTGCTGACGACATTCAACCAACTCTGCTTTAATCTGGCTTAAATCATGGCCACAACAGCTGCAAAATTCAGGAATATGGGAAATGATTTCATCGGGATTTTTAGTCATCTCCAATGTTTTTCCCTCGTGGCCAAGTTGTCCCCCAAGCTTTTTGTTACTGGGTTCTCTCAAACTTTGTGTGCGAAGTGGTCTGGAATAATCATGGCTGGGAGGAATAGAACTATTGCGACTATTCTTTGGGTTCTCAAGTTTGTCAAGTCGCGAATTCAAGTCCGCAATGATTTTATGCAAATCAATAATGATTCTGTTTAGACGATCTATTTCTTTGTAGGGATCCAAAATAACTCTCAAATTTAAGACAAAGGAACAGCATAAATAATGTAATTTTACAGTCATATCCGGAATTATATAAACAGCAGGCAGTTAATAGCGCTTTTTAGAGGGGGGGCGGAATAGTTACGTTTTTTCAAAGTTGAAATTTTTTAGGTTCCAGAATCGTGCTTCTTTCAGATCTGTGGTAAACACTAATTCATTCGTTTTATAGTTTACCGTCATTTTTTGAAGCCAGGCTGTTTCATTTGAGAAATCCTTGATTTTCTCAAATGTTTTCATAGAATACAATTCGCCATTACCAGTGTACATGCTAAAGCAAATAAAATAGCTTGAGCTTGCTGTAGAAGCATATAATCCATTTAAATAAAAATGTTTTACCTGCTCATTGGTCGAACGATTAATTAAATTAAGATCTGCGGCAATATAATATTTTCCATCGCTTGAAAAGTTTGATCCTTCACTTGCGCCAAAATCCTGAATGATGGTGATCTTTTTTGTATCAAGATTTATTTTATAAACATGGTTTCGTGCATTTACATATAACTCATTGTTGTCCGGCGCCAAATCCATGCTGTTGGTAACCCCATCAGGCAATTCAATTTGTATTTTTGATTTTGTTTTTAGATTATAAATTGAAAGATTTTGCTTATTGTTACAAGCAAGATAACTTTCATTAAACCTTATTTGATTAAAATTGGCAATAGTTTCTTCTTTCACCGTCCAGTTAAAGCTGTCAGATAGTGTGCCATCTGCAGCATTTTTTATTTCTACAGTTGAATTGTCTGCTACGCAAATTTTAGTGCCGTCTGTTGAAATTGCAAAACTTTTTTTGCTATCTAAATCTGTAGCAGGATCAAGAAATTCATATCCCTTTTTACCATCAAGTGCATCCCAATATTCCCAGCCGTTTTCAAGGCGTACTGTAATATGTCTGCTGTCTGCCATAAACTTTACCTGGTATCGAGCTGTTTCAGCCATCTGCAACGATTTGATTTCCCGGCCATCTGCAATGCTCCAGATTTTCATTGATCTATCAGTACCGGCTGTAGCTGCATATTTTTCATCAGGTGAGATTGAAACTGCCGCCACAGGATTTGTATGACCAATTGGTATGCGCAGTTCGATTTTTTGACCAAAAGTTATTGTTGCGATGATAAGAATTGAAAGAAGGGAAGTGATTTTTTTCATGGTGTCTTTTGTTGAAAAGATTTTGTGTTACGCTTAAATTTAGCGTACCATTAATTTGGACCTCAATTGTTCTATTAGACCATTATTTCACAATTTCCACCGGAAAATCGCTTCCAAACCCATAACTGGCAGGGTATTGAAGCGTTCCGCTGTATTTTTTCATCAGCTCGGGCACTCCCTGCTGAAGGTAATTCTTCAATCCATTAACTGTTACCATTTTGTCCGTTGCTGCCGAACCTTTCAATGCTTCCAGGAGGACATAGGTAAATGCTCCGTGCCCCAATTGCGAAAACTCATTGGCATATTGCTGCGCTCCGCTGGCAGCCATCCAGTGGGTTCCGGTACTGCGCGAAACTACGGCTATACTTTTCTGCTGATCGCCACTGGAAGCAAGCATTTCGTTGAAGGCACCTGCACTCTGGCAGGCATCGAGGATAAAAAGCTGTTTCTGCGCCTGTATATCTATGGCATATTGCTGCAGGAGTTTGGCAGCGATTCCTTTCTGTTCAAGTTCAGCCTGGACGTTTTTTAAATCGCTGACATCGTTTGGAAC
>JBBRCH010000082.1:0-21597 GCA_038204995.1 Bacteroidales bacterium | reverse complement strand
TTACTTTGAGGTGCTATGAGATATAACCTCAGGTATTAATTCAATTTACTTGTTAACCCCGAATTTTCATATGCATCTTTATTATTCTTGTTCTTTTGTCATGCCACAAAAGAACCAAAAAGTCTAGGCTTAATATAAATTTCACACAGATGTACGACTCGGTAAGGCTCGCAAAACAAGGCCTGATAGATTTTACCATATCCATACAGCACGTGAGGCTGGTGTTTTGCTACGCACCTGCCTGCGCTGTTTACCTTCGTCTACATCTGTTGTGAAATTTCTATTAGGCCGATCCCTACACCCCAAAAATCACCTTAAAGGTTAAATCGTTGTTCCGTAATTGTAATGTTGCCTTAAGAGGAAGCTCACTTAGAAAGGACCGGCCTTATAAAAATGCGCCTGCGTTTCTTAGCCGGAGGTATCCCGCAAGGGCGGGACAGGTCGTGCGAATGGCATCCCGCAAAGCGGGAACACAGCAAGGCAAACTGTAAGGATTTGCTGTTCTCTTTCATGCCTTGTATTGCGAGGAGATACCTCTGGCTTAGAAACGCCAGCATTGTTATAAAGCCTTGATCTTTTGGTACTTTTCCATCGAGGGAAAAGGACAAAGAAAGGAACAATAAATTAAACTTAACCATTGATAATAATTTGTGAATGCCACATAACAGAGTGATTTATTGCCAATATTTGAAATATAGCACCTCAAAGTAAGAATTAGCCGGATTTTTCTTGTTTGAACAGGCTATATTTTTTATACATCATTGATCAGATCATTGATAAGTGAAGTACGTTTTGCATAGCATATTCCGGCGGATGAAGAATATACCTTTCATTAATAGGGATCATAGGAGTATCCGATTCCTAAATAAGAAGCATAAAGGTCAGGAAATTAATATACGAAGGAGTTGAGGCTTATTTAAGTTTAGTATAGCGCAGGTAGAGCTTCAGATCCGATTGTGGCGAAGAGGTGCCGTTTAATATCAGCCGGTTACCTAAATACGATGCACCGGGAATAATAAGATGCAAGCCTTTATTATTCGTTTTTCCGGATATTACCTGTTGAATATACCTGCTGATCCGGAAACGGTAGGAGTTGGTTATTTCGCTGTAATATCCTCCGAAATAAATGGAACTTTCATTTTCATCAACGATTGGATAAGGGCTTGTAGTGCCTGCTTCACCTACTCCCCGCAAAGTAATTTGTGAAGGGTAACGGAAGACATCCGACAACGATGCATTGCCTAGCATGAGTTGTGCATCGTTTACAACAATCTTATCGTTCTCAAACCACTTATCAAGGTTAGGAAATTCAATCTTGATTTTAACACCCCCCATTCCTTGTGCAAAAAGGAAATCCTGACCGAGTGAGGTATTGCCTGCAAGTTGTTGCCTGAGCATAGGAATAGCTTCAGCATATCCGTTATGATCGTAATTCTGAAATCTGGAGCAATCGGTGGTAATCGAAAACGTATAAAGTCTTACAGTGTCATTGGACAGGTTGTGATAGTACATTACAATCCGGCTGTAATCCGAAGGCATGCTGAAAGTGAGTATTGATCCTTTCCCTGCAGAGTTCTGAGGTTCAGCTATGATACAGATGCCTTTAAAAAATTTAACAAATTGAATATTGTCAGTCAGAGAAGCAGTATCCTCAGGGTGCAAGACATAATTACCAAATTCGGAATTAATAGGTATCCGGAGCATGGGAGCTTGTTTAAACCCGTTATAAAAAGTGCTGTCATGCGGTTTTGGCTGGAAGGTAATTTCACCAATAGGTTTTGTATTGTCGTAATTCAAAGTGGTATTGGAATACGAATGAAGGGAATCAACACTTTCGGTTAAGGAATAAACGTGCAATGTCATATTGCTGAGTGTATCACCATACGATTCTTTGTAAGGCATATAAAGGTAAGCCGAGTCGAAAACCGGATCGGAACCAAAATCCGTTTTATTCCTGGAAAGAAAGACCTGGGTATAAAAATTTGCGGTAGTGCGACCGAAAATCGGATCGTACATACTCCCCAGTTGGGTGTAACTGAGATTTCGTGTATAAATTGAATCTTCAGGAATGGAATAGGCTGTAATTTTAACTGTATCCGTATAACCCATGCTGAGAAGATCTTCCGGATTAAGCAAATCTATTCCGATTGGAGTTATCTCTTTGGTACAAGAATAGATTAACAGGGAAAGTAGTGCAGATATTGTTAACTGACGAAGAAAGACTAGCCTTTTCAAGATTAAATATTTTTAATTATAAATTAACGGTGATGCGGGTTGAACAGACTAATTGTGTAATATCTTTTCGTAGAAATCATTATAGACCGAGATGTAGTTATCTTCATCCTGAAAGGGAAGAGTAGGTTTGCCTGACTGTAAAACGTATTCGGCCAGTTCGCTATTAATCACAGGACTTGCTATGATTACACCTTCTGAAAGGTCTATAGAGGCTTTCATAAGGCTTAAATAATCAGGCTTCTTAAAATGCTTAAGGTCTTTAAGAGCTATATTCTCGTGCTTTAGTTTAGCCTGAAGATTGGGATGCAACGGTTCGGTAAAATCATCGTCATATATTGACATAATGACTTTTGAAGAAGCAAAGAGTGGATTTTCGTAATAGACTTTTTTTATGTAAAGCGGTGTTAGTGCTGACATCCAACCATGACAGTGTACGATATCCGGGCTCCATCCAAGTTTCTTTACAGTTTCAATTACACCCCGGGCAAAAAAGATAGACCGCTCATCATTGTCCTCAAAAAACGCATTGTTCTTATCGCGATATATATATTTGCGGTGGAAATAGTCTTCGTTATCTATGAAATAGATCTGCATACGGGCCTGTTGAATCGAAGCTACTTTGATGATGAGTGAGTGGTCAGTATTGTCAATGATCAGGTTCATTCCCGAAAGTCGGATTACTTCATGCAGTTGGTTCCTCCGTTCGTTTATGCTACCAAATCGAGGCATGAAAGTCCTGATTTCACGTCCTTTTTCCTGAATGCCTTGAGGTAAATGCCTGGAAATAAACCCCATGGGGCTGTCCTTCATAAATGGTGTAATATCTTGCGTTACGAATAAAATCTTTGTTTTCTCCATGTTAAGCAACTCACTATTTTGGGAATGCAAAGTTAGTAAATTAATTGGTACTGAACCAATAACGGGTTTTGTAAGATTATAAAATTGGGTTGAAAAATCCTGGGCCGTTGTTTCACACTCAAATTCTACCCTTTGATAATCAGATATTATCAATATTTGCAGAGGTTTAAAGCGGGATATTTCAGTTGATTTTTTAGTGTTAATTTTTCATAAATCGAAAACAGTTAATTTTTATTTCGTATCCCGTTTTTGTTCCATGATATCTTAAAACAAAGTATTGATTCTTTTCTTTTATATGAATGTAGAATTTTGATACAGCCTTTGGCCTATTATAAAATTCACATTGGTATAAAACGTCCCGCTTGCATAAGGCATACCACACCATAAATTCAGATTTCAGGACCCAAAGCAAAAACAGGAAATTGTGATTATAAATCCAGGGAAATGATGGCCCTTGAATTTGAGCTTTGAAATTTGAATCTTGTCTGACTGCCTTAAATTGAAGCATCGCATTCAGATGGGTATCAATTTCCCTGCTTGTAGTTTACAGATGAATCTTGGTCTACATCAGCTACATCAGATAACAAGAATTTTCTGACTTACACGTGAGCTATCAGCGTCAATCAGTATGATATAAATACCGGATTTCAGTCGATATCTGATCTGTTGTTTTCCCTGCCCGGGAATGGTGGTGTGCATTAAAACCCTGCCTGATAAATCAAGTAGTATCACATTTGCCTGGTTGGCATTTGTATTCATATCTAAGGTCAGATATTCTCCGGATACTCCTGAAATCACTTTGATGCCGGTAGCACTTTCGCTCAAACCGCTGGTATTGAGAACCTGAGTTATTTTTGCTGTTGACCAGCTGCTTTCACCACATGAATTTGTACCTTTAACAGATATTTCAGCATTACCGGTAAAACTATTATTCCACGTAACCTGAGCAATTTCGGATGTTCCGCTGATAATACCTGCTGAAGCCGGGCTTAGTTGCCATCCATACGAAGGGGCGCCGGAAGCGGTTGAATAATCGCTTATGCTGGTATTTTGAAGATCTACCAGGTCCGGACCGTCTGGTGAGGCTGGAATTTCCGGAACAGAATTTACTGTGATCATTAAGTTTGAGGGAGCACCATTTCCGGCATTGTTCGAACCATAGACACTCAGGTCTCCTGATAAGGCTGATACCCCGAAGGACACATTTACTGATGTAGTGCCTTGTCCACTCTCAATAGTTGCACCTGCAGGAACTGTCCAAACATAACCTGTAGCACCGGCAATAGCACTTACTGAATAGGTTTCGGTATTATTCTTACAAACAGATACTGGCCCGTTGATAGGGCCGGCTCCTGCCGGAACTGAAGCGGCTTCCTGCACGGTAAGCGTACTTAGTGTAGTTGGACCGGAATAGTTTTTGGCAAAAGCACCATAAAAAGTAACAGCTCCGGTACCTGAAACAGGAGCAATCCAACTGAAGGTCCAGGTGTTGGTAGAAGAATTGGAATTTGATTGTGTTACATATTTTGTACCGCCTACCAGCTTGTTTCCTGTTCCGGCTACCAAGGTTCCGAGTTGTGTACCGGTTAAATTTTGCGGCGAAACTTCAAACCCGTATTTACCTGATCCGGTTAATGGATTGGTAGCAGTTATCTGGTAGGTTTGACCGGCTATATAACCGCTGACCGGGATATTTGAAGTGATTTGTCCCGCTGTGGTTGTTGCAGTTCCACCATGACATTGCGAACAATTAGCACCATCACCAGGTGAGCCCGTTTTGGCTGCTGGTGATCCTCCTGGGTAAAACATTGCTGAACTACTCAGCAACATAATAGCTGAAACGGAGAAAATAATGGGTATGTATTTTATTTTCATGATTTTGTGTTTTCTATAATACTGATTCAAGCGGGAATTCCTTCAACTTGCAAAGAAAGTCAAAAACCTCCCAATTTTTGTGATTAGTCGATGATCTTTAATAATCAAATAATGATATATATCAATATGGCAATATGTAAAAGTGAATTCTAATTTAGGATAAATGGGAATCAATACTTGTTTTTTAATTGAACAGGTTGGGGTTCTACAGTTTAGTTTGCTGCAATGTAAATGCACAGATCTTGAAACAGATGCCTTTATAGTTAACCCGAACTCAGGGTATTATATTATTCAATATTTTTTGCTACCTGATAACAGATGTAAGTTTTGAAAAAAGTGTTCGAAAAAAAAGGAAGTCTGATTAAGAGAAATTCATTTTCTTACATATGTATAAGTACTATTCTGACAATGTATATGTTTGTGTAAAAAAAGTGAAAAGCAAAAAAAAGTGGCACCGGAATTTCCAATGCCACTATACTTTTAGTCAAAATTTGAATTAATCGTTATTCACGATCATTTTATTAGATTTTCTTCTCTTGAGCCTGATTTTCATTTCGTAAGCAATGATATACATGGCCGGCACAAAAATCAACGTCAGGAAAGTAGCGAAACTCAACCCGAAAATGATGGTCCAGGAAAGGGGTCCCCAGAACATGACATTATCACCTCCAATGTGGATCTGTGGATTTAGCTGGGTAAACATGGTTTCGAAGTTGAGGTTAAACCCGACAGCCAGCGGTACAAGACCAAGTATGGTAGCCGTTGCCGTAAGAATAACAGGCGTGATACGGGTTAAGCCGGCTTTAACAATAGCTTCGCGCGTTTTCATTCCACGTTCTTTCAGTGTGTCGATAAACTCAACAATCAATATTCCGTTTCGCACCACAATACCTCCCAGGGCTACAATACCCAAACCCGTCATAATAATAGAAATTGACATATTGAAAATAACAATTCCAAGAAGAACTCCGATTACACTGAAAATTACTTCACTCAGGATAATAATGGTCTTACTGAGGGAATTAAACTGTGTAATAAGGATAAAGAAAATGAGGCCAATGGCGATAAGCATGGCTTTACCTAGAAACGCCTGGGTCTCTGCCTGGTCTTCCTGCTCACCGGTAAGCTTGATCTGAACACCTTCGTGTACAGGGTAATCCGCAGCGATTTTTTTGATACGGGCAACAATTTCATTTGCCGTGTACCCTGTTAACACTCCGCTTGATAAAGTGATAATCCGTTTCAGGTTCTGGCGTTTGATGCCGCCATAGGAGTCAACATAATCGATCTTTGCAATGGACGACAGCGGTATTTGCCTGAGGAGTCCTGAATTCATATCGCGATAGGTGATTTTCAGGTTTATCAGGTTATTGATGTTTTCGCGGGTGTCGAGCGAATACCTGAGTTCAATCGGGTACTCATCTTCGTTCATTTTGTATTTGGAAACTTCTTTTCCCAAAACGGCGGTACGGATTTCCATGGCAATTTGCCCGGTGCTGATGCCTTCATGATTGGCCCGCTCACGGTCAATTTTGATGGCGATTTCAGGTTTGTTTTCCTGGAAATCACTTTTCAGGTCTTCGATACCGGGAATTTGAAGCGAATCGAGATAGTGTTTGAAAGAGCCGGCATCAGCTATCAGGTCAGGCAGGTTTTCACTTGTTATCTCAATATTTACCGGCTTTCCGGTAGGAGGTCCCGAACGATTTTTAGCTGTTGCGATTTCACAACCGGGAATGCCTTTCACTTCTTTACGAATCATATCGAGATATTCAGTAGTGTTAATTCCAACACGGTTTTTGTATTCAACGAAATTTACTGTTACTTTTCCTTTTTCAGCACTGCTGGTGCGGCTGAAGTCCATATCATCTCCTGCTCCAAGGGCAATGTTCGTGATTACGGATTCAACATCCGGATTGTTTTTGCCCAGAACTTTAATTACCCGCTGCTCTACAATTTTGGTTACCGAGTCGGTGACCTTTTGATCTGTTCCAACCGGCATCTGAACCCTGACATTTATACTATTCGGCATATTATCAGGAAAGAACAACACCTTGGGATTACGCATACCAGTAAATACGAAGGTCATGAAAAACAGGGCTACTACACCTGTCAGCAAGTACCACGGATGCCGGCCTGAAATGAAAAAGCGGAGCTGCTTTTCATACTGACGCATAAACCAGGGCCATGCAGTTTCCTGCCACCATTTAATATAGGTTTTCAATAAAGTATGGAAGAATAGCAGCATCAAGGCAACAAATACAAAGAAATTCCCGATCCCAAAAGCGGTTTCGCTATGATTAGCTGCATATGCTGCGTAAGCCAATAACGCCACACCAAGAGCTATCAGTATTTCTATCACCATCCTTTTTCTTATTTTCTTTTTATCCGGAGTTTCATATTCATGTTTCATAAACGAAACCGCAAATACCGGGTTAATGATATAAGCAACAAAGAGGGATGCAAACAATGTAATAATAAGCGTTACAGGGATGTAGAACATAAATTTCCCAACTATTCCGGGCCAGAAAGCCAGCGGGAAAAACGGAGCCAGCGTGGTAAGCGTACCCGACAAAATGGGTAAAAACACCTCCCCTGCCGCCTGCTTGGCTGCCAGGATAATATTGGGCTGTTTCTGATGCGTTCGGTGAATATTTTCAATAACCACAATGGCATCATCCACTACAATTCCGAGTGCAAAGATCAAACCGAACATGACGATCATGTTCATAGTGAAACCCAGCGCGGGCATGACCATAAATGCAACAGCCATGGATAGAGGCACCGCGAGTCCGACAAAGAATGCATTGGTGAATCCCATGAAAAACATAAGAACCAGTGTTACCAGTATCATTCCAATTATAATAGTATTGTTCAATTCTTCAAGCGTGTTGCGGGTGTAACGCGATTGTTCACCGGTAAGCGTCACTTTCAGGTCTTTTGGATATTCTTTGTTTATCAGGTCATCTTTTAAGATAGTTTTGATCTTATCCGAAGCTTCAAGCAGATTTTTCCCGCTTTTCTTTACTACGTTCAATGTAATTACATTCTGACCGTTAAGGCGCGAGAAGCTTTCCTGCTCCTTGTATGTATCTTTTATTTCGGCAACATCTTTCAGGTAGATAGAAGCTCCGCTGGCTGATTTGATAATGATATTCCTCATCACATCGAGGTTATCAAACTGTCCCTGGACCCGGATGGATCTTTTCATTCCATAGGTGGTAATATTTCCGGCCGAAATAGTAACATTCTCGGCGGCAATTGCCCTGTCAATATCGGTTAAGGTTATACTTGCAGCCTGCGCTTTATACATATCCACATTCACCTGTATTTCGCGTTCAAGCGCACCCACAATATCGACGCGGGTGATTTCATTGAGCGATTCAATCTTGTCCTGGGCTATATCGGCGTATTTTTTTAGCTGGTCGAGATCGTAATTACCCGAAATCTGTATAAACATAATGGGTATCTCTGAGAAATCGATATCCATTACTCCCGGGTCTGCTGGCAGGTTATTTGGCAGGTCCGATTTGCTTTTATCCACCGCGTCTTTTACCCTCTGTTTCGCATCGGGTACAGCAACATCAGTATTGAACTCTACGGCTATGGATGAAAAATCCTGAAGTGAGTTACTGGTTATTTTCTTAACCCCGTTAATACCTTTAAGTTGCTTTTCGATAGGCCGTGTAACCAGGTTTTCCATATCAATGGGCGAAGTTCCCGGGTAGGCTGTATTTACAAGGATAGTGGGGATCACAATTTCGGGAAACTGCTCCTTGGGGATGCTTCGATAGCTGCTGATGCCGAGTAAGGTGATGAATACTGCCAGCACATAAATGCTGGTTTTATTATCAATGGCCCAGCTTGTAGCAAAAAACTCTTTGAAATTATTTTTCTTCATAATAATGAGATCATATCGTAAATAATGAGGCTACTACACCCATTTTAGTTCACCTGAATAAGTTCGCCGTCGATCAGGCTGTTGAACCCGGTGGTTATAATTTTATCGCCGGCAGTGATTCCGGATGTAATTTCGGCCAGTCCGTTGTAAGTGCTGCCCACGGTAACCGGCAAACGACGGGCAACCAGGTTGCCATTTTCATCTTTAGCTACATAGATATATTTCCCTTCAGGGGTTTCGCGCACCAGCGTAACCGGAACAGTAAATGCCGATGGGTTGCGGTAATCATTGATCCTTACAACGGCCATCATATTGGCGCGGTACTGCACTTTGCTTGGCCCAAGGTGAACTTCGCTGATAAATGTGCGGTTTATGGGGTTGATATATTTGCTGGTGAAGCGTATCTGCGAAGCAATTTCGGTATTGAAGTCAGGAAAGAAAACTATTACCTTGTCACCGGGCTTTACTTTTGGAGCATATGCTTCGGCTATTTCGGCAACAATTTTGGCATTTGTAAAATTCACCACACGTACAGCAGGAAGTCCGGGCGATGCCATTTGCCCGACTTTAAGGTTTACTTCTTCAACACTTCCGTTAATTGGTGATTTGATGCGAGTCATTTCCATTTGATCATTCAGGGTAGCAAGTGCTTTTTCAAGATTTTCCTTATTGTTTTTTGCGGTCAGATACTGTATCTCGCTGCCGATTTGCTGATCCCAGAGTGCTTTTTGCTTAGTATAAAGACTGGTTACAAAATCGAGCTGTTGTTTGGTGCTTGCTATTTGCTGCTGCAGCACTGAATTATCTATTTGTGCCAGGATCTGCCCTTTGCGAACAGCATCTCCTTCTTTCACATAAACAGCTGTAATAGCTCCCGGCATTTGAGCCGAAACTGCTATATTATCTTCGCCATCCACTTTCCCCTGTACTTCAAGGAAATGATTGAAAACCTCCGGTTTTGCTTCGGTAACTGCTACAGGTGTTACTTTACTTACCTTGCTGGTGTCACTCACCTGTAATTCTGTTTCCAGCGATTTAATCTTTATGGTGATTTCGTCGCGCTGCTTTTTCAGATTTTCGAGTTCTGCTTTTTTGTCTGCTGGTTTGTTGCAGGCAAAGGCAACTAATACCAGAACTATGAAAAATAAAGTTTTATTCATGATTTTCATTGTATGTCGAATTTAGATTTTTGAATTACAGATTATTGTTTAATTTGTTGAGTTTATTATTTGCTGAGATCAATATAAATACTGAATTAAATAAGTTTTTTTGAGCTGATAGATATTGCGCCAGGTTATCGGATATATCCTTACTGCTTGCAAGCCCTTCATTGAATTTTATGAGAGTCTTTTCGTAAATGCGTTTTGTGAGATCAATATTTCTCTGGTCGTTAACATAATTTTCGTAGGCAGTTGTCAGATCATTTTGTGCATTAACATATTGTAATTGCAGGTAGTTGGCGTAGTTATCTTTTGAGTTGATCGTTTTCTGCAATTCAAGCTGGCTTTGCTGCACTTTTACGTTTCGCATTCCACTCGAAAAAATAGGGATATTCATCGAAATCTGAAAAACGTCTTTTGGACTAAAATTAAATTCAGGCGCATTCATCTGCTCCTGGTGTCTGTAAACTGCTGCCAGATTTGGCAAGTAGGCACTTTTTTCCCTTTTCAGGTTCAGGTTACTGATGGCAACAGAATTGGTAAGTATTTGGTAATCCAGGTTATTCTCGATTTTAAACTGAGAAGCAATGATTTTCTGAAGGTTAATTTCATCAGCTATGCTTTCGAGTTTGTCAGTAAGTATGATAGAATCGGCAAAAGGCATTCCAAGCTGCAATTTGATCATATCATAAGTTCCATCACGCTGGCGGATCATCGAACTTATAGCATTTGTAAGAGTCAGGCTGACTAGTTCGATTTGGTCGACATCAGTGTTTTCAATAAGACCTTGTTTATACATCTGCTGCATGTCTGAAAATGTCTTCTTTGTATTTTCAAGAGATTTTTTTAAAACTTCAATATTTTGATCAATCAGCAAAGCCGATGTGTACAAATTGGCTACCTGTTCCTTAAGATCAATTTCAGTTTTCTGCCTGTTTTGATCAGTCATCATGTAATATATTTTAGTCGCCTGCAACCCAACTATATATTCGCCGCTGAAAATCAGCTGTGAAACGATAATATCGAGCGTCGTATTATTTTTAACTCCTAAAGCGATGGGGGTTGAAGCTTTAAATCCCATGTACACATTCTCATTTGTTATATCATCGGCAGTAATGGTTGTTCCGGCAGGTAGATTAGTGGCTAAAAAAGTAGATCCTCCCAGGCTTAGTTCGGGTACTTTAAATAAATGCTGGTAATTAGCCTGGGCATTAATCTGTGGTAATCCCATGGATTTGGTTTCCCATATTTTCTTTTTGGCTATCTCCATATCAATTGCCGAATTTCGGGTATTGACATTATTCTTGATTGCATATTCCTGGGCCTGTTTCAGGCTTAGTGAAGTAGTCTCAGGTTGTTTTGCCTGGGCTGATATATTCATGTGCACAGCCAGAAGCAGAAATGCAGATAAAGTAGATGTAATGATTGGCAGTTTCATAGATCAGAGATTGATATTTAACTTATTAGTTTGTTTTTCATAATAGGCCAGGCCTTCGGCATTGGCAATTCCGCGTATATGGTTATCGAACATGACCTGGAACACTTTTTCGAAACCGAAATTTACCGATTCCAAAAATTCGGGATCGTGAACATCAACCAGTTTCTGAATATAAAGCCGGGCTACCAGGTCGATATCAAGGTCGTTGCGGTAAATTCCTTCTGATATTCCCTGGGCGAAATTTCGCTTGACCTGCTCAAAAACATGGTCGCGTTTTTTTATAACGAACTCACGGAAGATGACCGGGTAATATTTCTGAAGCTCAAAGGCATTAATCGGGTTCAAATCCTTCAACTGTTTGCTCACGTTACGGCTTACTGCCAGAAGAATATCAATTGCATTCATTGCTTGTTCATCTTCGTTGAGGCAAACTGTACTTTCTTTCGTCAACATATAGTTGAGTACTTTCTCAACCAGCTCGGTTTTATTTGCAAAATAGAGGTAAATCGTTTTTTTCGACATACCCAGTTCCTTTGCTATATCATCCATTGTTATACTGCGGATACCGTTTTTTCTAAACAGCCGCAGGCTTTCAGATAGTATACGGTCAACTTTTTCGTCCATTATGATCTTTTTATTCGCGGCAAAATTACGCTACTTTAATACACCGGAAACGTTTTACACTTAAAATGTTTCCATTGTATATAACGTACTTAAACCAGAACGGGTGTTATTTGTTCAGCGAAATTCAAAAAAATGTTTAACGGGTGCAACTGAAAAACGGTGAATGCCGGGTTTCGGGCGGTGAATAGGAGGGATACGGGAGATTGGACAGGGAAAGAGGCTAGTAACGGATTGAAAGTTTTAAGATCTCAGAAAAATAGTGTTGGTTCATTAATCAATACCCGGACATCACAAATCCCACATCTGATATCACAATTTTCGTTTCCTTGTACGTAGTGATGTTGAAATTGTTAATAATGAAAAAAGTGCAGCAACTAAAATAAATATACGCCCGATATAATCGCCGTATTTTACATAAAAAGTTACCTTATCATTGGCATTTATTTTCTGACGAATAACGGCTGGTACCCAGTAGGCTGTTCGTTGTGAAATATCACCACGTTGATTAATAAAGCATGAGATTCCTGTATTTGCTGAACGGGCGACGCTCCGGCGGGTTTCAATGGCTCTGAGAACCGAAAACAGGAGATGCTGCCTATGTCCTGCTGTGTTGCCCCACCAGCCGTCGTTGGTAATCACGAATATCACATTGGCCCCGTTTTGAATAAAGCGATTCATAAATTCGCCGTATACCGATTCGTAGCAAATGCAGGGTGCAACTTTTAAGGAAACGTTGATAATAAAAGGCGTCTGATCCGGGTTAACACCCAGGCTACCTGTAGTCCCGCCAAGATCAATCGCAAACTTTTTAAGGAAAGGCAGTACATCGAGCAGCGGCATAATCTCAACACCGGGCGTGAGTTTTGATTTGTGGTATTTCTGTAAGGAACCATCGTGAGCCACAAAAAGAGCCGTGTTGTACGAATCATAGTACCGGTCGGCGTCACTGAATTTACGTGCTGTGGCGCTAAGCGGTTCTCCGGGAGCAAAAATTTTGCGGGAAGAAATACCGGTTATCAGGTTCATTCGTTTGTAACTCCTGTTGAAATCACGGATACGGGCAATACTGGGTGAACGTTCAATCTGGTCCTCAAAAACATATTCCTGAATAGCGCTTTCGGGAAACACGGCAAAATCAGTAAGGCTGTCTGATTTTTCAGCAGCAAGGGCCAGCATACGATTTGTAACAACCATTGGATCAAGTTCGTACTGTTCGTTGTATGGATCGATATTTGGTTGAACTACCACCACATCTACCGGGTTTATCTTTTCAGTGTACCGGTTATACATGACAAACGAAACTAAGATTGGAACAATAATAAGTACTAACGTAGCGGCTAATCGCATACCGATTTTGCGACTGCAGATCTTATGCATAATGCGGTCGCGAACGAAAAAGAAGAATAGGATATTAACCAGTAATATCCAGAGTGATCCTCCAAAAATACCAGTGAATTCATACCATTGTATCCATTTCGGATAGGATGCAAAGCCATTTCCTAGGTTAAGCCAGGGGAAATTCAGGTCCCAGCGCAGGTGAATATATTCGGCTGTTAGAATATACCCTGTTAAAGCTGTGTAAGCCGCGGTTCCACCTGAAATCTTTCGGTGAGTGATATGGAAAAGGCAAAATGCTCCTCCAACAAGAGATGTGTTAACTAAGATCGTTGCTACAATTCCAATAGGAGTTGAATTATAAACCCACCAGGTAGTAAGTAAAACCCATATCGCAATGGTAAGTGCAACATAAGGTATTATTCCCGAAAAATGATTATTGTCACGATTTTTCCATTGTTCATATTCCACTATCAGGAGTGGAACAAAACCAACAAACAGCAGAGGCGGGAAACCACGTTCGGGCCAGGCAGCGCTGAGTAATAATCCTGAAAAAATGGAAAGTAGTATTTTGTAGATCCGTTTCATGCTTAATTAATAGGATAGCAAAGGTAATGAATTGGATATTATTTTTTTGATGAGATATTCCAATTTTCACTATGATAGACTTAAATGAAAATTATCAATCCCGCACTCTCATTCCGGTTGAATGAATAAATAAAAAAATGGCTGTCATCTCTGGCAGCCATTCCATATTTATTCGGGGTCTTGAAATTTAAGAAAGACCTATAGTTTCGCCATCGGCACTCGACCATTCGTAATTATACAGTCCATCAATCAGCCTTTTTTGCTTTTCCTCCGGTGAGAGAATTTCGTATTTAAGTTTCTCTTCTTCCAGTTTCCTGCTTTTTTCTTCTTCAACGCGATGTATTTCGGCCAGGTAAGTTTCCTCCATACGCGTTTCAAGGTAGCCACGGGCTACTGACGGGAATAGTTCAAGCAAGAGTTCTTCTTTCTCATTGAGGGCAAGTCTGACACCTCCATATTCTTCAAAAACAGGGTTATCTTGTTTTTTATTAAATTTTGCGTTGTAAGGGATCTCTTCTTTAACTCCTGCTAACCTGAATCGGAATTCGGGATCGATAGGCACAGGAGAATGTCCGTAAATTCCTTTTACGAGGTTAACAAACTGTATGGATTTTGTAGTGTACATGGGTTTCCCGTTAGCTTCATCTACCGCGCAGTTAACAGCCTGCACTCCAATAATCTGGCTTGCAGGGGTTACAAGAGGCGGACAGCCGGAGGCCAGCCGGACTAGAGGAACAAGTTCGATGGCACGTGGGAGTAATTTTTCCAGTTTAAGTTGTTTGAGTTGTGCCATCATATTCGGATACATCCCACCTGGTATTTTGGCTCCTCCGATTTTTCGGTCAGGTTCAGGCAAGCCAAACCAGTTTTCGATGCGATGGCATGCTTCGAGCAAATCATCTTCTTTATCGGATTTTGCAAAGGCGATAGCCATTTCCATCAACTGTTCAATATCACGGGGCAGGGTGTCCGTAAGGATATTAAACTCCCTTGGGAATTCGTAATTGTCAAAATCATTCAGTTCGTGCCTGATGGAGCGCAATTCCTGATCAAGCTGTATTACCGGTTCAATATTTATGCTTGTTTCGATACCCATGCGGTTGCAGAACAATTGTACAAGTTCAAACGGGGGTGCAGCATTACCACCGGCAAAACTCATAAGCGAGGTATCAACAATATCAGCACCGTTTACAATAGCCATTAAAGTGGAAGCCAACCCATAGCCAGCCGTGCAGTGTGTATGAAAATCGACAGGGACCGATAATTGATGTTTCAACATACGCACCAGGTTCCCGGCTCGCAAAGGGGTAATCAGGCCGGCCATATCTTTAATGGTAATCATGTCGGCACCCATTTCCTCCAATTCAATTGCTTTTTTCAGGAAATGATCTTTGGTAAACAGTTTAGTCGGCAATACTTTGGCATGAAGCAATGCTTTCACCTTTTCGCGGGTCGAATATTTAGGATCAACGGAATATACAACCGCACAGTCGGCTATGCCTCCGTTTTCCTTAATAAATTGTATTGAAGGGCGTATATTTTCGAGATCGTTTAGAGCATCAAATACACGCATGATGGTGATCCCGGAATGTATTGCGTTGTGTGTAAATGCGCTGATGACCTCATTCGGATAAGGACCGTGTCCAACCAGGTTTCGTCCACGCGAGATGCCAGCCAGCCGGGTTGAATCTCCTAATACTTCCTTAATTTTGTCAATCCTTTCCCATGGATTTTCGTTTAGGTTCCTCAACATTGATTCCGGAACTGAGCCACCCCATATTTCCATTGCATAAAATCCTGCATCCTTAAATCCGGGCAAGGTGCGTTCAACCTGTTGTTGTGTCATTCGTGCATCAAACAACGATTGTTGCCCATCGCGCAGCGTTACATCACGAATGAGAAGCTGTTTTGTCATTTTCCAGAATCAATATCATGTAACATCGGTTAACTGAAGTAATATATAAAGATCAGGTAAACAATGCATTAAATACTTTTATGTAAATCGAAAAACATGGCTTATTGTTAATCAATTAACAATGCAAAATTAAAAATTAACACATTCTTTCCAACAAAATATAAAAATAAATATTGGCTTTGAAGAAAGAGACAGAAGACGGAAGACCGGAGACCGGAGACCGGAGAAAGAAGACCGGAGACCGGAGACCGGAGACCGGAGACCGGAGACCGGAGACCGGAGACCGGAGACCGGAGACGGAAGAGGGGAGAAGGGAGACCGGAGGCCGGAGACCGGAGAAAGAAGACCAGAGACCGGAGACCGAAGTCGGAAGACCAATGATTTGAACATTCAATACCTTTCACCTTATTCCTTGCACCTTACTACGTACACCGTGCTTCTCACTTCCGACGCCAGAAAAACAAAACTAAAAACATTCAAATTTTTTATCCAGCTAATTGATTTTAAGTAACTTCGCCGATTAGTTTTAACCATTAAACCATCAAACCATGTTCAAACGTATTATTCCAATCATTTTATCACTGGCGCTATTTGCTGCTTTTACAAGCAGTTGCAAACAAAAGCCGGGAAGTACACAATCAGATAATGACACTACCGCTATGAGCGAAATGCAGAAAAAAGTAAACGAATATGCAGTGGTTAAACTCACCACCGACCTCAGCAAACTTACCGAAAAAGAAAAACAAATGATTCCTGTGCTGATCGAGGTTGCGCAAGTGATGGATGATATTTTCTGGGAACAGACCTGGGGCGATAAAAACGCCTTGCTTGATACCCTCAAAGATCCTTATGCAAAGCAATTTGTTGAGATAAATTACGGACCCTGGGACAGACTCGATGAAAACAAGCCTTTTATAGCCGGCATTGGCGAAAAGCCTAAAGGCGCTAATTTTTATCCTGCGGACATGACAAAGGAAGAATTTGAGAAATGGAACGATCCCAATAAAACAAGCCAGTATACACTTGTCGTTCGCAATGAGGATAAAAGCCTTAAGAGTGTCTGGTTTCATGAAGCATACGCAGAAAAGGTCAAAAAAGCATCGGATTTGTTGTTAAAAGCTGCAGAACTTGCGGAGGACGCAGGTCTTAAGAAGTACCTGACCCTTCGGGCCAAAGCGCTGCTGACCGACGATTATTTCGAAAGCGATATGGCCTGGATGGATATGAAAACCAATACCCTTGATTTGGTAGCAGGACCTATAGAAAATTATGAGGATGAATTATTTGGCTATAAGGCGGCGCATGAAGCATCCGTTCTGGTTAAGGATAAAGAGTGGAGTGCAAAACTCGCGAAATACGCTGCAATGCTGCCGGAACTGCAAAAAGAATTGCCATGCGATCCTAAGTATAAAAAGGAAGTACCCGGTACTGATTCAGATCTGAATGCGTATGATATTCTTTACTATTCAGGAAATTCAAACTGCGGTGGAAAAACTATCGCTATTAACCTGCCAAATGATGAAAGAGTTCAGTTGGCGAAAGGAAGCCGTAGGTTACAGCTTAAAAATGCCATGCAGGCTAAATTCGACCAGATATTGGTTCCTATAGCCAATTTACTTATTGAACCAGCCCAGCGTAAAAATATAAAATTTGATGCTTTTTTCGGGAATGTGATGTTCCATGAGGTTTCGCACGGACTGGGAATCAAAAATACAATTACAGGGAAAGGAGTAATTCGTAAAGCCTTAAAGGAACAGTATTCCGCATGGGAAGAAGCTAAAGCTGACGTAGTCGGTTTGTGGATGGTTAGCTGGCTGATCGAAAAGGGCGAACTTAAAGGCATTACTGTTGAAGATGCATATGTGACTTACATGGCCGGTCTCATCCGTTCAGTCAGGTTCGGCGCTGCAGAAGCTCATGGCAAAGCCAATATGATGTGTTTCAACTTTTTTGAAGATAAACAGGCCTTTTCGCGCAATGACGATGGAACTTTTAAGGTAGATATCGATAAAACCCGCCAGGCGGTTAATGAATGGAGTGCTTTAATCCTGGGGGTTGAAGGTGAAGGTAATTACGATAAAGCAGTAAGCTATATGAAGGAGAATGGTAACGTACGTCCTGATCTGCAGAAAGGTCTTGACTTGCTTAAAACTGCCAATATACCTAAAGACGTGGTTTTTGACCAGGGGAGAGAAGCTTTAGGATTGTAGATGATTGAAGGTACGATGAGAAACGGGGAAAGGGAGAAATAGGAATGGGGAGAAAAGGAGAAATATTTTAATTACAGGCTAAAACCCGGCAGGATAAATGAACCTGCCGGGTTCTGTTTTTTTACAGATTTTTTTTGCCATTTTGCAGAACATTCCTGTCAACTTGCATAGGATTAGCCCTCCGAAGCCCGGCAGAATGAAAATTTAAATCTTTAAGAATTATATTTGCATACTAAAAGCTAATTTATACTTGATAAAATGAAAAAAATCTTACTTGCTTTATGTTTGCTTACAGCGGTATTCGCTAAAGCTGCCAACACTCCTGACGAAGGCATGTGGCTTCCGATGTTTGTTGATAGGTTAAATTATGTGGATATGCAGAAAATGGGGCTTCACCTTACGGCTGATGAGCTATACAGCATTAACCATTCGAGTCTGAAAGATGCAATTGTCAGCCTGGGCGGATTTTGCACCGCCGAAGTTGTGTCGCCCGAAGGATTGCTTTTTACCAATCATCATTGCGGATACGATGCCATTCAGAATCATAGCTCTGTTGATCATGATTATCTTACAGATGGTTTCTGGGCCATGAGTAAAGCTGAAGAACTTCCTAACGAAGGGCTTTATGTTTCGTTCCTGGTGCGCATGGATGATATGACAGCCGAAGTACTTGGTGAAGTGACTGATGATATGGACGAAACCGCCCGCGGTGCTGCTATAAACAAAAAGGTTGAAGCGTTAAAAAAAGAAGCTACAGAAGATGGGAAATACGATGTTGAATTGAAGAGCTTCTTTAACGGAAACGAATATTACAGGTTTGTTTACCAGCAGTATAAAGATATCCGCCTGGTTGGAGCTCCTCCTTCATCAATAGGTAAATTCGGCGGTGATACGGATAACTGGATGTGGCCCCGTCATACAGGAGATTTCAGTGTTTTCCGTATATATACAGCTGTTGATGGTTCTCCTGCTGAATATGCGAAGGATAACGTGCCGATGGTTTCAAAGAAATTTTTACCTGTATCGGTAAAAGGATATAAGAAAAATGATTTTGCCATGATTTGGGGTTATCCCGGCAGAACCGACCGTTACGCTAACTCATGGGCTGTTGAATCAACCTTGAATGATGTTGATCCTGTAATTGTTAAAGGACTGGGAATTATTCTGGAAAAGCAGAAGGAAGGAATGGATAAAGATAATGCCGTTCGCATTTCCTACGCAAGCACCTATGCCGGGCTGGCAAATTTCTGGAAAAACAAACTCGGTGAATCCCGCGACCTGAAACGGCTTGATGTTGTGCAGAAAAAAAAGGATCTGGAGGCGACTTTACAGCAATGGATTAATGCCGACGAAGCCCGCAAAGCTAAATATGGCGATGTGCTTAGCACGTATGCTGATATTTACAAACAATACAAAGATCAGAACTTATACCCGCAGATATGGTATACGCAGCTATGTTTTTTTGGATCCAAGGCATTTCCGTTCCCCGGACAGTCTACTGCCATTGAAACGCTTTTAAAAACAGGCGCTAAAGGTGATGATCTTAAAAAACAAATGGAGAAATACAAAGAAACTTCAAAAGAACATTTCAAGGAATACAATAATGAAATTGAACAAAACATTTACACAGCTGTGCTAACGTTGTTCCGTGATAATATTCCTGTAGCACAACAACCAGCCATTTTCCAGGTGATCGACAAAAAATACAAGGGCAATATAGATAAGTATGTGGCTGAGATGTTCAAAAAATCTATTTTCCTTACTGAGGCAAATTATAATGCTTTTCTTGAAAACCCAAAACTTAAGAAACTTCAGAAAGATCAGGCATTACTGACCTACAATTCATTTATGGATATTTTCAAGGTACTTATGGCGACTAACAAACAACTCGGAGCAAAGAACAAAAAAGCTCAGCGTCTTTTTGTAGCAGCTCTCCGCGAAATGGAACCTAACAAAAGTTTCTATCCTGATGCAAACAGTACTATGCGCATGTCGTACGGCAAGGTACTTGATTATTACCCTGCTGATGCTGTTCATTACAATTATTACACTACTCTGGATGGTGTTATGATGAAAGAAGATCCCAACAACGAAGAATTCATTGTTCCGGCTAAACTGAAGGAATTATATAATAAGAAGGATTATGGAAGGTATGGTGAAAACGGGAAACTTTACACCTGTTTCCTTACCGACAATGATATTACCGGTGGCAACTCGGGTAGCCCGGTTCTCAATGGTGATGGAGAACTTATCGGGCTTGCCTTCGATGGCAACTGGGAAGCTATGAGCGGCGATATCCTTTTCGAGCCCGAACTTCAGCGTACGATAAATGTGGATGTCAGGTATGTGCTGTTCATTATTGATAAATATGCAGGTGCAACCAATATTATTCATGAGCTTAAAATTGTGCAATAATCAGAATATCAATTTTCAATTAAAGAGGATCCTGTTACAGGGTCCTCTTTTTGTTAAGGGAAGTGCCTATAGGTTAAAACTCAAAAAAGGTTGAACACACCAGGCCCTATTATCGTTTAATAGTATTAACATTTGCGCTTATGGCAATTCCTGCAAAATCAATTGATGAAGTATTGTCGGAACTTGACAGTATTATTGATAAGACTGTGGCTGAGAATAACTTCCTTGGCATTTTTGCTTTTGTTTACCGCCGCACTACTGCGAAGGTTAAACAAGCCATTCACGAAAAGCAATTTGAGGACAACGAAAGGATGGAAAGCTTGGATGTGGCGTTTGCAAATCTTTACCTGACCGCTTTTCAAAGCTACGAGAATAACCGGGACTGCTCCGGATCGTGGAAAAAAGCTTTCAACGCAAAGAATGAAAATAGTACGATCCTGCAGCATCTGATGTTGGGCATGAATGCACACATCAATCTCGACCTGGGTATTGCTGCTGCAAACCTTGCCGGGGGAAATGGCCTGCAAGCACTTAAGAATGATTTTATGAAGATAAACCAGATACTTTATGAACTGGTAAATGAAATGCAGGATCGTATTTCGAAGGTTTCGAGACTAATGTTTATCCTGGATTGGGCAGGTAAGAATTCGGATGAGATGATCATAAATTTCAGCATGGTGAAAGCCAGGGAACAGGCATGGAACTTTGCATGTGTTTTATCCGGTCTCAAAGAACAGGATAGAAAACCATTTATTGAAGTCACAGATCAAACCATAGCAGCTTTAGGGTCCTTAATTAAAAACCCTCCGGGGCTGTTCATGAAACGGGCATTAAAGCTAGTTGCATTTTTTGAAGAAAAGAGTGTGAAAACAATTATCAATAAACTGAGAGAGGATTAATAATGGATCACATTCATTTTCTGGGGAGAATGGGGTATAAAGAATGAAATTGAGACCAAAGATCAAGTCATTAACTAAAGTCCAAGCATTCGGAAAATCTTTCATTATTTCTTTACTTTTTGCTTGATCAAAAAGTAACAACTT
>JBBRCH010000081.1:0-21808 GCA_038204995.1 Bacteroidales bacterium | reverse complement strand
GTTTTCAGGATCAATATAAAAAGACCCAACGGCGATAACCAGCATCAGGATCCCGATTTTTATAAGCACCATGATGTTGCCTGCCATTTTAGTTTCGTAAATGCCTTTGTACACCAGGTAGGTAATAAAAACAACAATTCCAAGGGCAGGGATATCAGCAATCAATTTTATATCTCCGAAATGCGGTGCCGAGACCCATGCCTGGTAGGCTTCGCGGATATTTGTGTCGAGCCCTGCCACAGTAACACCCGATTGTAGTTGTTCTGTAGCCAGTTTAAATCCTTTGGCAGCACTCAGGTAATCAATGGCGAGGTATTCAGGGATATGGATATGGAGGCCTGCCAGTAAACCGGTGAAATAACCCGACCACGAAATGGCTACAGCAATGTTGCCGATGGCATATTCCATTATCAGATCCCAGCCGATGATCCAGGCAATAAGTTCTCCGAAACTTGCGTATGCATAAGTGTAGGCACTTCCGCTGATGGGAATGGCTGAAGCAAATTCGGCGTAACACATAGCAGATAAACCACAGGCAATGGCTGTAAAAACAAATAACAATGAAACGGCAGGCCCCCCGCTGGCAGCAGCGGTACCAATGGTACTAAAAATACCGGCACCAATGATGGCTGCAATCCCCATAGCTGTGAGATCACGGACTCCCAGCCGGCGCTTCATCAGATCAGGGTTTCCTTCGTCGGCATGACTAAGGATCATTTCGATGGATTTTTTCCTGAAGAGGTTCTGCATAAGTTATGTTTACCGGCGTAAATGTAAGGAATAGTCTTAAAAGCCGCCAATTCCTGCTAAATTTAGTATACTTTGGAAGTCATGCCGGCATATTTTGAGCAAACGCTTAAGAATTCTACCATCAAATCCGGAAGTGAATAATTTATTTAACATTGTTGCGTTTAACTAACACTCAACTTAAAATATATCGTTAACTAAACCTCAAATCTATGAAGACCAGAAACGTAATTCTTCTTATCATGCTTTTTGCAACTACTATCACTTTGTTTACCGGCTGTAAAAAAGACAATACACAGGAAGATACTTCAAAAGAAACAACCGTCGACCGCAACAGCGCTTTAGCCGAACGCACTTTCAACGACATCGGGACCTATACTGTTTCAGCCATGTCGACCGGTAAAAGCATGCTGAAATCAGGTCAGACTGTAATGAACCCTGATGCCAGTTGCCTCGAAATTTCTTTTGATCTCTCCTCACAGCCTTACAAGCTTATTCTCGATTTCGGAACTACCAACTGCCTTTGCGAAGACGGACTATACCGCCGCGGTAAGATTGTAGTGTGGTATGAAGCAGGAATCGGAGATTCGCTGGCTGCACTCACCACTACACTTGATAATTTCTTTGTGAATGATAACCAGATCACCGGCACACGTATACTTAAAAACAAAGGTCATAACCAGGCAGGTCATATCAACTGGGATGTAACCGTTGACGGTACCATTATCCTTGCCAGTGGTGAAGGCACAATTACTTACCAGGCTGCACACAACAGCGAAATGACCGAAGGTGAATACACTCCCGCTTTTAATGATAATGTATTTTCTATTACGGGCTCAGCCAATGGAACAACTATTACAGGACAAGCTTTTTCATCGGTTATTACTACTCCTTTGATCAGTAAAGCTACCTGTACTTATTTTGTAAGTGGTGTTATCGAAATAACTCCCGCAGCCCAACCAGTCCGGGTTCTTAATTATGGAAACGGCGATTGTGATAATAAAGCAACGGTTACCGTAAGCGGAATAACATTTGAGATCACTCTCCCATAATATTTATATTTCTAATTTAAGAAAAAGCAGGGCTTCAGAGTTTCTGCTTTTTTTTATGCCATTAGGAAAGTGTTAACTGCTGTAAAAATACCTTCCTTGTCAATTCCACACTCGTGGTGCAGTTCTTCAAGCGTGCCCTGTTCTATAAAGCGATCAGGGATTCCCAGCCGATGAATGGTTGCGCTGTGATAGCCGTTATCATTAGCAAATTCAGTAGCTGCACTTCCCAAACCACCAATTATGGAGCCGTCTTCGAGCGTAATTATTTTGTTAAATTGCCTGAATATTTCGTGCAGCAATTCTTCATCAATTGGTTTCAGAAAACGCATATCATATAGCGCTGCCTGAATGCCCTGATCTGCCAGTTGAATGCAGGCTTCAAGTGCCACATTACCTAAGTTCCCGATAGCTATTATGGCTATATCTTTCCCTTCACGAATCAGGCGGCCTTTACCAACCCGCAATGCAGTAAATGATGTTTTCCATTCGTGCATTACGCCCCGGCCTCGTGGATAGCGGATTGCAAACGGGCCCATGCCTTCTAATTGAGCAGTATACATCATATTACGCAATTCTTCCTCATTCATCGGTGAACAGATAGTGATATTAGGAATTGCCCTCAGGTATGCAAGGTCGTAAACCCCATGATGCGTTGCTCCGTCTTCACCTACAAGCCCACCGCGGTCCAGGCATAAAACGACATGCAGGTTTTGCAAGGCCACATCATGAATAATCTGGTCGTAAGCACGCTGCATAAAACTGGAATAAATATTACAGAATGGCACCAGTCCTCCTGCAGCCATCCCGGCCGAGAATGTGACGGCATGTTGTTCGGCAATTCCCACATCGAAAGCCCGGTCCGGCATTTTAGCCATCATCAGGTTTAAAGAGCAACCTGTAGGCATCGCCGGTGTTACACCTACGATTTTATTATTCATTTCGGCCAGTTCAATTATAGTCTTGCCGAAAACGACCTGGTATTTTGGCGCTTGATTTTTACAAAGAGTTTCTTTCAGTTCACCGGTTTCCATGTCAAAAACTCCCGGAGCATGAAATAACGTCTGGTCTTTCTCCGCTTTTTCATATCCCTTGCCTTTTACTGTTATTACATGCAACAGTTTAGGACCTGGTATATTCTGCATATCCCGCATCAGGTGAACCAGTTTTATCACATCGTGCCCGTCGACAGGTCCGAAATACCTGAATCCGAATGCCTCAAACAGATTACTTTCCTTAAGCAATGTTGCCTTTACGGCATTACCGATCTGTTTTACTACTGCCCTCGAGTTGGCACCATAGCGCGTCTTTCCGCCCATGGCCCACCACACTTTATCTTTGAGTTTGTTATAAGCCCGGGAAGTAGTAATATCAGTAAGGTACCGCGACAGACCGCCGACATTTTTATCAATCGCTATGCCATTGTCGTTGAGGATTACCAACAGATTAGCCTGCGAAACACCAGCATTGTTCAAGGCTTCCATTGCCATACCGGCAGTCATTGAGCCATCGCCGATAACAGCAATATGCCGCTGACTTTTATTACCAAGCAATTCCGAAGCAACAGCCATACCCAGGGCTGCCGATATACTTGTTGATGAATGACCGGTGCCGAAGGCATCATATTCACTTTCAATTATCCGTGGGAAACCGCTTATGCCTTTATACGTGCGGTTAGTGAAAAAAATATCTTTGCGGCCGGTTAGTATTTTATGTGCATACGCCTGGTGGCCTACATCCCAAATCAGTTTATCAACAGGAGTATTAAAGGCATAATGAATGGCAGCTGTAAGTTCAATCACACCAAGGCTGGCACCCAGGTGACCCGGGTTGCGCGAAATAACTTCAAGAATAAACTGACGGATATCCTTACACACCTGCGGCAGCTCTTCAATATTGAGTTTACGCAAATCTGCCGGCGAATTAATATTTGATAATAATGTGCCCTGTGCGGGTGTCATAATCCGTAATTTGAAATGTAAAAGTAACGATTTCCTGCTTAAACGAAGCGGGATCGGGGATATTATTGTGTTTATGGAATGTTAACAAAAAACCGGTATCAATGTTCTGATTCCGGTTGAGTAATACCGATATGAAATTCATAATAGTCCAATATCGAACTGAACGAATTTCTGATCGGTATTTAATACTGTGGAATTTTAAAACGGCCTTTGGCCTGTTATAAAATTCACATTTTTATAAGTTCTGAATTGCACGAAAAAATGTAAAAAAGAGGTTGACTGGCAGTTTCTTATCCTTCCGGAAATTGCTACTTATCTGATTTAAAAAACAGAGGATTGAATGTAAACATTACCCAGGCCCAGTCTTGTGAATTTTCACGATTACCTCCCTTAAGTAATTGTAAAGTTTCAGTGCCAAACATCCGGGAATATCCACCCGAAATATTCATCTCCGGAGAAAAAGAATATGTAAGCATAAAATCAGCTTCTGTTCCAAGGTCTGCACTCATTTTTTTTGTAGGATCATAGCTTGATTTAACATGGGCTGCGGCCTGAAAATAATGCAACTGCAAATCAATTGAAAGCTTCTCCCCTTTGTAATTGAGAGGCAAATACAAGTCGATTAATCCAACTCCTTTATGTGAATTGCCTGCATAGAAATAATCCATCCAGCCATTAAATTTATGACCGGTACCATAGAGTGTTGAGAATTCATGATCCTTGCCGTCAGGATTCACCTGGTCGTTGCCCGATAGATACTGGAATCCGGCACCTGGCGTGAATTTATTGAATGCGCAAACAAGATCTCCGGAGGCATACCAGGCCTCTTTATCCATATTTTTGTTGTTTCTCCCTACTTGATAATAGGATGCCAGGTTGATTTTTAGATTGTTATGTTTAAATGTCAGATATGGGCCAAAAGTCTGAGTGTACCTGATTACCTGCACAGGCTGATTTTCTCCCTCTGATAGTATAAAAGGCATTCCACTATTTATAAAAAGCAAACTGATTGCCAGGTTCTTATACTCATGATGCGCCCAGAGAAATTGAAGCGCTTTGTAGTTATTGAGTGCATAAAAATTACCGGTATCCTTATCCGCACTTTGATTATAAGCAAAACCGGTATGAACTGAAGTCGTTTTTGATTGCGTAAATTTCACCAGCAAGGCTTCATGACTGCGTGACTGCTGATTCCAGTCGGAAATGCCAAACAGTCTTTGATCGTCGTATGAAATACTTTGACGTCCGGCTTTTAATGAGATTTTTTTCGTGAGAAATAATTCGCCCCATGCCTGGTGAACCATCATGCCGTTAAGATCGGATTTATTTGAGGAAGCCACATCACCCCAAACACGCACATCCTGAAATGAAATTTGTGATTTAAATGATTTAGATGAATAAATAAAATTCAACCTTGTTCTCTGTGTTATGGAAATTCCTGGCTTAACGTCATCACCGATCAGTGATTTGTAACCATGCCTATATTCGGACCGGGGTCGGATTTGTCCGTTCAGTTCAAATGTTTGAGCTATACTTGTGAACGGGAGTAATATTGTCACAAAAATCAGAGCGTAAAATAACTTCATAATTTAATTGTATTAGAGTCAACTTTCTGATAGCTAAATTATATATATATTTTTAAATGCTGCATATGATTTTAATTTATTTTTTCTCTTATCGAAGAATAAAAAAAATCAGACTATATATCTAATAATCAGACCATTAAAAAATTCTCCAGGTACTACAAAAACCCTAATTCCAGCATACCTAATTCGCTGATCATATTCCGATCCCATGGAGGCTCAAAAGTGAGAGTAATCTTTGCATCCGTAACACCCTCCACATCTTTCACCCGGTCGTATACATCAATGGGTAAACTTTCAGCCACCGGGCAATTTGGAGCTGTCAACGTCATGGTAACATGGGCTACAAAATCATCATCAACAAGAATAGTGTAAATCAGACCCAGATCGTAAATATTTACAGGAATCTCGGGATCATAAATGGTTTTGATAACCTGGACAATTCTTTCGGAGATAATATCTTTTTCTATTTGTTTACGCATTGAAGAAAGGGGTTAGGGATTGGGGTTTAGGATTTAGTGCCTGATGCTTGGAATTTGAATTTTGGAATTTGGATCTTTTTACAGGGATCCTCTGAGCAATATGCACTTATCACTATGCACTAAAAAGCAATCAGACATTCTTCTCCTTAATCTGGTATGCGAAAGCATACATTTTTATTTGCTTAACCATTGATAATAATCCATTACTTCGTGTAGGAGAAAGATGTTCTTTAAGTCCGAGTTTATCAAGGAAAGTAGTCTCCGCCTCCACAATTTCGGTGGGTGTATGGCCGGAGAATACACGTATGAGCAAATAGGCAATGCCTTTAGTAATGACAGCATCACTATCGGCCGTAAAATAAATAAGACCGTCTTTATATTCTGAACTCAACCAAACTCTTGACTGGCAACCGACTATAAGGTTTGAGTCTGTTTTTTGGATTTCGTCAATCAATGGAACAGAACGGCCCATTTCGATCAGGTAATTGTATTTGTCCATCCAGTCATCAAACTGGTTGAACTCGTTAATAATCTGATCTATTGTTTCTGTAATTGTCATTTATATTTTCTTATTTATTGTTCTGATTATGCAAACAGCGCTTTCACACGGTGTATCGCATCAAGCATGCTATCAACTTCCTGGCGGGTATTATAAAATGCGAATGAAGCACGCAAGGTACCACTAATTCCAAAAACATCCATCAGCGGTTGTGTACAATGAGTACCCGTTCGCAAAGCAATACCCATATGATCGAGTATTGTCCCAGCATCGAAAAAATGAATTCCATCAATCAGGAAAGAAATTATTGCAGCTTTGTGTTCCGATGTTCCAATAATCTTGACACCTTCAGTTTCCAGCAACCTTTCAGTAGCATACTGCAGCAGATCATTTTCCTGTGATTCAATAAAATCCCATCCCAGGTTTTTAAGGTAATCGATGGCGGCACCTAAACCCATTACATCTGCAACATTGGGTGTTCCGGCTTCAAATTTATACGGAATTTCAGTAAATGTCGTTTTTGCAAAAGTGACTTTGTCAATCATTTCGCCTCCCAGCTGGTAAGGCTGCATTTGCTGCAACCAGGAACTTTTCCCATACAAACCACCAATACCCATGGGTCCATACATTTTATGCGACGAAAACGCGTAAAAGTCGCAATCCAGAATTTGCACATCAACCGGGCCATGGGATAAGCCCTGAGCGCCATCCACAAAAACCGGGACATTTTGTTTATGGGCTAAATCCACAATTTCGCGGATCGGGTTTATCGTGCCCAAAGTATTAGAAATGTGGGTGATGGCTATCATTTTTGTACGTACATTCAATAACTGTTTCAGCATGTCAAGATCCAATTCTCCTTGAGGAGTAACAGGAACAACTTTCAGATGAGCTCCTTTGCGCTCACAAGCCATCTGCCAGGGAACTATATTTGAATGATGCTCAAGAGCAGAAACTATTATTTCGTCGCCTTCTTTTAAAAAAGATTCGGAAAACGACCAGGCCACCAGGTTTATAGCCTCGGTAGCTCCACGGGTAAATACAATTTCTTTGGGACTGCCTGCATTTATGAAGGCAGCTACTTTTTTACGGATATCCTCGAAAGCGCCGGTTGCCTGCTGACTCAGGTAATGAACACCCCTATGCACATTGGCATTATCGTTAAGATAATAATTGCTGATGGCTTCAATTACGGCTCTCGGTTTTTGAGTGGTGGCTGCATTATCAAAGTAAACAAGCGGCCTTCCATAAATAGTGCGCGACAGTATCGGGAAATCAGCCCTTACCGATTGAATCTTTTTTTCTGATATTTCATTCATTGGTACTGAGTATCAGATTTTGGACAGGTCAATTTTAAATTCAACTTTTTGATGTTCGTGAGTGCTGCAATTCAACACACACTGTTCGCATTGCGAGAGTTCACCGCGGAGTCGTTTTTTCACCATGTCATCCATACGTAAACGTAATTCGGAAATCGATATTTTATTGATCACCTCTGCAGCAAATGCATACATAAGGAGTATTTTAGCATTCATCTCGCTGATGCCCCTTGAGCGGATATAAAAAAGCGCTTCTGCATCCAGCTGGCCTATGGTTGCACCATGGCTGCACTTAACATCGTCGGCATATATTTCGAGAAAAGGCTTGGTATCAATGCTCGCTTTATCAGTCAGCAGAATATTTTTATTGGTTTGAAAAGCATTGGTTTTCTGTGCATCGCGATGCACTTTGATATGTCCGTTAAAAACTCCGCTTGCATGATCGTCGAGCACACCTTTAAATAACTCCCTGCTTTCACACTCAGGTGCTGCATGGTTTATATACACTTGGTTATCAACATGCTGAAAACGATCCATCAGATATAATCCATAAACTTCAGCATTACTATGCCTTCCGCTCATAGTAACATGCGAGAGGTTACGGATCAAGCCTCCGTTAAGACTGATTGCATTGGTTGACAGGCTGCTTCCCTCATCCTGGTGAAAATACATGGAATTGATCAGCGTAGTATGGTCATCCTTATTCTGCAATTTATAGTGATCGAGTGAGGAATTACGACCTATTTTTACTTCAGTTACAGTATTGATAAAGGAAACATCATGATTGATGGAATCGTCGCATTGTACCAGCCGCAGGTGACTATTTTCGCCTAATATTACCAGGTTCCGGGTATTCAGAAACAGGTTTTGTTTAAAATCCGTGATGTTAACCATCTGAACATTCTGATCAACAGTAACATTATCAGGAACATAAATGAATATTCCATCCTGCGACATAGCCGTATTTAAAGCAGTAAGGCTTTCGGCTGTATCATCAGCATATTTTCCGTAGTGTTCGCCGATGAGATCCGGATATTTGCTAAAAGCGGTTGCCAGGCTACCTATAATCATGCCATTCGGAAAAACCTGCAACAGGTTGCTCCTGTCAGCAAACCATCCGTTGAGTTGCGACACCAGCAGTGTTTCGAAATGCGGGACATCACACTTAAATATTTTGTCAATATCAAGGTCGGCTGATGGTGGTTCAGGAAAGGCATGATACTCATGATTCAAGGCACGGCTAAGATCGGTATTCCTCCAACGCTCGATAGCAGCATGCGGAAACCCGGCCTTGCTGAATATTCCGAAAGCCTGTCTGCGCTTTTCCGCAATGAAGGGGGTGTCGTTCCTGGTGATTTCAGGCTGTTTTTCAGCAAACACGTCCAAAAGGTATTCTTTCAGATCGTAAACTATTGGAACTATTCCTGCTTCCATAATTAATTCTGTTTTTTTAGTCCCGGTTATCAGGATTCATTTCTAATCCATTCGTATCCTTTTTCCTCAAGCTGCAGTGCAAGGTCTTTTCCACCCGTTTTCACAATGACCCCATCGAAAAGAACGTGTACCACATCGGGAACAATGTATTCGAGTAACCGCTGGTAATGCGTAATTACGATAGTGGCATTATCCGGTCGGCGAAGTTTATTTACCCCGGTAGCAACAATCCTCAATGCATCGATATCCAAACCTGAATCAGTTTCGTCGAGTATGGCCAGCGAAGGTTCGAGCATAGCCATCTGAAATATTTCGTTCTTTTTCTTCTCACCACCCGAAAAACCTTCATTTACTGAACGGCTCGCCAGTTTTTCCTGTATTTCGAGCATTTTTTTCTTCTCTTCCATGCGTGCAAGAAATTCAGCAGCCGGAACCGGATCGAGGCCGCGGTATTTACGCTGCTCGTTAAGGGCCGTGCGCAAAAAGTTGGTTATTGAAACTCCCGGAATTTCGACAGGGTATTGAAACCCAAGAAATAGGCCTTCGCAGGCACGTTCCTCGGGTGAAAGACCCAGAAGGTTACGTCCTTTGAAAATAATTTCACCTTCATCAACATCATAGCCTTCACGGCCGGCTATAACATATGCCAATGTGCTTTTACCGGTTCCATTCGGACCCATAATTGCGTGAACTTCCCCTGCTTTTACCTCGAGGTTAATCCCTTTTAAAATTTCTTTCCCGTTAATGGAGACTTTTAAATTTCTGATACTTAGCATGTATTGTTTCTCGTAATAAATGAATATTTTTTGTGCTTGGTGCATAGTGCTTAGTGCAAAAGACCGTGCACCAGGCACCAGGCACTTTGTACTCGATTTTACTTATCCCACACTTCCTTCGAGACTAATAGCCAGTAGCTTTTGAGCTTCGACAGCAAATTCCATAGGTAATTGCTGAAGTACTTCTTTGGCATATCCGTTAACGATAAGACCTATCGCGCTTTCAGGACTGATGCCACGTTGTTTGCAATAGAAAAGCTGATCGTCCGAAATTTTGGAAGTTGTGGCTTCGTGCTCTATAATGGATGAATGATTTTCAGCCTTTATATAAGGATACGTATGTGCCCCGCATTTATCACCCAGGAGTAATGAATCGCATTGTGAAAAATTTCGTGCATTGGTAGCCCGCTTGATCACTTTTACCAGGCCGCGGTAGCTGTTATTGCTTTGCCCGGCCGAAATTCCCTTTGATATGATAGTGCTTTTGGTATTCTGACCCAGGTGTATCATTTTAGAACCTGTATCGGCCTGCTGAAAATTATTGGTAACAGCAACCGAATAAAATTCCCCTATGGAGTTATCACCCATCAGAACAACGCTGGGATATTTCCAGGTTATAGCCGATCCGGTTTCGACCTGTGTCCATGATATTTTTGAATGACTGCCTTTGCAGATACCGCGTTTGGTTACGAAATTGTAAATTCCGCCTTCGCCTTTTTTATTGCCGGGATACCAGTTTTGCACGGTGCTGTATTTCACTTCCGCGTCTTTCATGGCAACAATTTCAACTATGGCGGCATGCAACTGGTTTTCATCCCGCATGGGGGCGGTGCATCCTTCCATATAGCTTACATAAGCGCCTTCGTCGGCAACAATAAGCGTACGCTCAAACTGGCCTGTGTTTGCTGCATTGATGCGGAAATAAGTCGACAGTTCAACCGGGCAGCGAACTCCTTTTGGAATATAACAAAATGAGCCATCGCTGAAAACAGCAGAGTTTAGTGCAGCAAAGTAATTGTCGTTGCTGGGTACAACACTCCCCATATATTGTTTCACCAGTTCGGGATGATTTTGAACCGCATCACTGAACGAACAAAAAATCACACCGTATTTGGAAAGTGTTTCAGTAAATGTGGTTTTAACCGATACACTGTCAATTACTGCATCTACGGCAACACCACTTAGTTTTTTCTGCTCTTCGAGCGAAATACCAAGCTTATTAAATGTTTCGATCAACTCAGGGTCAACTTCGTCTAAACTTTTAAGCTCTTTTTTCCGCTTCGGAGCAGCATAATAAATAATCTCCTGGTATTTAATCGGAGGATGATGGATATGAGCCCAGGTCGGTTCAGTTAGTGTAAGCCAGTGGCGATATGCGTTAAGCCTGTATTCAAGCAACCAGCCAGGTTCATTTTTTTTCGCTGATATAAACCGCACAGTATCCTCATTCAGCCCAACAGCTGCCATGTCCATCTCGATATTGGTATGAAAACCATACTTGTAATCGCTGTTGGTTACTTCTTCAAGTATATTGTTTTGTTCTTTTTCCATTGCCGGGATTTAACCTTGATTCTTATTTGGTTTAAATAAAAACAGCTGGCAAAGTTACTATTTTTAACTTCTTGCAACAGCTTTTATTCCTTAATAAAAACAGTTAAAACAATCAATTGTTTAGAAATTTTGAATATTTCGGACATGTAATACCGAATTAATTGAAAGTAGGTTTAATTCCGTGTGACACCACGATGAAGGATATTAATCAAACTGCATGCCCGGAGGAGGTCCCGGGGGCATTCCGCCGCTGTTGTGCATTCTATCCCACCGGTGGCGGTCGTTGCCATCTTTTTCCTGTGGCATTTCACCTGTGAATTTTCGCAGGTTATACGTAAATGATAAAATAAAATATTGATTCAACACCATTGAATTTATATCTTCGATATACTGATCGGTAACATTATGGCTGAAACTGATATTCTGTTTCAGGATATCGAAGGCGGTAAATTTAATTTCACCTGCTTTGTTTTTAAATAATTTGGAACCTATACTGGCATTCCACAAGGTATAATCCGTCACTACTTTAGTAGAAATTGTATTATAATTCTGGTAAGTCAGGTTAGTTTGTACAAACAGGTTTTTCCAGAATTGCCATCGAAAATTAGTAGAAGCAATCTGAAAAATGTAATTATTGTTGTTTCTGGATTGCAGCGAGTTTTTGACCAGGTTATATGTAAAATTATAAGTTAGTGTAAAATCGAGATTTTCACTGATATTGCTGCTCAGTACAACGCCTTCGTTAATTCCGTAGGTACCTGATATGTTTTTTTCGAGATTTATCAAACTTGGCGTACTATTGTAACTAAGGCCTGTATTGAAATTTAAATTACTCTTTATAAAGGAAACCGGGAATCCGAATGTGAGAAGTGTTCGGGCACTCCATGAGCCATCGAGATTGACAGGTTTGGAAAGCTGACCGCCTTTATTCAAATAAATACCAAGAATGGTGGTGTCAGCGGCAGCATAATAGATTGCGTTACTTATAGCATCAAAAGTTTTCGAAAGAAACACCATTCCGAAAAAATTTGAGGTCTTGGTTTTATTTGATAGTGAGAATCGTGCCACCGAGAAATGCCTGACCTCTTGTTTGAGATCAGGGTTACCTATCGAAACAAACATTGGGTTGCTGTTATCAATCACTTGCTGCAACTGGGAAATCGAAGGAGCATTACTATTGGCGCGGTAAACGGTACGCAGGTTCATATAGTCGCTGAACTTGTAATTCAGCATAAAGGATGGCAGTATGCTGCTGAAGCTATTTTCAGCGCTTGACGGAACAGGGAATGTCTGGTTCCCGTTTAAAACAGCATACTGATAGGATAAGCCGGCATTCAGGGTGACCTTCGGTGTTTTATAAAGATAACCTATTCCTGGTTTATGGGTTATATAATCGTTTGTATAATAATTTGATAAAAGATCATTGAAGTTTGTATAGTCCTGATGTCCGTCATAAACGTAATCGTATGTTTTTTTATCATTTTTATTGATTGAATACGATAGATTGTAGTTAAACTGCAGCTGGCTGTTCGTGGCTATAGGTTCAGTGTATACCAGGTTCCCCGACATGGTAAACCCTTTGGTATTCGTATTGCTATACTGCTTTGTAGTGTCAGCATTTTCAAGCAACAGGTTATCCAGGTAAATATCGCTTTTTCTGTTATTAACGGCATTAGCGATATTGAGCGAAATAGTCCTTCCTTTTTCATTAAACTTATACCGGTATAAAATTTCATTATTAAAATTGATACCATTCGCTGATCCATAAGTATCGGAATAAGTTGTACCATATGGCTGACCATCGGTTTTGAGAAAATCCTGACCTATAAGACTCGTGCTTTTTGAAGATTGAATATTGAATCTCGGTGTCCAGATAAGGCTGTTGCGGTCGTTGATTGAATATTCGAGCCGCAGATTCATGCGATGGTTCTGATTGACATTAGTAGATGTATTTTCCTGGCTCAGGTATTTATAGGGTAATGTTTCCGGAATATATGCCCGGTCAGACGTTGAATACGATTTCGAATTCCCTTTATTATAAAAGTAGCTTCCACTGACAGAAAGTTTGGTACCCCAACTGTTCGAAAAATTCAGTCCCAATGCATTGGTGGTAGTTATACCATCACCACCGCTTCCACCGGAACCAAAACTTCTCATCCCGCCTCTGCCAAAACTCCTGCCTGAGCCCAGGAAATCGCCGCTTCCAAAGTTCTGATCATTTATATTATTACTTGCCCCGATCAGGGTGAGCCTGCGCTGGTCCTTAAAATAATTAAGATTGACATTAACCTGGTAGGGATCAGCAGCCAGCGATTCCTTGTTAATAAATCCATACCCGGCAGTCATTTTTCCAAAAGTACCCTGGTTTTTATTTTTCCGGGTGACAATGTTCATTGTTTTTTGCGAATTCCCGTCATCAAAACCGGTCCATGCAGCCTGGTCAGAAAGCTTGTCGAAAACCTGGATCTTATCAACAACCTCCGCCGGCAGGTTTTTCAATGTAGCTGATGCATCATCACCAAAAAAGGTTTTCCCGTCAACCAAAACTTTTTTTACTTCCTCCCCCTGCGCTTTCACTGTTCCGTTTTCAATGGTTATTCCCGGCATTTTTTTAATTAAATCTTCGGTGTTGGCATCGTGAGCTACTTTAAAAGCATCAGCATTGTACTGGGCAGTGTCGCCCTTCTGTTCCGCCCTGACAGCCTGGCTCACAACATCAACTTCGGTAAGCGTAGTTATTGAAGCTTCGACATTTAATTTACCAAGATTGGTTTGTATACCGGATAAACTAACGTTAGTGATGAAGGGCTTAAAGCCTACAAATGTCACGTTTAATACATATTGCCCTTTTTTCAAACCATTGTAAACAAAATTTCCGCCGGCATCGCTTGTTGTGTACCTGGGATGAAGGGTATCGCCCGCTGAAGTGAGTTTTACAGTGGCCCCCACCAATGTGGAATTATCAGTTGCATTTATTAATATACCCGTCAAACGCAGATCCTGCGAATGAACTGTTGTAAAAAGCAAGAATACAAATGAAGCAGCAACGAGTAACTTTTTGTTGAAAAGGCAGATCATAATGGAGTTAAATATGGGTTCAAAATTAGATGACTTTTAAACTCAAAAGTTTAATGTCAGACTAATAATTCAAATTTATAGGCATAAAGTAGAATATCTATGATTTTAACTTCCTTTTCAGGTAATAGACCGGAAGCATGCCGATGTCAATGAGACTTATCAGTTTAAATTATTCAATAGGGAGATTTGGTAAAGCCGGTTGATTAACTTTGCAAAAATTTTAATCCATGATCAATAATCCGGAAACAAAACGTACCGAGCTCAGTGAGTTAGGTGAATTCGGGCTGATAAAACACCTTACTGAATCATTTTCTATTGAACAACCGTCAACGATTAAAGGGATTGGCGACGATGCAGCCGTTATCGATTATGGGGAAAACGTTACACTGGTTTCTACTGATCTGCTTGTTGAAGGTGTTCATTTTGACCTGTCGTATACTCCGTTGAAACACCTGGGATATAAATGTGCGGTTGTCAATTTTTCTGATATTGTTGCAATGAACGGTAAGCCAAGACAGCTGTTTGTCGGAATTTCAGTATCAAACCGTTTCCCTGTTGAGGCTCTGGAGGAACTTTATGAAGGAATAAGATTGGCTTGTAAACGTTACGGGGTTGATCTTGCCGGCGGGGATACAACATCCTCATTACATGGTTTGTTTATATCACTTACCGTTACCGGTGAAGCCGCCAAAGAAGATATTGTTTACAGGAATACGGCAAAGGAAAATGATCTGATCTGTGTAACCGGAGATTTGGGAAGTGCCTACATGGGCTTATTAATGCTCGAACGCGAAAAGAAGGTCTACCAGGCTAATCCGGATATGCAGCCTGACCTTGAGGGCTACGATTATATCCTTGAGCGGCAGCTGAAACCCGAAACACGCGCCGATATTCTTGAAATCCTGAAAACGGCAGGTGTGAAACCTACTGCTATGATTGATATTTCTGACGGGCTGGCATCCGAAGTGTTGCACCTTTGTGAAGATTCAGGACTGGGCTGCCGGATTTTTGAAGATAAAATCCCGCTAGATGCAATGACTATAGCCACGGCCGAAGAGTTTAATATTCAGCCTGTTACTGCTGCAATGAATGGCGGTGAAGACTATGAACTTTTGTTTACAATTAGCATGAATGATTTCGAAAAAGTGAGAGCCCTCGAAGGCATCAGCATAATAGGCCATATGACCGAACCCAATGCAGGAGTTTTCATGGCAAGTAACAACGGACCTCTCATTAAAATTGAAGCCCTCGGGTGGAATCATATGAGGGAAGAAGAATAAGTTAGCTATTGAAAATTAAATAAAAATATTGAACAAAGATTAACGATTTTAGATTTAAAGTAAAACATGATCTGATGCAAAGATCATACATCAAAAATTGTTGCTGCTTGTTCTTGAATAAAAAAGTTTAACCTGAATTCTCCTGCAGTATTTCAAACTTTGCAAATTTGAAACACTAATCCCCAACCTCTAAATCCAAACCCCAGCTATTGTCAAAATATTCCCTCCATATCGAAAACATCGTTCGTGACCTGCCCGACAGGCCCGGAGTGTACCAATATTACGATAAGGATGGGAAAATTCTATATGTCGGTAAAGCCAAGAACCTGAAAAAGAGAGTTTCATCCTATTTCAGGCGCGACGAATCGCAGGTTGGGAAAGTGCGGGTCCTGGTTCAGAAAATTGCCGACATTCAGATTGTAGTGGTTGATACCGAGCTGGATGCATTATTGCTCGAAAACAACCTGATTAAAAAATACCAGCCGCGTTACAACGTGATGCTGAAAGATGATAAAACCTATCCCTGGATTTGCATTAAAAAGGAAGCTTTTCCCCGTATATTCCCGACAAGACACCGAATCAATGATGGATCAGATTATTTCGGCCCTTATGCTTCAGGAAAAATGATGCATACCCTGCTGGATCTCATCCGGCAGTTATACCAGATTCGCTCATGCAGCCTGAACCTGAGTGCGGCAAATATTCGTACAGGGAAATACAAGGTATGCCTCGAGTATCATATCAATAATTGTCTGGGCCCTTGCGAGGGTCTGCAGACTGAAGAGGATTACGGGATAGCACTGCAGGAAATAAGGAATATACTGAAGGGAAATATTTCGGCTGTACGCCAGCACCTGGCAGGAATGATGAAGGATTATGCCGACACCTTTCAGTTTGAAAAAGCGCATGTTGTAAAAGAAAAAATCGTATTGCTCGACCGGTTTCAAAGTAAGTCGTCCATCGTCAGCCCCTCTATTCATAATATTGATATCTTTTCGTATGTGGATGAACCTTCGGCAGCGTATATTAATTTTATGAAAGTGATAAGCGGAAGTATCATTCAGGCCCATACTGTTGAAATCAGAAAGAAACTGGACGAATCGCCCGAAGAGTTGCTTCTGCTTGCCATAACCGAATTGCGCGAACGTTTTGATTCCAATGCTCCCGAAATGATTGTCCCTTTTAAACCGGATGTTGAATTTCCGGGCGTGTCCTATACGGTGCCGCTGCGTGGCGAGAAAAAGAAACTGCTGGAGCTTTCGGAGCGCAACGCTAAATTCTACCAGTTGGAAAAACATAAACAGCTCGAACGTGTAGACCCTGAGCGCCATGTCAACCGGATTATGGAACAGATGCAGGCAGACCTCAGGCTTAAAGAACATCCTGTCCGCATCGATTGTTTCGACAATTCGAATATACAGGGTTCATTCCCTGTGGCTGCCATGGTAGTTTTTACCAATGGCAGGCCGGATAAACAAGAATACCGTCATTTCAATATTAAAACAGTTGAAGGACCAAACGATTTTGCTTCGATGGAGGAAGTGATTTATCGCCGCTATAAGCGGGTAATGGAAGAAAACCAACCACTGCCTCAGCTTATTATTGTGGATGGTGGAAAAGGACAACTAAGTTCTGCTATGCTAAGCATCAAAAAGCTTGGACTGCATGGCAAAGTTGCTGTAATCGGAATTGCTAAAAAACTCGAAGAAATATACTATCCCGGCGATACTCTACCCTTATATATTGACAAGAAATCAGAAACACTGCGTATCATACAGCAGCTGCGCGACGAAGCCCACCGCTTCGGCATCACGCATCACCGCAAGCGCCGCGAAAAAGGAACCATTAAATCAGAACTGACCGAAATTACAGGTGTTGGGGAATCAACTTCTACCTTGTTACTTCGAAAATTTCGCTCGGTAAAAGGGATTAAAGAAGCGTCACTCGATGATCTGCAAAAGGCAGCCGGATTGGCGAAAGGAAAGATTGTCCATCTTTATTTTCATCCGGAAATTCAGGAATAACATGGAAAGTTGCCCGCTAAGCATATTTTGATTGAATCTCATATAAAAGTAGCTGAAAAAACTCATAATTTATTTCTGTATTTTTTCAGAATATAAACTATCCTGCTTGTCATTACTTTTTCCCGGGAAAATTCCTGACATCCGGAAATTATTATATCGCAGTCCCCCCTCGTTCCCCGGTACGGATCCTGATACATTGTTCGAGAGGACTTATAAAAATTTTACCGTCACCCACTTTCCCATCAGGCCCGTCAGTTCGGGCAGCTTTTAATATTGTCTCTACAGTTATATCCACAAAATCTTCATTTACAGCAATTTCAATCTTAACTTTAGGAATCAGGTCAGGTACAATGATCTGCCCACGATACATCTCCTCTATTCGTTGCTGACCATGTCCTGAAACACGACTCACCGTGATTCTTTTTATTTCGGCTTCAATGAGCGCCTCACGAACTTTATCAAGCTGGCCTTCCCTGATTATTGCTGTTATTAGTTTCATTTTATACGCATTATTTTGCAAAATATTAACTGGCATTTAACATACCATACCCTCTTTCGCCGTGATAGGACCTGTCGAGACCGGCCATTTCATCCTCTTCGGATGATTTGAACCTGATAACCTTATTAAGCAAATAGATTATCACAAATGTCATTGGTGCTGAATATACGACCGCAATACCAACAGCAATAGCCTGTATTCCAAGCTGATTCCAAACCGTCCATGTTTGTCCTGCTGCTACAGAAGCTTCGATCATCCACGATGGCCTGATAAAGAAAACAAGCAGAATGGCGCCGGTAATTCCCCCGACACCGTGAATTCCGAAAGCATCGAGGCTGTCATCATATCCCAGTTTATTTTTAAGTTGTATAGCCATGTAACAAATGATAGAAGCTATACCACCGAGAATCATGGCTCCATAGGGTTGAACCACACCTGCTGCCGGTGTAACGGCAACCAGTCCGGCCAGAACACCACTGGCAAATCCGAGTGCAGTAGCCTTTCCCTGGTGGAAGCCCTCGATGATGATCCATATAAGAGCACCGGATGCAGCTGCAACCTGTGTGGCTACTAAGGCCTGTGCTGTAATGAGTCCGCTGGAAATACTGCTCCCGGCATTGAACCCAAACCATCCAACCCAGAGAAGTCCGGCTCCCAGCATAGTTAGTACCATGTTGTTCGGACGAATGACCTGGTAAGGGAATCCACGGCGAGCTCCGAGAAATAATGCAGCTATCAGTCCGCTCACACCGGCTGATATATGCACAACGGTTCCTCCTGCAAAATCTATGGCTCCTTTAGCCCCAATATTAAAAAGGAATCCATCCCCAGCCCAGACCCAGTGACAGAGCGGATTATAAACCAGGACACTCCACAGTGCTATAAAAAAACAATATGCTTTAAACGATACGCGCTCAGCAATCGCTCCTGCAATAAGCGCCGGTGTAATTATTGCAAACTTTCCCTGGAACATTGAAAAAACATACTCCGGAACTCCTGCATCCATTATACGGGTGTCAATTCCTCTGAGAAAGAAGTAATCAGAATTCCATCCAAACCAACCGCCTAGAACATTGCTCCCGAAACTCATACTGTAACCTGCAATAACCCACAAAATACTTATTATTCCCATAGCCACAAAGCTGTGCATCATGGTTCCCAACACGTTTTTCGTTCGAACAAGACCACCATAAAAAAGGGCAAGGCCGGGTACCATTAATAGCACGAGTGCAGTTGAGGTGAGCATCCAGGCTGTTGCACCTGTATCAACTTTTGCTTCATTAGAAGCATCAACAGTTGTTAGAACAATAAATAGTAAAACCACGAATAAAAATGGTTTTCTGCATTCATATTTTATACCCGACGAAAAAGATCTCATAAAATCTGTCATAGGGCATAAAAATACTCAATATTTGTATATATTCAATATTTTATACTTATTTTTATTGAATACCCCTATTATTTACAGTCAATGAAGAATATTATATAGCTTTATTTTATCTTACCCCCTGTTTTTTATAGATACACAAATAATAATTCATTTTATTATTTTTTTGAATAAAAAAATAAACTCTTAAATAGTACAATTCCACTTATTAATTGTTCTAATTTCACTGTTTAATAAGTATAGCTATTTTATGAAAAAGCTGATTGAAGGAGCCGTTGCTTTCCGGCAGAATGATTTTGAAAAACATGAGCAATTATTCACTGAACTCGGGAAAGAACAAAAACCCCATACTTTGTTTATAGGATGTTCCGATTCACGAATTGTACCGGGGATGATCACGGCTACCCGGCCAGGCGAATTGTTTATTATCCGCAACATTGCGAATATAGTTCCACCATATCACCAGGCGGGAGAAGATTACCTTGCAAGTATATCAGCTATTGAATTCGCTGTTGAGGCGCTGGGAGTCGGGGATATTGTTGTCTGTGGTCATTCTAACTGCGGCGGATGCGCTGCCTTGTATAAGCCCGATTCTTATTTTCAAAAATTGCCACACACCCGTAAATGGCTTGAACTTGCACTTCCTGTGAGAGAAAAAGCACTGGCCCTTTTACCTGATGGCAATCATGCTTCGAAGGAATGGCTCACCGAACAAATGAATGTAGTACAGCAGATCCAACACCTGCTTTCATACCCTTTTATTGCCGAAAAATATGTGAAAGGATTGCTTAGGATAACCGGGTGGTATTACATTATCGAAACAGGTGAAATATACAGTTATAATGCCGACAAGGGATTCTTTGAACTGATAAACTGACAAGTTGCCACTTACTTCTCATAAAGGGGCAGAATAAAAACCTCTACCATTCGTAGACAAATCTGAAGCCGGAATATCCGGTATAAATTTTAGTAAATCGGGTTTTGCTGATTAAGCAATAAAAATCCAGGCTACTTTTTCTGTTTAATCTTAACAATTTCAAAAATCCCCTCAATCACTTCCAAGCCGGCACGGGAAGCCTTATCACGGAAAATTTCATTTCCATTCAGATCAAGTAATGTGACCACCAGTTCCGAATCTATACTTTCTTTAATATGACGGATCATTTCGCCTGATTTGGGCGCCCTGAGTATACCTTCACTTCTAAGTGTAGCGCCAATTTTGAGCTGGTATTTTTTACTTTTGAAACCAATGGTAAGCATTGAATCGTCGCGGTAGAGTTCACTTATTTCCGACTTATTATACGTACTGAAAGGGTAAAAAATACCTTTATTGTATAAAAACCCAAGAAAACCCGTAAAAAAACTTCCAAGCCAGGGTATTTTTGCAATACTGATCATTATACAGGCATCGGAATTTGTGAAATTATTGCTTTGCAGCCATAGCCATGATTCCGGAAATGATTTTCCCCAATCTTTTTCGATATAGCCATTACCTCCTGAAAAATCGATTTGTTCTCCATCTACTGACAAACTCCCGTCAATACGGTGCAATACCGAAACCACGCCGTGTTTGCATTCCATAAACGGGACAAAAGAGTACCAGCCCATGATACCGGGAGAAAGGACAGAAGTCGGATATTTGACACTCCCCGAATAACCCAGCCTGCCATTAACTTTAATTAACGGTGAATTAATATCAAGAAGCATATTGTCCGCTGTGAATACCGATGCCCCGATTTGTATTTTAAAGTTGCTTTTACTGTATTTAAAATACGAAACAGGGTACTCAATATACTGGGTGCTGCCTGTCAGTCCATTGATAACCTGGATAAAGGCATGTGGATTTTGAGGGTTCAGGGAAATTCCGGGAATAAAAGAATATACATTATTCATGTTTTTCGAAACATGCTTGAAGTACCAGCCCTCAAAATAATGCTTGTAGGACATATCGCCCTGAAAAACTTCCGGTTTGAAAACATTCATAAAATAGTATTTCTGTTAATTAGTGCCATTAAGAAAACGCCCTATTTTTGCAAAGTCTTGTCATTACTAATAGCTGTTACATAGACATTTTGTTACTAATGCCACGCAGTTTGTTTATATCTGTTGGTTTTCAATTTTCGCCAGCAGATTTTAGGG
>JBBRCH010000080.1:0-21988 GCA_038204995.1 Bacteroidales bacterium | reverse complement strand
CTTGTACACTTCCCCTTCGGCCAGCATGATCATCCGGTCGGAAGTTGCAAGCGCACATTTAATATCATGTGTTATGATAATTGATGAGGTTTTATATTTTTTCTGAACTGCATTAATGAGCTCACTTATTTCGTCCGAAGTTATCGGATCAAGTCCTGTGGTGGGTTCGTCGTAAAGCATTATCATAGGGTCTACAACAATGGTGCGTGCAAGACTTATTCTTTTGCGCATACCTCCCGAAAGTTCCGATGGCATTTTATGCAGTGCATCAGCCAGGCCAACGTTTTCGAGCACTTCATATATTTTTTCTACAATTTCCTTTTCGGTAAGATTCTTTTTTATCCTGCGCAACGGAAATTCAAGATTTTCTTTAACTGTCATCGAATCATACAATGCACCACTCTGAAAAAGGAAACCTATTTTCTGCCTCAGATCGCCCATTTCCATTGTATTCAAGGTTGTTACATCTTTATTGAATACATTTATAATGCCGCCATCCGAATGCAGCAAACCGACAATACATTTTATCAGAACCGACTTACCGCTGCCTGATTTTCCAAGTACAACCAGGTTTTCACCATTAAAAAGCTTTAACGAAACATCCTTTAATACTTCATTTGAACCAAATGATTTTTTCAGATGGTTTATTTCAATTACCGGCTCTTTGCCTGTAAGTTGAGTTACAGCCGCAACTGTGGTTTCTGTTTGTTCTTTCATCATGATAATAGCATATCGGTAAACTGTACTGCAATCAAATCAACAATTATTACCAGCAGTGATGCCAGTACTACGGCAGAATTTGCCGCAACGCCGACACTTTCAGTTCCACGCCCGGCATTATACCCTTTGTAGGTTCCAACCAATCCGATTACTGCCCCGAAGAAAAATGTCTTAATAACGGCAGGTAAAAAATCAATAAACTCGATGGAAGAAAATGCCTGTGAGAAAAACAGGACAAAAGAAACACTACCCTTTATGTTTGCACCTACCCAGCTACCTATTATACCAAGTGCATCGGCATATAAAACCAATAGCGGAACCATAATGGTTGCTGCCAGCACTCTGGTTACAACCAGAAATTTCATAGGATTAGTTGAAGAAACTTCCATCGCATCAATCTGTTCAGTTACTTTCATGGAACCCAGTTCGGCACCCATGCCTGATCCGATTTTGCCAGCGCATATCAAGGCAGTTATTACCGGTCCCATTTCCCTGATCAGTGAAACCGCCACCATACCGGGAAGCCAGCTTACCGCGCCAAAATCAATAAGTACCGGCCGCGATTGAATGGTAAGCACCAAACCCATAATTCCCCCTGTAACCGAAACAAGCGGCAACGACTTATAGCCAATTTGGAAACACTGGCGAAAAAATTCTTTAAATTCAAAGCCTCCCGAAAATGTTTCTTTTACGATCCTCGTTATGAACAGGATTACATCAGCAAAATCAGTTAAGAAACCGCCTGCGGCTTCTTTTTTTGCAAGTGTTTTATCACTGAGCTTGCTCATGGACTGAACCGTGGCAACCCGAATCTTCGGAATAACCTTTTTAACTGGGTTGATCTTTTTTATTTTATCCATGCTTTAGCTGGTGATTTTAAAAGCAAATTATTTATTCAGATATCACTAAAATTCACATTGCCGGGAACTACTTTTAGCTAATCTCCTAACTATTTGAATATCAGCAAATGTACATGTAGTCTACTGTAAATGTGTTACATAACTATTTCAATAAGTTACATGATTCACACATTTAAAACGTATAGCCTTTCTGTTGAAACCATTTTACGGAGTCCATCACAATGTTATAATAAATTGTCTGTAAATTCCCGTTAACATATACCGCTGGCGCATAACCTGTTTTTTTTTATGTGCCTCCGCATTTCAGTTCCTACCGGCATAAAGTTGCATCCATTAACTTTTCTGGTAGTTATGTCCTGATATTATCCTGAAGTGGAACATAGCAATTATATAAATTTATAGTTTAATTATGTAACTATTTTTATTTCTGGCAAGCTACTTTTGTTATATCAATAATATTCATCTAAAACTTTGAAGTCATGACGAAGTATTCAAAAAAAGCACAGGATAAAATTGGCGAAGTAATGAAGGAATTTAAAGATGGAACTTTAAAATCTGGTAAAAATGGCAGCGGCGGTAAAGTAAAAAGCAGAAAACAGGCAATTGCCATTGGTATAAGTGAAGCAAGAGAAGCCGGATTAAAAGTTCCTGCAGAAAAAACAGAGTAGTAAATAGTCGTTTGCAATCAGTTTAAACCAAGATTTGCATTCTGGTTTTTGAATGTTTTTCAATTTTTCCGGTAAAATGAAAAGCATTAATATTAATCCTGGAATAATTTGAAGTGCCATGAAATCGAGTATTCAGGTAAAAGAGAAAAGAAAACATTTCCGCAAGTTTTTGCTTTGGGGTTTGTTGGCACTAATTGTCATTACATCAGTAGTTGCTTTTTTTGTAATGCGTAATTTTAACCAACTCCTGGCTGATGCATTATTAAAAAGCTACAATTCCAATATTATTTCGGATGTCTATGAACTCAAATTCGAAAAACTAAAAGCCAATATTTTTGAGGGTAACATACAGGTATTAAATGTGGTTATGCAACCAAGGGCAAAACCGTTAAACAACTATCCTTATATTAACAGTTCGTTCCGTCTCACAACCGGCAAAATACTTTTACAGAATGTTAAACTGTTTACATTATTAAAATCCAACAAACTAATTCTATCAAAGATTCAGATTATTAATCCTGACATCCTGGTTAACTTAGCCGGAAACAATAATATAATGATGCCTTATCAGGATTCAACCATGACTTTAAGTGAGAAAATCACAAAAAATGAAACCATTAAAAAATTCATTAATTCCTATTTCCTGGAGAAGTTTGAATTGGATAATGCTTCGTTTCGAATAATCAATTCCGGAAAACAGCGGGAATTTAAAGTCCGGAAACTGAATATTTCGCTTCATGATCTGATGATAAATCAACTTCCGCGACAGGATGTTTTAACCTTTAAAAATGTTGTGTTGAGTATAGGTGAGATTTCCGGGAAACTAAAGAATGATATCCTTAAAGAAGTAAATATTAAAGATTACAAATTAGACCTTGGAGATCTCAAAATCCAAAAATCTATTGATACTTTAATCTTTAGTTTTAAGGATTTAAATACAAGTATGAAAAACCTGGACATCCAGACTGAAGACAGTATTTTTGAAATTTCAGCACAATCTATAGCCGTTTCGTACCGTAAGAAATCTGCAGACCTGGTTAACCTGGCTTTCAAACCAAACATTGACCGGGCTTCGTTGCAAAAAAGATATAATTTTCAAACTGCACAGGTTTCGGGTACTATTGGCATCCTAAAACTGCTGAATGTAAATTTTGATACCCTGGTTTACAAACGTAAAATAGTTGTAGATGAAATTGAAATGGATAAAATAGAGATTTCTGTTTTCAAGGATAAAACAATGCCTGTCGACAAGAGTCGGATTCCTGAATATCTGGCGCAGCAATTGACTCAAATTCCTATACCTTTGACAGTGAACCAACTTAAAGCTACTAATGTAAATGTAGTGAGTCGAGAACGGAAAGCTGACGGCAACTACGCCAAAGTGCTAATTGAGCGAGGTATGCTGGAAGCCGGTAATATCTCCAGTCAAAGTTCGGACAAACCACTTACACTAAAGGCAGAAGCGTATATCGAAAACAAAGTTCATTTTAATCTGGATATTAATTTCAGTTACCTTAAACCGGAATTCACTATGAGCGGAAGCGTGGCTAAATTTAATCTGCCCGATCTGAATCCGTTATTCCTGTCATACGCACCGGTTAACATCAAAAAAGGTACAGCAGATGGAATTACGTTTTCGGCTACAGCTCGCAAAACAAATGCAAAAGGTACCATGAAATTTTTGTATCATGACCTGGATGTTGATCTGCAACTTGATAACCGGGCAAAATGGATCAATTCCATCGCAACATTTGCAGCTAATACGTATATTGCAGAAGCTAATCCTCCAAAAGACGGAAAGCCGCCACGCACGGTTCGGTTCGAGGCTGAGCGTGATATGAACAAAGGATTTATAAATATTATCATTCGCTCCTTTCTTTCAGGGATAAAGGAAACAATGATTGCATCGAGAACCAACAAAAAAGTAATTTCCCAAAAACCTAAATAATGGGATTTTAAAAGGAATAGTGATTGAGATTATAGAACTTGCAGGATTGTTTATACTTCGGGCTGGAAATGTATTTTAATCAGGCTTGCTGAAATTATATTATTATATTGATTATCATATAATTATCAACATTAATATTGTTGATAAATGCAATAAAACGTAGAGAATAGATAGATAAACTTCGCATTTGTAAATTGATATTTCCCGTTAGGAGATACATTTCAATAGAATAATAGATCGATAATGGATTATTCCCCAGAGGGGATTGACATGAAATATTGATTATTGATTATTAATCCCCTATGGGCAAATTATTTTAATCTTCTATCTTTTTCTATTTATATGAATGCGCTATGGGCAAATTTAAACGGATAATTGAGTTTTTTAGCAGACCCTAATTAATCCCAGCCAAGCTAAACAACAATGCCCGTTTCATGCAAAGTTTTATCTGACATGAAGATAATAACCTTTTTAAAACGTAGTCTATATGTAGTTTTGAAGGAATTCCTAACTCTCACAAACGACCAGGATTTATTATTTACTTACTTTCCTCTTTTGCTTTCTCTTTTTCCTGCTTCTTGAAATATCTCCTGAGCAGGAAATTGCTTTGAACTGCCTTTAAGTCCTCGTCGAGTTTCTGCGAACTACTTTCCAGATTTTTAATGGTTTCTTTAATCCGTGCACCTGTTTCCTCATCGCGAAGCAAAACACCTATTGAGGATTTCGGATTTCCGGCAACCTTTTTGAGATCAGCAACAAGAGCTGAAGCCGTATCGGCCATGTGTTGTAATTGAAGCACCGAAGCCTTAACTGACTTAAAAACTACGGTGTCGGTTGTCAGTTCATTAGCCAGTGTTCCTTTTTTATTCAGGTTCGCGCTGAAAGTTACGAGTGAGCCGGTCAGTTGTTCGGCTTTTGCCGATGCAAGCTGAAGAGAAGCTGTTGCTGCATTAATATGTGTATATATTTCATCGTTGGTAAGCAGTTTCCCGATTGTCCCTTCACCCTCAGCTAACTTTTTGCTTATCACTTTAAAATCGTCGGTGATCGCCAGTATATTTTTATTGTTTTCCTGCAAGGTATTGATCATATCTTCCGAAGTAAAAGTCTTTTCAACGCCTAAGTAATCGCCTTCCTCCACCTGGCCCGAACTTAATGTGCCCCCGTATATAACCAGGATTTTATTCCCGATAAGTCCGTCACTGCTTAATTTAACCTTCGAATCTTTGCGGATGTATCTCTGGGCCTTTACGTCAATATTCATAGTTACTTCCACCTGTGAGGTTCCATGAAAACTCAGACTGCTCACGGTTCCTATTTTTAAACCCGAAAACCAGACGTTATTCCCTTTTTGTAAGCCACCCACATCATCAAAAAGTGTATTTACCTCCATCTTGGTTTTAAAAGTTTCGTGCAGGTTGCCAACCATAAGGATACCCCCGATAAAAAACAATATGCCTACGATGACAAAAAGGCCTACTACTACTGCGCGTCTGTTGGATGATTCATTCATGACCTATTGTATAAAATTGTAATTAAAGAAAGCTTGTATCTGTTTGTCGTCGCTATCGAATACATCCTCAAATTTCCCGACTTTTAAAAATTTCCCGTTGAGTAACATGGCTGTACGGTTGCCTGTATTTTTGGCGCATGTGAGGTCGTGCGTTATAATAACTGAACTGGTGTTGTATTTCTGCTGAACCTCGTTGATAAGTTCAATAATTTCGGAACTTGTAACCGGATCGAGGCCCGAAGTGGGCTCATCGTACAGCATGACTTCGGGTTTAAGAATCAGAGTTCGTGCAATTCCTATCCGCTTACGCTGACCACCCGAAAGGTCCGATGGCAACTGGTTTAACTTATCCTTTAATCCAACAGCTTCCAGCACTTCTTCAACGGCATCATTAATTTCCTGTTTACTCAGATTTTTCCTGTTCATAGTTAACGGGAAGGCAAGATTCTGATGCACGTTCATGCTATCGTATAATGCGCTGCTCTGAAACGAAAACCCGATACGCAGCCGTAATGCATCCAATTCCCTGCGCTCAAGTTTATCCACATGTTGGCCCAGCACCAGCACTTCACCTTTATCAGGCTTAAGCAATCCCACAATTATTTTTATCAGTACAGATTTCCCAGTACCTGATTTACCGAGAACGGCAACATTTTCGCCTTTAAAAAGATCAAAATCAATCCCTTTTAATACATGCAGGTCACCAAACGATTTAAACAACCCGTTGATCGAGATTACCTTTTCGTCTTTATTTATTGTATGTAGTTCCCGTTCTTCCATAGTGTTAAAAATATCGGATCCAGTTGGCAACCTGAACAATTATAAGTTCCTCAATAAATATCAGGAACATAGATAATACTACGGCCTGGTTTGCTGCTTTACCCACGCCACGGGTTCCCTGTGTGGCATTAAATCCTTTATAGGCCCCCACTATACCGATCGTAAATCCGTAAACAAGCGCTTTAGTTACAGATGTGAAAATATCGAGGAAACTGATGCTTGAAAAAGCGCTTTGATAAAAACTGATCAAACTGCTGGCTTCCTCGGAGTGTACATTTATGTAAGAACCATACAGTCCTACAAAACTGCAAAACAATGATAGTACCGGTATTGTAATAGTAGTTGCCAGCACACGCGTTACTACAAGGTACTTAAAAGGATTGATTGCCGACACTTCCATGGCATCAATCTGCTCGGTAACTTTCATGGAGCCAAGTTCGGCGCCAATACTCGATCCGACTTTCCCGGCACAAATAAGTGCTGTTACTAATGGGCCCAACGCTCTTACTATTGCTATACCAATTAAAGAGGGAAGCCACGATGTAGCTCCGAAATCCTCCAGCGAAGGACGTGATTGTTTTGTAAAAACCACACCCACAATAAAACCGGTAAGGGTAATAAGCGGTAATGATTTCAAACCTACTTCGAAGCTCTGGTTAATTACTTCGCGGAGATGGAAAGGCCTTTTGAATGCTTCTTTAAAGAATAAGGCAGTAAAGCTGTAAGCGCTTTGAACACCTGCAAAATACTGATCAATTCCTTTTGAAAACAAGTATTTTCTTTTCGTAAAAATTGCCATTTAGAATCCAGGTATTGAAAAAGTGACTGTATTGATGAAACCGGAAAGGTTAAAGATTTTTGAGCTATAGATAATTCAATTGTAAACGGCTATAATGCTATCTGCAGGACATATTACCTGAAAATTACAGCACAAAGGTGAAAACATCTGAATCCAAATTTGTTACAAAACTATCACAATAATTTATATAATTCACACATTGGTGTGAATACGCATTTCAAATGAGTATACTTAGCCATGAAAGTATATTCATTTGTGGTATCAACTGGTTTTATATTCTCCCCTTACTTTCTTTCGTTCTTTCTTAAAAAGGTTCCTTGGCGCCCTGTCATTTAATTCATTCATTTTCCTATAGGCTTTTATCAGATCATTAGGGAATTCGCCCTTGTATTGCATTTTATAAAATGAAAAACCATTGTAAGGAATCACGTTCTGGTCAGAAGTAATTTTAATGCGTTTCTCTACATCTCTATCCTTGAAGTACGCCAGGAAAGTTGCTTCCCTTTCTTTATTCAGCTGATTGTATTTCGATTCAACAATTTTCCCAAGAAGCCTTGTACATTTATCCTGTATAGTGAACAGCATTGAATCGGCTGTTTGCCTGTTTAAATAGCGGACAAATTCTTTATCTTTAATCGACATTTTTTCAACCGTTTCTTCATCTTCCCGGCTAAAATCTGCATTGTTTTTACTTTTCATACTCATGAGATATTTTTTCTTCGCCTCATAAATAAGGATATATTCTTTCTCCTTAACGGAATATAGTTGCGGTGAAACAGCAATGGTTGCATCCGGATTTTCAACCAGGAAGTCAGCCATTCGTTCAACAAACCTTTCCTGCTGTTTAGTAAGAGAACTACCCCGCATTTCCCATTTCAGACTAAGCGATTTTTCAATCTCGGTTTCTGTACTTTTCACTTTTATCCTGTAGGGAGTTGTGGCTGGTTTAACGAAAATATTGCCCAGTATATCCACAATAACATCACGCAGATGAAATTCAGGACTCTTCAGATCACCGCTTATCGGGACTTCGTAATCGATTACATTGCCACGCTCACGAACAAAAGCCATTACAATACGCATAGGAATCCGGGCAATTCCTTTGGTTTTTTGCCTTTTAGTTAACCTGGGATCAAGTATCACAAGGTGATTATCACTTTTAATATTCCCGTTTCTCACATGCCAGGTACCGTTTAATGATACGGTTCCCCGATCAAAGGGGAAAGAGGTATATTCAATAAAATAAGGATTGAACATGGCCGCCGGCAGTTTCTCGAGCATATAATTCAGGTCAAAATCTGAACTGTCCTTAGGGTTTATGCTAAGGGCAATATTTGCATTTCCAAAAGGCTGAATACCTGTTTTAATGATAACGGCTACTCTTTTTTGATTTTTTGTTATGGAATCAGCCAACACATATAGTGGGTTTAAATGCATGGAGAATTTTTCGCTTAACGAATAATCATTAAACTCCAGATCACCGCTATATATGGCCAGCCTGTTGATTTTGTAATTACTCCGGAAGAAATTCTGCGACAATCGTTTTATATAATTACCTATTTCGAGAACAAGATTAAATTTAGCCCCCGGTGACTGCGCAACGGCTGCTTTGGTTTCTTCCGAAACAAACATCCGCGTAAGGTTATCCAGGTAATCGTAGCGCTCATATTTGAAACTGGGATTGTTGAGCGAAACAGAATCAAAAAGGTATTTATGATTATTAGGACTAAGCTCGAATATGGCTAAAGCCAGTTTATTGAAGGAAGCAAAATCGTCGCCTGGCCTCTCACCGGTATGAAAATCATTAATTGCAAAAAGTCCTTTGAAATTTACATTTTCAGCTGTTTTGAGACTACCTTTAACTTTCAGGTCTGCATCGATGTTGCCTTTGAAATATCCGAAGTTTGTCAACTCCCTGAGGTATTGATCCAATATTTCCAGGTCGAATTTTTGAGCCACAACGGCCAGGCGGAAATCGAGACTTTTAATATTGATTGTAAAATTACCATTCATCCCACCTCCGCCAATTCCTGATAGAAATGAAAATTTTGCTGCTATGGTATCAGCATCCCAATGGATGCCTGTGCTTTCGATATTTACATTTTTAATAAAATAATTAATCGGGGTTACTCTCTCCCGGTAATAGATTTTACCGTTAATTATTTTAATCCTAAGCACGCTAAAGTGAATTGGCGATAAAGCTTTAATAGAATCTATTTTAGGAGAAAACTTTTCAACCAGATCATCAAAATTTAAATTTTTATCAATCTGAATAATTGTCGTTTGCGGTTCATTTAATGTAAGCTCACTGATTACATAGTTTTTGGAGAAGAGCTTCCGCATTTCAAAATTTGCACTTACGCCTTTTGCTGACAGGAAAATACTGTCGCTCCGGAATTCATGAATCTTAAAATTATTGAAATGAACATACCCGGTAAACGGGTTCACATAGGCCCAGTCCATGGTAATCTCCCGTCCGGTATATTTCAGATCATATCTTTCGACCAGGTATTTTGTTATAGGCGAAATAAAGATTATTATCATACCTGCTAAAACTACAAGTACACCAACAGAAATTATACCTGCTTTTAATAGTTTACGTTTATGTCTTTCCTTGACTATTTTGCTGCCTCCTGATTTGATAGTAGCTACGATTCTTCTGAAATAAGCACTAAGCGGGTTTTTTTTGAATGACATTATATTTAAAGTTTTTTCCTTTTAATCCGTTTTCAGCAGAAAACAAAATTTTTTACAAAGTTCAGTTAGCAAAGCCGGATTGCTGTTACACAACTATTTATAAAAGTTACATAATTCACACATTAATGGATTGAAAACGAGGCACAAAGATTATTAAAATAAGTGGTGTTTAATGATAATGTAGGGTTTTTCAAAGCTTTTTATGAGTGCCGTGTACCCGGTGCCGTGTGCCGCCAGGCAGGCCGGAACCTTTATAAACGCCAAGCTTTAAACACGAAGCATTGAATCTTGAAATTTTACCACTAAGAGCCTAAGCCCACTTCGAAACACTAAGTTACCATAAACAACTGAATGACCATCGTATGACAACCCTTTACCCCCGCACCTCTCACTTTGAACCTGATACAACTTTAAACGCGAAGCATTGAACATTTGAACCCGGAACCCGGCTGCCTGACTGCGCCAACAGGTATGGAACAAAGATTTTCTATTTATTCCTAACTCTCTCTTCTACCACAATATTGTTAACCAGAACCTTAAGATAAAAAGGTGTGAAAGATGTAACATTTGTCTTGAATTGTATAACGCTGCATGGAATTTTCCATCGGAATTTTGCAGAGTGAAAAATTAATCACTAACTAATCTATACAAAATGAAAACAAATCGAACAAGACTATGGATGACTACACTCGTAGCCTTTTTATCTTTTGCTGCAATTTTTACCGGTTGTAAAAAAGATGACTATGTTGAAATAATCGGAGTATGCCCGGTTGTGGCATCAACAAGCCCAGGTAATGGGGCTACAGCTATACCCCTTAATCAGATTGTTACGGCTACTTTCAATGAAGAAATGAACCCTTCAACTATTACTCAACAATCTTTTACTTTAGAGAGCGGAGCGAAATCGGGTGTTCCCGTTCCGGGAACCCTATCCTACAACAATACAAATGCTACTTTAAGCTTTGTGCCAAGTACACCTCTTACGCAAAACACAACTTATACCGGTACAGTTAAATCAACGGTTAAGGATTTAAACGGAAATGCCTTACAAACTAATTATGTATGGACCTTCAGTACGGGTACTATCCTGTCGCCGACAGTAATTTCAACTGACCCGGCTAACCTCGCTACCGGTGTATTTATTAATAAAGTGGTTACTGCCTCTTTTAGTGTACCTATGGACCCGTTGACCATTAACGGAACTACCTTTACCTTGAAACAGGGTACATTATTAATTGCAGGAACAGTTACATATTCGGGTCTGACAGCTTCCTTTACACCTGGCAGCGATCTTACTCCTAATACGGTGTATACAGGAACCATTACAGCCGGTGCAAAGAATTTAGCCGGAACCGCCCTGGAGAGTGATTATGTATGGTCATTTACTACAGGGACTGTTAAAGGGCCTTTAGTGATTTCTACTGACCCAACTAACTATGCAACCGGCGTTCTGATTGAAAAGAGAGTTACCGCTACTTTCAATATGGCAATGGATCCGCTGACTCTTACAACGACAACGTTTACTGTTAAACAAGGGTTAACAACCATAGCAGGAACAGTTACCTATTCTGGTACAACTGCATCATTTAATCCGTCAAGCCCGTTCGACGCCAATACCCTTTATGTATGCACGATTACTACCGGCGCTACGAATGTTGCAGGAATACCCCTTGCTGAAAACTATGTATGGAGCTTTACAACTGAAACACTTGGAGTTCCCAGAGTTATATTAACTGATCCCTTAGACAAAGCCACCGGAGTAGTGCTGGACAAATTGGTCACCGCTACTTTCAACATGCCCATGGATCCGCTTACACTGAACGCAACAACTTTTACTGTAAAACAAGGAACAACTGCAGCTACGGGGATAATCTCATACTCAGGTAAAACGGTATCATTCCTTCCTACCACACCACTTTTACCCAATACACTTTATACTGTCACCATTACTACGGGTGCTAAAAATGTTGCGGGAATACCCCTTGCTGAAAACTATGTATGGAGCTTTACAACTGAAACACCTGGAGTTCCCGTAGTTGTATTAACTGATCCGTTAGACAAAGCCACCGATGTAGTGCTGGACAAATTGGTCACCGCTACTTTCAACATGCCCATGGATCCGCTTACACTGAACGCAACAACTTTTACTGTAAAACAAGGAACAACTTCAGCTACGGGAATAATATCGTACTCAGGTAAAACTGTATCATTCTTTCCTACCGTACCTTTATTACCCAATACCCTTTATACTGTCACCATTACTACCGGTGCTACAAATGTTGCAGGCATACCCCTTGCAGAAAATTATGTATGGAGTTTTACGACTGAAACACCGGGAGTTCCCACGGTTGTATTAACTGATCCGTTAGACAATGCCACCGGCGTAGTGCTGGACAAATTGGTCACCGCTACTTTCAACATGCCCATGGATCCGCTTACACTTAACGCTACAACTTTTTATGTAGTACAAGGAGTAACTGCAGCTACGGGGATAATATCGTACTCAGGTAAAACTGTATCATTCTTTCCTACCGTACCTTTATTAGCCAATACCCTTTATACTGTCACCATTACTACCGGCGCACAGAATGTTGCGGGTACACCAATGGCAAGTAATTATGTCTGGTCATTTACAACCGAAACCTTAGCGGCTCCGGCAGTAATTTCAACCGACCCGGTAAACAATGCCACTGAAGTAGCTCTTAATAAAGTAATTACAGCTTCCTTCAATATGCCAATGGATGCGTTGACTATTAATTCGGCCACATTTACCCTATTTCAAGAGACAACACCTGTTGACGGGTTAGTTTCCTACTCCGGAACAACGGCAACCTTTACACCTTCCGCTGCTTTACTGGAAGGTAAAACCTACACAGCTACCATTACAACCGGAGCTATGAATGTAGCTGGTATACCACTGGCAGCTGACTATGTTTGGAGTTTTAGCACTGCAGCAGTAGTAACTCCTCCAATTGTTCTTGGTACGGCTTCTGCTTTCGGCGCTTTTGGAGGAAATGCCGGAGTTACCAACCAGGGAATTAATACAGTTATCAACGGATCTATCGCTACTACGGCTGCTTCTACACTGGTAACCGGATTCCATGATGGGCTTACCGGGGATATTTACACAGAAACACCGCTTAATGTTGGACTTGTAACTAACGGAATTTTCACAGCACCACCTTTCCCTGGAACTGCCACCACAGAGGCGATTGCCACTCAGGCTTTGATTGATGCCAACGCTGCTTATCTTTTTATTTCTCCCGCATTAATGCCAGGAGGCATTGACCCGGGTGCAGGCGAACTCGGCGGATTAACTCTGGCGCCAGGCGTTTACAAATCAGCAAGTGGAACATTTAATATCTCAAACGGTCCTCTTACACTAGACGCTCAGGGTGATCCTAATGCTACATGGGTATTCCAGACAGCAGCCGGACTTACCGTAGGTATAGCTGGGCCAACAGGTGCCCGCAGTATTGTTTTGATAAACGGAGCCTTACCTAAAAATGTATTCTGGTATGTTGGCAGTGCGGCTACAATTAACGGAGCCGGAGGTGGTATTATGGTGGGAACCATCATTGCTACAGCAGGAGTTACTTTCTCTACCCCTGGTAATGCCGTTCAAACAGTTCTCAATGGCAGGGCTTTATCACTGGTTGCTTCAGTTACTATGGTTAACACAACCATTAATGTTCCGGCTCCTTAATCAGGTTATAAAAGATAAGTTAACCTTCTGGCAATATGTAGCCGCTTAAAGCGGGAATTGCCCGGATATAATAAAAACAAAAACTAAATAATAAAAACATGAAATTAAAAACTAATAATAAAAAGGGACCGCGCAAGGCGTGGTCTCCTTTTAATCTGATCATCAAAGGCCTTATAGCAGGTGCTTTTATTCTTACAGGCATTCAATCGTCTCTCCAGGCTCAGGATACTCAGTATACCAGGCCGTCATGGTGGTTTGGCGTTGCCGGTGGTGCAAATTTCAATTTCTACCAGGGCTCAACGCATCAGTTAACAACTGATTTTGCTCCTCCGGTCACATTTCATGATGGACAGGGTGTTGGACTTTATGTAGCTCCACTTTTAGAGTTTCATCGTCCCGATTCACGACTGGGCTTTATGTTACAGGCAGGATATGACAACCGTCAAGGTAAATTCGACCAGGTAAAATCTCCTTGTAACTGTCCTGCTGATCTGGAAACAAATCTCAGCTATGTTACCGTTGAGCCAAGTATACGCCTGGCTCCTTTCAAGTCAGATTTCTATGTGTATGCCGGTCCGCGCTTTGCATTCAATATGGATAAAGCATTCACTTACAAACTTGGGATCAATCCGGCTTATCCTGAACAAGAGGTTACTCCGGATGTAACGGGTGATTTGAGCGATATTAACCCGACTCAGATCTCGATGCAGGTCGGAGCAGGATACGATATCCAACTCTCTTCAACGAGTCATCAGACTCAGTTTGTACTCTCACCATTCGTAGCATTCCATCCATATTTTGGCCAGACTCCACGTAAAATAGAAACATGGAACAACACCACAATCAGGGCAGGCGTTGCGTTGAAACTTGGTCGCGGCCGTATTATTCCGCAACCTGAAAAGGCTGAAGTAATAGCTCCGGTTGAAGTTGCAGCAGTTGTAAAAGTTGTTCCCGAAGTTGCGTTTGCGGTTAATGCACCTAAAAATGTTCCGGCAGTACTCAAAGTAACTGAAGTATTCCCTGTCCGTAATTACGTTTACTTCGATTTAGGATCTACAGAAATTCCTAACCGGTATGTATTGCTCAAAAAAGATGAGGTAAAAGATTTCAGTGAAGATCAACTGGAATCATCCAAACCGGTAAAACTATCGGGTCGTTCAGATCGTCAAATGGTAGTTTATTATAACATCCTGAATATACTTGGTGACCGTATGGTAAAAAATCCTTCGACAAAGGTTACATTGGTCGGATCGTCAGAGAAAGGCAGTAAAGATGCCCGTGAAATGGCAGAATCGATTAAAGCATACCTTATAAATGTATTCGGAATCAGTGGTTCAAGAATTACGACCAAAGGCCAGAGCAAACCTGATGTTCCATCATTACAGCCAGGCGGTACCCGCGAACTTGTACTTCTGCATGAAGGAGACCGCAGAGTATCCATCGAAAGCAGCTCACCGGAATTGTTAATGGAATTCCAGAGCGGACCTGATGCAGCGCTGAAACCAGTTGTTATCACCACTGTGCCTGAAGCCCCGGTTGAAAGCTATGTTACTTTCGAATGTAAAGGCGCAAATGAAGCATACTCCACATGGAGGCTGGAAATAAGGGATGAGAATGGGACAAATCAAAATTTTGGCCCTTATACTGAGGAAAAGGTCAGCATACCAACAAAAGCAATACTTGGTACAAGACCGTCAGGCGACTTTAAGGTTAAAATGGTTGCTGATACAAAAGCCGGCAGGATAGAAGAGAAGGAATCATCAGTACACGTCGTACTATGGACGCCACCAGAAACCGAAGAAGGAATGAGATACAGCATATTGTATGAATTCAATAAATCGAAAGCAAGTGGTTTGTACGAAAAGTATCTTTCTGAAATAGTAACACCAAAAATTCCTGCAGGTGGAACTGTTATTATCCAGGGTCATACCGATATTATCGGAGGCGAGGAAAATAACATGGAACTTTCAGTTGCCAGGGCTAATGATGTGAAGAGTATTATCGAAAACAGCCTGACTAAAGCTGGCAGAAGCGATGTTAAATTCCAGGTTAACGGATTTGGTGAAGATGAAAAATCAGCACCATTCGAAAACAATTATCCTGAGGTACGCGCTTATAACCGTACGGTTATAATTGATATCCTGCCTAAAAAATAAGTTTTCTGATCACAACTCACTTACTTGAAACGGCTGCCTGGTATTTTTATCAGGCAGCCGTTCTTTTGATACCACATCATGAATACATTTTTCAGGATTCCTGCCGGACAGTATTACAACCCATAATCCTGATACCGGAGATTGGAATACTAATACATTAATCAACTCAAAAATTGCTGTTATTTCTTTAATAACTAATTGATAAACAAGGTATTATTATCATGGTGGAAATACTTGCATGCTTATATCTCAAGGTAGCTGATGTGTGAATTATGCAACTTGTATAAAGAGTTATGTAACACTTACTGTTTGAAAAGGAACAACCTTTGGCACTTTGTGAAAATTCTTTCACAACATAAAATGATACCATGAAAACCAATCTACTTTATCTACTTCCAGCACTTGTTCTTTTTTTTATTCCAAATGTAAATTTCGGGCAGGCACCTGACCTGGGAACTTCGGCAGACTTTGTTCTCTTTTCGACCGATGGGGCCGTAAGCAATACAGGTCTATCGCAGCTTACAGGTAATATTGGTACCAATAATGGTTCCAGTACGGCTTTTGGTAATGTTAACGGAGTGATGCACGACAATGATGCTGCAAGTGCACAATGTGCAGCTGACCTCCTGGTTGCCTATAACCAACTGAATGCTGCAATTCCGACTTTCTTCCCGTCACCTTTACTTGGAAACGGAGCCACTTTTGCAGCAGGTGTTTATTCCATTGAAAGTGAAGCAACCCTTAACCTGGGACTTACCCTTGATGCGCAGGGAGATCCCAATGCTATATTTATTTTTCAGATCAAAGGAGCATTCTCAACCAGCGCCTCCTCGAAAATTTATCTGAAAAATAAAGCTTTGGCCTGTAATGTATTCTGGAAAGTAGAAGGTCTGGTGAGCATGGCTTCGGGAACTACTATGAGAGGCACTATTATTGCCAATAACTCAGCTATTGTAATGAGTGCGGGAGATACTCTCGAAGGAAGAGCCATGACAACTGCCGGTGCTGTCACAATTAACGGGCTTCTGGCTTATACACCCATAGGCTGCGGAAGTCCTGTCCTTACCGGGCCAGAGGCTCCGTATCTTGGTTTCACCGAATGCTATGCATTATTTTCAGCTAACGGTGCTGTTACAAACTCAGGAATATCCACCATTTGGGGTGATGTAGGAACTAATGTTGGTTTAACAACAGGTTTCGATAAACTCCTGGTAACTGGTACTGTTCATCCGATCCCGGATTTATCCACGGCTCAGGCTGCCTCCGACTTACTTAATTTATACACATACCTCAATATACTTCCACTTGATATTGAATTGTTGTATCCTGCTCAGTTCGGAAGAAACCTTGTTCTTACACCACACACTTACCTGCTGAACGCAGCTACAACACTCACAGATTCAGTTTACCTCAATGCACAGGGTAATGAAAATGCTGTTTTTGTTATAAAGATGAATGGCGCACTTACAACAAGCACCTATTCAAAAGTAATACTGATAAATGGTGCACAGGCTAAAAATGTATTCTGGCTGGTTGAAGGTGCGGTAAGCATTAATAACTACTCTGTTTTCAGAGGAACTATCGTCAGTAACAATGGTGCTTTAGGTGCAATAAATACAGGAGTTGTACTCGAAGGCAGAGCCCTTACAACCTCAGGTGCGTTAACTACAGCAGCAGTTACAACTACTATGATTCCGTATTGTATCTTTACTGGCATTGGCTCCAATGATGCCGGCAACACAAAAGAAACTGCCAGTTTCTATCCGAATCCGTTCAGGACTTCATTAAATATTACCCTGCATAATGAACCTCAAATCAACGAAGTTGAATTCAGGCTTTACAATCTCCTGGGAATTGAAGTAAAGAATACACTTCTTAAACAATCCACAACACTTGAAACAGGGAATCTCCCGTCAGGAGTTTATTACTACCGAATTACAGACAACAATAAAGTAATTCAGGCAGGTAAGCTGGTTTCAAAACAGTAATCCGATTAATAACAGAAGCGCCTTCTTTCCCCTTAGGTTACCGGGGACAGAAGGCGTTTTATATTTATAAAAAGCATCCTGATGATGTGTGAATGATGCAAACTCAAATCCATCAACAATTACCATCACATTCAAAACCGGTGCAACTCTTAACGGTAGGGCATTAGCAAGAAATGGCTCAGTTGTACTGGCAGGTAATATCTTAGTAAAACCTTACTTATTTTCTTATCTGTCAGTCCACAATAACGGGATGAAATTGTTTATCATGGATATTCCCTTCCGGAATTTGTTGCTAAATAATTGCCGGCAACAGGTGAAAAAATCAGGTTGGCAGGCTTCACGCAATCAGACAAATGAGACTTAATAAGCGTTTTTCGGTTATTAAAATACAGAATCGAAAGCAATTGCATTTATAAACAGTCTTTTAGCAGATGTGTGAATAATGTAACTCTTTCCCTTAATTGTGTAACACTTTTATATCTCTTAGTGCTCAACTTTGCATAGTGAGTTATGAGTTATGAATTAAATTTTTAGACAAAATAAAATGAAAACGCTAAAATTATTTCTTTTTGGAATGGCGTTGTTACTGGCAGTTGCAACCCAGGCGCAGGTATCGGTGAATGTTAACATAGGATCACCACCTATGTGGGGTCCTGCCGGATATAGCGAAGTACAATATTACTACCTGCCGGATGTGGAAGCCTATTATGATGTTCCATCGTCCAATTTTATTTATCTCGAAAGAGGAACATGGGTTCACAGGACATATCTGCCGACGCGATACAGAAATTATGATTTATACCACGGGTATAAGGTAGTGCTGACGGATTATCATGGCAATACACCTTACATTCATTATAAAGATCATAAATACAAATATGCAAAAGGCTACCATGGACCTGCTCAGAAAAACATAGGTGAGAGGCCGGCAAAAGGATACTCCGGGTCAAAAATGCATTCCGGAGGTCACTCAAAGAAACAATCAGGCCCGGATAATCATAAAAGCCAAAATAAAGGACATGAAAGTAAAAAAGGACATGGCGGTGGAAAAGATAAGCGTTAATACTTATTGGCTTCTTTAAACCTTGCTTTTGGCTTTTTAACATTGGAGCATTCAAAAATCAACCATTAAAAAAACAACTAAACAATCAGACAAATGAAAAAAATTGCACTATCATTACTGTTTGCCCTTATCATAACCGGGACCAGTGTACTTGCTCAGAAATCTCATTCTTCCGGAGGATACGGCCATACCTTAAACTTAGGACTTGGTATCGGCGGGTATGGATATTCTCACCATTATTATGATCATTCATTGCCTGTGTTCAGTCTCAACTATGAATTTGATGTGGCAAAAAATTTCACCCTGGCTCCGTTTATTACTTTTATGACGTACAGGTATAATGATCATTATTACAGGCAATCGATTATCCCCATTGGTGTTAAAGGTTCATATTATCTTGACCAGGTTCTCGGAGCAGGAGCCGACTGGGATTTTTACCTTGCAGGTTCTTTAGGATTTACATTGGTGAGAACAACATGGTATGATGGTCATTCAGGTGACACATACTACGACAATGCCAGCCCTTTATTTCTTGATTTACATGTGGGTACAGAATACCACCTGAACAACAAAATCGGACTGTTTCTTGACCTGTCAACCGGAATTTCAACTTTCGGACTTGCCATTCATTAAAAGTTAAAGCTTATCAGTTATTGCTTAAATGAGAGTTTAAGTATAAAAGAGGTGAGATATCTGAAATGGGAAATGCAAATTTCAACCTTCCGGAATCTCACCTCTTGTTTTAGCATTTTCCAACCAGGTTGCCTGGTTCACAATCCGACAACTCGGGAACATGAGTTTTTTTTGTTTAAAACAATGCCTGATGCATATAAAAACATATTCATCAAACAATGTGTGAATAATGTAACTCTTTAAAAGAATTATGTAATGCATTTCAGTTGAATGAGGCCGAACTTTGCTGTCTGTAACTATTCAGATAAATTATAAAAACAAACATCATGAGTTTAAACAAAATATTAACAGGTGTTTTGGCGGGTGCATTAGCCGGGGCTGTAATGGGTGTTTTGTATGCACCAGCTAAAGGTTCATCCACACGAAAAAGGTTTACAAGGAAGAAATATGATTATTCGGAGGAATTGGAAGCAAAATTTGACGAATTAATTGAAAGCATCACGGAACAATTTCAGACAGTTGTGGAAGAAGTTAACCTAATGGCTGATATGGAAAGGCTTAAATCTGAAAATATGAAAGCAAAGCCTGATACTGTCAAAAAGCAAAAGAATTAGCGGTCAATCTGCCGGCAGGATATCACTTTAAAGACTCTAAATTTGGTAACAAATCAGTCTGGCCAATGCAATGAGGGACGAATACAGGCCATAGATTACGTTGATTACTCAGATACGTATATGCCTAAGGGTTGTTTTTTTTGTTGTGAAAACGACTGAAAGCATTTCTCTGATTCTGCGCAAATCTGTGAAATCTGTGGCAAAACAGATTTTTTAAGTGCTGAATAGTTACTAAAGTTGAAATACGGCAGAGTTAATACAAATGATTATTTATACTTTTTCTGAAATGAAAATAATCAAAACAATTGCACTTCTACTCTTGTGCCTTGGTCTTTTATTCAGCACAACATCCTGCGTTGTTTATCATCCTAAACAGGCTAAACATGACAATGGAAAACATTTGGGATGGTACAAGAATTCCAATAACCCTCATCATCCGCATAGCTCAAATCAAGGTAAAGCAAAGGGGAAACACAAAAAATAAATACCTGTAGCGTAAAACCAAATTACTTGAAGGAATAAAAAGATTATACATAAGCTAATGGAAACAACAGCAAATTCAATTGAATCACTATACGAGCGGGCTGAAGCTTACGGCAAAACAACCTACGAACTATCGAAGCTCAGGTTGCTGGAGACGACTAATACAGTAGTAACCTCATTGATTGCAAAGCTAAGTACTATTCTTATGATCTCCATGTTCTCATTTGTTTTGAGTATTGGCGTTGCGCTATGGCTTGGCGATATACTCGGAAAGGCGTATTACGGTTTTTTTATTGTTGCAGGATTTTACCTGATAGCCGGTATTGTGTTGCATTATTTTCTTCATTCATGGGTTAAAAAACCTATCAGCGAATTAATTATCAAACAGGCACTTCAATAAGCAGAAATATGCAGACAATCGTTACACAAACTGATCTGAGAGTCGCAATTGAACTTTTAGAAATGAGGCAGGATGCTGAAGGTATTTTGCTGAAAGAGCAAGCCCTGCTAACATACGAGAGTATAAAACCAATAAACTTAATTAAGAATATTTTCCATGAATCAGCCGAATCGGACGAATTAAGAGGGGATCTCCTGAATTCATCAATTGGCATTTCAGCCGGATATGCTTCCAAATTTTTATTCCAGGGTTTTTCGGGTGGCCCTGTAAAAAAAATCCTGGGTACTGCAATCATGTTTGGCATTAAAAACCTGGTTGCTCATAATCCCGAAACCGTTAAAAAAATAGGAAAGACTTTCTTTACAATTATAAAGAAATTAGTAAGAAACAAAGATAAAAAAGACCGGATAGGTGAATCATTGGAAACCCCTGTTCAGTAGATTGTATCCCTGATTGATTATATATTCTTAACTTTGTATATCCCCGCGATAGCGGAATAAGTTAAGACCGCCTGGTGTCCGCAGTTAACAGCTGCGGACATTTTGTTTACGGGATTTACGCTAAAATTTATATTTTTCTCCTTGTCCGGTAATTTGTCACAAAATCACAACCAACTGAAGACAATTATGTCTGCAGTTGATAGCATCGGACATTTTGTTTATGGAATTCCCTCTTCAAAGTATACTTTCTGCGGAAGTATGACTGTTCAGGCTACTTTCATTTTACTTTCAGTATTTATGCCCACTATTCTTTCAATTGAACCCGGAATGGTATTGTGACTTGTGTTTTCAATGCCTTTGAGTTTATTCAGCAATTCAATTAAATTAACAGTAGCATACGTTGATGAATGATCCGACATGGCATAAGGGATAATAAGATCCTTACCATGAATGATTGAACCACATGAAAACAGAACGTTAGGCACAGATCCTTCTCTTTCAGTTTCATTTGGCATGATCA
>JBBRCH010000079.1:0-21994 GCA_038204995.1 Bacteroidales bacterium | reverse complement strand
TATGCACAAATTGTTTTGTTTTTTAAAGGTGTGCATGAGATCGCTTCGCTAAGTTGCTCAACTTTTGATCATGCAAAAGTTGAAAAAAAGTAAACTTTTAAAGTTACAAAATTGAGGAACTTATTTTGAAATAATTACTTACCCGTACAAGCCAGAACTAAAACCCGGAACAAGGTCAAAGGTTAAAAGTCAAAGGACAAAGTTAAACCTTAAGGTAAGGGTATTTCGAAGTGCTTATATAAACAAAGATCTCTGTTTATTTCAGGGTTTCACTGTTCACTCAATAGGACGATTTTGGTCCTGGTTTTGTTTTCAGGCACTTTCCCGGGTTCCTTTATGCTTAATAATCTGTATTCAATATTATCTTCCTGAGAGTGAATATATTCTCTGAAAAAGTGTTAACTTTATGTTTTGGGTAATCCGTAAAATAATCAGTGTTTTAACCTAAATTATGGAGGGAACAGAAATGAGACGTTTTAATGCTTTTGCTTCACTGATCTTCGCACTTATTTTTGCAATAGGTTTACTAATTGCATATTCGTCCTACAGAAGTCCGGCTGATTCCGGTAGAATTCTGAGTATACTTGCCGGTACAATTATCATCGCAATAATAGTATCTTCGGCAATTAAAGTTGCTGATCAGTGGGAAAAGGCGGTGGTGTTACGATTAGGCAAATTTCGTGTAATTAAAGGGCCCGGATTATTTTTTATCATTCCGGTAATCGATGTTATCCCATACTGGATAGATACCCGCGTAATAACCACAACTTTTAAGACTGAAAAAACACTGACCAAAGATACGGTACCGGTTGATGTTGATGCAGTGCTGTTCTGGAAAGTGATTGACTCAAAAAAAGCAGCTCTTGATGTTGCGGATTATCAAAGCGCTATAAGCTGGGCTTCGCAAACAGCACTCAGAGATGTAATTGGCAGGACTATGCTTTCGGACATGCTCGAAGGCAGGGAAAAAATCAGTGCGGTATTACAAAGGATTATTGATGAGCGCACTGAACCATGGGGTGTCAATGTTATTTCGGTAGAGGTTAAGGATGTACTTATCCCCCTGGCATTAGAGGATGCCATGTCGATGCAGGCACAGGCTGAAAGAGAACGTCAGGCGCGTGTAATACTGGGAGACTCGGAAAGGCAGGTTGCTGAAAAATTTGGCGATGCAGCACGAACCTATGCTGACAACCCTACCGCCCTTCACCTGAGAGCAATGAATATGCTGTATGAAGGATTAAAGCAGAATTCCACCATTGTTATTGTTCCAAGTTCCGCACTGGAAACTATGCAGTTAGGGGGTCTCAGCGGATTAACAGCATTGACAATGGAATTAAAGAAAGATCAAAAAGAAAAAGTATAGGAATCTCATGCCTGAACTCTTAGTTGAAAAACGGCTATTTATTCAAATGGTTTGTTTTTAGCAATTGAAATACCTCGCGAATTATCAGTTACCGGAGTATATTATCTTGAAAACATATCGCTTATCCTATAAAAATAAGCAGATAAATTATATTCAGTACCCTGATTTACAATATGATTGGTTCGAATAATAGTTTTTTATTTTATGATTACCGAATCAGCTTTCAATGGTGGCCCGACAATTTTCATGTCATGGTCTTCAAATGCTTTCGTTATTTCTTCCTTGGATGGAGGTAAAGCCCATGAATCCGTGGTTTGAAAAAATCCTTCCATTTTACCAGCCGGCATAAACGAAACTATCACTTTTGCCTTTTCCGTAAGTTGAACAAATGCATGCTGAACATTACGGGGAAGGAAAATAGTATCTCCGGGTTTCATCGTATATTTTTCTTCACCTACCTGAAACAGGTATTCGCCTTCAATGATGTAAAAATACTCGTCCTGGTATGGATGCAGATGCAAGGGTGGGCCGCCATGAGGAGTAAATCCTTGTTGCTCAAAAACAACTAGGTCACCATCAGTGTCTTTCGAAGATATTTTAATGTCTAAAACATTTAGTGTTACACCTTTCATTTTAAAGTGATCGCCATATCTTGCTTCTCCGGCTTTTACTTTGAAACCTGTATTTGTCCTTATCATGATTGAAGTTTTTATCTGTCCAAAAAGCGCGATCGGAAAAATTGACAGCGATGATATTATAAAATTTCCCCTTTTCATACTTTCTCTGTTTTTAACCTGATATAACAAAGAATCAATATATAAGTTATTTGTGTATTGCTAAACGGTGCAGAAACATGCCACAGAGTTATAAGTGATAATGACCCTGGATTCAATGTCAGTATTTTTTCTATATTTGTTCTCCCTTTGCAGACATACTTAAAATGGAAGAAATGCTTTAAAAGTACACAACACTCATTTGCACAATAACCGGAATATCCATTTAACTGCGCTCTTGCTCTTGCTTGCATTCAACTTCATAATTTTCACCTTGCCAAAGAATTAGGTACGCGTGAAGTAAACAGATGGTTTATTTAGACCTGAAATTATTAAACCAGACAATAATGCAATTTACGTGTAATTCCTAAAAAAAGTCCGGAATTTACAATGACTTGAAGCCCATTCTTTACTGATATAAAAACTATATTTCCTGACATACTGTTATTTTCCTGAAGAAAACTATGAAACATATTGACCTCGCTTCATCAATAAAAGAAAGTGACTCCGAATTTCTCAAGAAGCTTCCTGGTTTCATTGTCCGGTCACTCGAAAAAATAATTAAGCAGGAGGAACTGAACACCATTATTGAAAAATACAAAGACTGCGAAGGGGCTGATTTTCACCGCAGTATTATGAAAGAGTTTTGCCTTTCGCTTGAAATAGAAGGTATTGAGAACCTGCCTGAAAACAGTAAGTGTTTTTTCCTCTCGAACCATCCGTTTGGGATAGTTGATGGATTGATACTCACAAAAACCGTAATCGAAAAATACGGAACCTTTAAAGCTATTGGAAATGAGTCATTTCAGTTTGTTCCAAATCTGCGTCCGTATATTGCCCTTGTAAATCCTTACGGGTTGAGTTCGAAAACATATGTTACTGAATTGGAGAAAGTTTACCAGTCGGATGTTGCGATTACCCATTTCCCTGCGGGCGAAGTATCCCGGCGATACCACGGGAAAATACAGGATCGCGAATGGCAAAAAAGTTTTGTTACCCGCGCAGTTTCCTGCCAAAGAGATATTGTCCCTTTCTATTTTTATGGAATGAATTCAAACCTGTTCTATGGTATTAACCTGGTAAGAAGAGCCCTGGGAATTAAAAAGAATATCGAACTTGCATTATTACCCCGCGAATTGTTCCTGAAACGCAACAAAACCATTCGGGTTAAGATTGGGAAACCTATTCCCTGGCAAAAATTTGACCATTCAATGACTCATGTTCAATGGGCACAGAAAGTGAAAGAACATGTTTACACTATGTCGTCTGTAACCGGAGGCATTCTGGATTCCTGAACCAATCAATCCAGTTTGAACTACCTGACCTCGCTCCCGTTACCAAATGCTTCGGTAGGTGAAACAAAACAAAGCTTCCCATCTTTGTCTTCAGCCATCAGGATCATACCCTTTGATTCAATACCCTTAAGGGTGCGGGGGGCAAGATTGGCAAGTAAAACCACCTTTTGCCCGATTACCTGTTCGGGAGTATAATGTTCGGCAATGCCAGATACAACGGTGCGTTTGTCGATACCTGTATCGATAGTAAGCTTTAGAAGTTTTGCTGTTTTCAACACTTTTTCGGCTTCGGTGATGGTACCTGTTCTCATGTCGAGTTTAGTAAAATCGTCGTAGGTAATTTCAGGTTTTTGCGGTGCAATCATGTGGTTTTCGGCCGCGTTTTCGGCTTTGGTATCGGTAAGTTTTTTAATCTGAGCTGCTATAAGTTCATCCTCGATACGGTCAAACAGAAATGCCGGTTGATTGAGTTTATGACCAGGTTGCAGCAAGGTGCAGGAGCCTGCTTCATCCCAGGGTCTGAGGTCTGAATTCAGCATTTCAAGCAGGCGCGCAGAGGTAAACGGAAGGAAAGGTTCACAGAGAATGGATAAATTTGCACATATCTGCAGGGAAATATTCAGGTTGGTTTTAACTTTTTCGGGATTCGATGCGAAATTTTTCCAGGGCTCGGTTTCAGTAAGGTATTTATTCCCCAGTCGTGCCAGGTTCATCATTTCGTTCAAAGCTTCGCGGAAACGATAATTTTCGATGCTGGCCGCAATGCGGGCAGGGTATTCTGCAATCTCATCCATAGCCAGGCGATCGGTATCATTCACTTCGCCCAAAGAGGGCACTAAACCGGCAAAATATTTATGAGTAAGTACAAGCGTGCGGTTGACAAAATTTCCGAAAATTGCCAGCAACTCGCTGTTATTCCGTGCCTGAAAATCCTTCCATGTAAAGTCGTTGTCCTTGGTTTCGGGAGCATTGGCGGCCAAAGTGTAACGCAACACATCCTGTTTCCCGGGAAAATCAACCAGGTATTCGTGCAGCCAGACCGCCCAGTTGCGCGAAGTTGAAATTTTATCCCCTTCAAGATTCAGGAACTCATTGGCAGGCACGTTATCGGGTAAAATATAAGTACCTTCGGCTTTAAGCATCGCCGGGAAAATAATACAATGAAATACTATATTGTCTTTCCCGATAAAATGCACAAGTTTGCTGTCTTTTGATTTCCAGTACGGAACCCAATCCTTACCGGTTTGAGCTGACCATTCGCGTGTAGCGGATATATAACCAATCGGAGCATCGAACCAAACATAAAGCACTTTCCCTTCGGTTCCTTCAACCGGAACCTTTACGCCCCAGTCGAGATCGCGGGTAACTGCACGGGGCTGCAGACCGCTGTCGAGCCACGACTTGCACTGCCCGTACACATTGGTTTTCCAGTCGTCGCGGTGCGATTCGAGGATCCATTCCTTAAGCCATTTTTCATACTTATCAAGCGGAAGGAACCAGTGTTTGGTTTCTTTCATCACGGGTATATTGCCACTCAATGCTGATTTGGGATTGATAAGGTCGGTGGCATTCAGTGTCGATCCGCAGCTTTCGCACTGATCGCCATACGCACGTTCATTCCCGCAGCGGGGACAGGTTCCGGTTATATAACGGTCGGCAAGGAAATGCTGTGCTTCCTCATCATAATACTGTTCACTGACTTTTTCAACAAACTGCTTATTGTCATAAAGCTTCCTGAAAAACGCCGAGGCTGTTTCGTGGTGTATGGGATCGGAGGTGCGGCTGTAAATATCGAAGGAAATACCAAGTTCTTGAAAGGACTGTTTAATCATCGCGTGGTACTTATCAACTATTTGCTGTGGTGTTACGCCTTCTTTACGCGCCCTTATAGTAATGGGCACTCCATGCTCGTCGCTGCCGCCGACAAATAAGACATCGCGCTTATTCGAACGAAGGAATCTTACATAAATATCTGCCGGAATATACACCCCTGCCAGGTGACCAATATGAATCGGGCCATTGGCATAAGGCAATGCAGAAGTAACAGTATAGCGTTTAAAAGCTTTAGTATGGTTTTCGGTCATGATTTCCCTCCTGGTAAAAATTGTCTGCAAAGATACTGAATAGCTTATGAATTGAAATGCATAAACCTGAAATGCCTGGCGTTAAAGGTAAATTATCCGCGAATGTTCACAATGAATCACAAATTTGCTCAAATGAAAAAGAATTCAGGTGTCAGAATGTGAGGGGAGAATGCATTCACGCTTCAATTTCAAAGATTTTTTACTCTTTGCCAAGCCCCGGTGTTTTTTCTTTTATACTTTGGTAGAAAGTATACCCGGGGAATTATTACTTTTGGTTATCTAAAGATGATAAAATGATTACTCCTCCTTACCTGAAACCCGGCGATAAAATAGCTATTGTAGCACCGGCACGCAAAATTACTGCTACCGGAGTTGACACAGCTATAGCTATATTCCGTTCGTGGGGATTACAGGTGATTACAGGGCCACATTTGTTCGGGGCATGTGATCAATACTCCGGTACAGATGAGGAACGGGCAAATGATTTACAGATGATGCTCGACGATACAGATGTTAAAGCTCTGATTTGCGCAAGGGGTGGGTATGGCACGGTGAGGATTATTGACAAATTGGATTTCAGCACTTTTGAACAGCATCCCAAATGGATTGTTGGTTACAGCGATATAACGGCCTTGCATTCGCATATTCAGACTCAGTACGGAATTGAAACGCTTCATGCCATTATGCCTGTCAATTTTACAGATGAGGGCTCCGAAACAGCAGTTGAATCGTTGCGGAGGGCATTATTCGGCGAAGCACTGGAATATAAAACCGGTCCACATCCGTTAAACAAAGCAGGTGAGGTATCGGGCCTGCTTACCGGAGGTAATCTTTCCATGCTCTACTCACTTATCATGTCACCTTCCGATATTCAGACTGAAGATAAAATTCTGTTTATCGAAGATCTCGATGAATACCTGTATCACATCGATCGCATGATGATGAACCTGAAGCGAAGCGGGAAATTGTCAGGAATAAAAGCTTTGATTGTAGGAGGAATGAATAAAATGAATGATAATACAATTCCTTTCGGCAAACAGGCTGAAGAGATTATTTCCGAAATTACCCGGGAAGCCGGGATACCGGTATGTTTTAATTTCCCGGCGGGCCATATTGCCGACAATCGTGCATTGATCCTGGGAAGGGAAATACGGCTGACTATTGATTCGAACGGCGTTACTCTTCAGTTTTTACCTGCAGGTGAAACCGCAAAAGCCGGTAATTCACTACGTAAGATTCTGAAACCCGCACTTTTCTTTTTAGGATTCTTTGTGTTTATTTATGTTATATTATACCTGATCAGGCTATTTCTGAACTAACAAGGATTTCAGATATCCGTTTACTATCCTGGACTGGAACTCTGTAACATTGAAACCCTTCATACGCCTCAAACCCTTTCTCTCCCATGGCTAAACATAACGAACTCGGCAAAATCGGCGAAGACCTGGCTGAAAAGCACCTCAGGAGAATCGGGTACCAGATCCTTCACCGGAACTGGCATTTCGGTCACGACGAGCTGGATATCATTGCCCGCGATGGAGAATGGCTGGTGATTGTTGAAGTAAAAACACGAACTACCGATTATTTCGGCGAACCCGAAATGGAAGTAAAACCAGCTAAACAACGCGCCATTGTCCGCACTGCGGATGCCTATATTCAGTTTGCAGATTTCAAAGGCGAAACCAGGTTTGATGTTATCGGGATTTTACTGGGTGGCGGCAAGGTAGTGCTGAACCATATTAAGGATGCTTTTATGGCCAGGATGTAATGTTAAAAAAGTTGAAGGAGGCTTTGAAGTAAAAAACTGACAAGGATACAAATCATTATAATTTTCAGCCGCACTCCGGAACCCAGCACATAGAACCTGGGAGAAATTAATCCTGCAGTTCAAAAATTATCCTTCTATCTTATACAAATTGCTCAAGTATTTCAATCCTTTTCTGAATGGGTGGATGAGTGGCGAAGAGATTATCCCACGAAAATCCGTGTGCTGAAGGTTTGGGATTTTCAATAAACAACTGTGCAACATCCCTGCTTTCGACCGCCTCAATGGCCGGATCGGCAGATATTTTACGTAAGGCAGAAGCCAGGGAATAAGGGCGTTTTGTCATTTCAGCCGAACCCGCATCCGCCATGAATTCGCGGGAACGGGATATCCCAAAACTAAGAAGCTGCGAAATAAGATAGCAAACCGCCGAAACTACAATAGCAACCAAAATGATCATTCCGGATCCTTTTCCGCTCTTACTGCGCCCTCCTCCTGAAAAACGCAGGCTACGGAAGGCTATTTCGGCCAGAAATGCAAAAATCCCGACAAATATGATTGAAATAATCAGCAAGCGTACATCGCGATTCCTTATATGTGCAAGTTCGTGGGCGATAACGCCCTCAAGTTCATCATCATTCAGCTTTTCAATGATCCCGCTTGAAAGTGATATGGCATAGGATCGGGAACTGAGTCCACTGGCAAAAGCATTCAATGATGTATCGTCGATAATGTAGAGTTTGGGCATGGTCAGCCCGTTGGCTATGCACAGGTTTTCGAGAATATTATAAACTCTCTTATTCTCTTTCCTCTCGAGTGGATGCGATCCGGTTGCCATGCGAATAATTGCTGTATGCGACAACCAGGCGACTAAAAACCAAAGAGCCGTTCCGGCCAGGATAAAAGGAGTAAGCTGCAGAAAGGTCTGATTTGTTTGCTCCGTTGGAGTAACTTCTGAAAAATAAAGAAATGTATACACCATTCCCATCAGCAAAACGGGGAATGCAATTAGCAAAAGGAATGAAAAAATATTATTTTTCCGGATCTGGCTCTGAATACCAACGTATGCCATCGGTTAAAACTTAATTGAGGGAGGTTCTTCCAGTTCCTGACGTTTTTCACCCAGGTCGAACAGGGTCTCCCGCTTAAATCCAAAACTACCGGCAATCAGATTGGATGGAAATGATTCAACGGAAGTATTGTATTCAGTTGTTGCGGCGTTGAAGAATCTCCGTGCAGCGGCCAGCTTGTTTTCAATATCGCTCAGTTCTTCCTGCAACTGAAGGAAATTTTGGTTTGCCTTCAGGTCAGGATAGCTCTCAACGGCAATTTTTAAGCCCTGTAAACTACTGCCAAGATTGTTTTCAGCCTGAATTTTTTCATCAATGGTCCTGGCCTGCATGGCGGCGCTCCGTGCCTCGGTAATTCTGAGAAGGAGTTCCCGTTCATGGGTAGCATATCCTCTCACGGTTTCAACCAACTGGGGCACCAGATCATGCCTCTGCTTAAGCTGCACGTCAATGTCGGCAAAAGCATTTTCGCGCCTGTTGCGAAGTTTAACAAGCCTGTTGTATAAACTCACGAGTAACAGGCCAATAATCACTGCAAGAACTATTATACCAATAATCATATCCATGTTTTTTAAAAGGTTAATACAAATATAACCGATTAATACGCATAAAGTAAGCAAGGCGCTTTATATCTTCAGAAAATTTCAATTCCTGACTGTGTTGAATAAGCCGGCAGGATCAGGTTTGCCTGCAGCCAGGGCCGGACAAATACATTTAGAGTGTAAGGCTTTTAAATGCTTCATATACCAGGAAAGCCGGCCATACCATAGCCTTCAGGAGCCCAATTACGCCCATCCAAAAACTGGTGGCATGCGAAATAAAAAATACTGCTGCTCCAATAAATCCCAGGCCATACACAGCGCCTGAAGGTCCGTTTTTTTGAATCTGGTCTTTCATTTTTGTCAGTTTAAGTGAGCTATTTTCTTATCAGTTTTGCACCTCATTACTGAGAATGTTACCAAACTTAAATCAAAGATAGAAAAAAGGTTGGTGCGGATTTGCAACTTAGCGAAGCAAGCTCATCAGCCAAAGACTGATAATCGGTGCCACTCAGTAATCCTATATTATTTATCGTTTTCATTCCATTACAAATATATCCAATAAACCTTAACTATTAGCATGTTTTAAAGTTAGATTGTAGCGGCACGGATTGCAAATCCGCGCCAGCAGGGGTTATTCCCTAAATTGAAAAAATTTCTTTATAAAACTTCTTGAATAAAAAACATATATAAGAATTACAAAAACCCCATTAAGTATTAATATCCCAGGTATTAAATAATCAGAATTACTTACTGCCTCATTCTTAGCAACAATATATTTATATAAGTCTATACTATTCAATACCCAATAAAATGGAAGTATTCGTAAAAATAAGATTCTATAATTTTCCTTTCTAATTATAACTAAATTAATAACAACAGCTAAGACAAATGAAAGGGCAATATATAATATCCATGATAACCCACTTACAAAAGGACTTAAAATGCCAACTTCAACAAATATCTTCTCTCCTAACTTTTGCGATCCAGTAAATGCCTTAGTAAGTTCCCATTTTATTGTGCTTGTTAAAAAATACAATAAACACAGAGATACTATCAAATTGAAAACCTTTGCAGAATTATTTTCCCCTTTATCTTTATTGTATCTCATTAATATTATAGGGACAAATAATAGCAAGAACAAGGCAATAAAAAAATATGACATAATTGTAATTTAGTTTAAATGATCAGATTTTATTTATTTCATTACTTTATATCTGGTTCTAATTTTAATTGGTCTGGGGTTTTGGTACTGGTTTTGGTTCTGGTTTTGGTTCTGGTTTTGGTTTTGGCTTTGGCTTTGGCTTTGGTTCTGGCTCTGGTTCTGGCTTTGGTTCTGTTTTTGGTTCTTGCTTTGGTTCTTGATCTCCTTTTAACTCAAATAACATTTTGAGTAATCGATAGCGATACTCAATCACTGTCATAGGCAACATTGATGCTACTCCTGGTGGAGTAACTTCTACTTCGAGAATTTCCTGGATTGTTGACCACAATGCGGGATTACTAATCGCAAGATATTTTAACATCTCAGGAGTTAATTTAAGTGCAGTCAAAAATTCTGAACTTCCTCCAGCCAAAATAGGCCCTAATGCTTCTGCACTTACCAACAACGCTCCCACTGCTATAAAAGGAGCAGCAAATAGGGCTGCAGCTTCTGTTGATCCCTTCACATATGCAGTAACGGGCGAATTCCCTTCTATAATATATTTTTCCGTTTGCAAACTCGATACTGCCTGCATCGTGAAAGTTATTGGTGTAAGCAAATAGCATGGAACACCATCATTACCATCTGGGAGAAGCCCGGTTTTGCTGGGCTTCTCGCTTCTTCTAAAATTTTATTTTCGTTCTGTTTATCAATGGCATTGAAAATGTCGCCTAATGCTTTGTTTTAGAACTTCTCTTCAAATTTACGGGTTTAAATTCATATTTATAATCAAAATTCTCCCCATAAAAAAATAGACTCCAAGTTGACCTGCCAAAATGAAATTTCTTTTCAATATTTAAATAACAAGCAAATCCACCTGGTAGCTCATCACTTTTAGGAAATATAAGTTCTATTTTCCATATATTTTCTAAACATTGAATATCCCAAAAGCCAGATCCGGAAAATAAACTTTTGTTTGTATAATGTCCAAATAAAATTGATTTAGGCATGTTTGCAACATTAAAAGTAGAATCGTTATTAAATTGGAATTTGGAACTATCATTTGATAACCAAACCCCAATTATATCTTCTTTCTTTGGAGAACTACAGGAGCTAAACAAGACTAAACTGAATAGTGCTAAAATAGAAATTCGCATCATTTTATCGTAATTTTTGCAGTCCATTCCAATGTTTGAGTAGTTTGTGAAGCGGGTCCTGTTGAAAAGGCAGAATTTAGTGCTTTCCCAACAGTATTTTTCCAAATTGGATAATATCCTATTACTGGCGGTCTAATGGCAGATTGAATCGATGAAGGATTATAAACTTCAAACAGTACCGTTGCTACATTTCCTTCCATTTTAACTACACTCCAGCCTAAATTATATGAACCTAAATAAGTAACAGCAAGATTACCAGTATTCCCAGAAGTAAGTAATGTAGAATAGTCATTAATGTATTTTCCTACACCTTGAAAGCCATTTAATCCATAATCGTTTTTTCCAGATAAGATTCCTTTTTTAATCATCTTGGCAATTATTTCTTTAGTTGATGTTATATGGTTATGTCCTTTTAATAATTCAGTAAAATAATCTCCCCCAACAAATGTCCTATTTTTTTCACCTTTACCACTTAACCATTCTACTCCAACCCCAAAAGGAGTAATTGTATTACTAGATTCGTCATTGCTATTTTCTAGTCCTTTGGGACCATCATAGTTTCCATAATTCATATAATTTTGAACTTGACTCCATGCGACTTCTTTATTTGTCTCATCGTCAATATATTTAGAGTCGTCCCCATATTGTCCATTCCAAACAGGTTTTAACCCATCTAGGTCAACAAATAATAATGGATTATTAAGGCAGTAATTGTAGGGGCTCCACCGCCTGGATTTTTCTGCGAGTGGATCAACACTATGCCATCTACCAATTTGGGGGTCATACATTCTCGCCCCATAATCTAACCAATCCAGCTTAAAATCTTCTTGAAATTCCTTGCCATTGTACAGGTATTTATTGGGGCTGCTTTGTTCGGGATTAACATAAGCTAGCCCTTCCATTTTCATCCCAAACGGGTAGTAGCTGTTGTCCTGTAATACCGTTCCGTTTTGGTCAAAGGCAACACGGGTATTGCCAAGATGATCTTTCAGAAAATATTCGTATGTATATACATTCTCTTTTGGTAAGGCACGGCCTTCGGGTGTAATAATATAGGCAAGGTTGCCATTTTCATACACCAAATTTCCATCATAGTCGGTTGTGGTAATTATGGCCTGGTTTTGGCGGGTTTGTTTCCGCAATTTACGACCAGTGGCATCATACACATACAATATCCATTGCTGCTGGGCGGCAGCCAGTTCAATACGCTGTGGCAGGTTTTGCGGCGTATAATTAATATTTTCTATCTGCTTATTCAAATCTTTCTTCAGGTTGCCATTTGGATCGTAAAGGTATTCATTTGTTGCAAATGAACCATTATCGGAAAAACCGTTGTTTTCATATTCCGACCCGGTAAGATCGTTCACACTTTTTAGTTGGTTCCCAATATAATTGTATGTTAATTCATCAATTGAGCCAAATAAGCCGGGAGCAGTTTGCCCATTACGGTCGTTTGAAAGTATGTTACCATTCTTATCGTAAGTGAGGTTTTCGTCAAAACTACCTGATGTTGAATAAGAAGAAATTTTTAACCTGTTCAGGTCATCGTAGGTAAAATTTTATTCCTTCGCTTCAGGAAACTTGGCTGATGTCCATTCAATTGCCGAAATACTACCATTATATTGAGGTTTTTGCCCTCCGGTATAGTTTAAGGTCATAGCAAACAGGTCGTTGCCAGGTTTGTTTACATCATTTATTTTTTCAAGCCAGCCACGGATGTTGTACTGAAAGGCTTGAGTTTGAAGGAAGGAGTTTCCATTGCCATGCAATTGCACATTGGGCCATGATTATACTTTTTTTTTGCATAAAAAAATCCCTGCCGGAGACAGGGATTCAAACAAATTGAGTTTGTATTATTTTGCAATAATCAGATGCCTAGTAATCTGTATGTTATTGTTTTCGAGTATCAGCAGGTAAGTGCCCCGGGCGAGGCTCCGTAAATCGAACTCGCGGTTTAAAGTACCATATACTGCAAGACTATTCAAACTGTAAACGATAGCACCTGATGCATCGGCAACTTTCATGTTGATTACTTCACGGCTATTGCTCCTGAACTCAATAGCAAACTGACCTTTATTAGGATTGGGGTAAAGCGCAAACATTACATTGCCTACCAATTCCTCCACTCCGGTACAATTTTTAAAGCTTACAGAGCTTTTTGCAGTCGTGGTGCACCCATTTGATCCGGTAGCAACAAGCGTGAATGTGCGTGCAACTAACCCGTAACCGGCTGTATCAATGCTTATAGTAGGTGTGATAAAATTACCCGGAGTCCACAGATATGAAACTGCTCCCTGGGCATTCGCGCTTAGGTTGAGGACAAGATTACCACACAAAATGGTATCGGCTGTCATATTTACCTGTGGTGCAGGCTTAACCAGTACAGAGGCAGTTACAGCCTGATTGTTAATGCAGCCATTTGCATCCGTAACACTTTGTATGGTAAAGTTGGTATTTACAACAGGTTTCACCCATTCCTGCCAGCTTGGAGCCGGAACATTACGGGTATCACCGTTTTCGAACACTACTTCAAAAGGTGCAATACCACTGATTGAATAAATGAGTTGAGTACTGTCACCATTACATATTTCACCGGCAATACTCAGACCTGCAACCGGTTTTTCATGAATCGTAAGAAAAAGTGAATCGACTGCCGGCGGACAGGTATTACCCGTCAGAGCCGTTAAATTGAGCATAACTGAACCTGTTGAAATATCAACACTGCCGGGAGTATATTGTGGATGTAAAATATTGGGAACATCGAAAACGCCGTCGCCTGAGGTATTCCAGCTTAAAGCGGAATAGAAAGTAGCTGAGGTCTGGTCAAGCGACAGAGGTAATCCTTCACAAACAGCTATATCAGAACCTGCAAATACTATGGCATTTTGATTAAATGTTAACACAAAGCTACTCTGTGTTGATTCCTTAAATGATAAACCGGTGACGAACAAGGTAAGGGTTACACTACCTGCTGCAACATCGGAGGAACTTGGTGAATAAACAGGATTCAGAATTGTATCGTTACTGAAAGTACCGGATCCGGAGGTTGACCAAAGCAGCGATTGATAATTTGTTGCCGTGGCATTCATCTGTACCGGCAGGTTCTCGCAGGAACTCATATTGTTACCGGCAAATGCCATAGTGCGTGTTTCGGGCGGAAAAACTATGAAATCAACCCATGCTGCATCCTCTCCACTTGAGGTTGTACCATCCTTCAGGTATTCCCAGCGGAATGTATGCTGGCCGGCTGTAACCGGATAAACATAGCGTTTCCAATTGGCATTTCCTGACCAATAACCTAGTTTATTGCCATCAACATAAAAACTCAAATTATCATGGAACAGTTCGGATGAGACCTTTCGGTAAAATGAAATGCTGTCATCAAACATCACATTATAGGAAAGATTAAGAGATGCATTCTGATTATGTGTAATTGTTTTGGATCGTGCCGAATAATTGCCTTCCCACATAGTTGCATTATCCAGTTCCCAATTGTCGTTACCACTAAATGTCCACGGGAACTTTGTAAAGGTACCGGTTTCCCAGTCTTCGACTATCAGCCCTATGCTTTCGACAAATGATCGTTGTGAACTTTGATAAGAATATTCAATTCTGTTGGTAAACTGTGCTGCAGATCCTGATGGCACATTGGATACCGTAACATGAAAAGCAGCACTGTCAGTCTGCCCGGGAGCAATGGCCAACAGGTTCACCATTGGATTTTCTATGGTAATAAACGACTGTGCGCTTGTAAGGTGACTTATCGGATGTGTGGCCTCGAACTGGCTTAAATTTTTGTATTTAATTACAACATCTGCGGTTTCGCCCGGATCGAGCACATGGTTGTTATTTCCCATGGGATCGTTAACACGAATAGTACTGATAGTCAGTTCAGGAGCTGAAGCATTCATGGTAAAATAGCTGTAATTAACACTATCAAGATTATTTACCGCTTTAACATTGAATACCAGTTCGGTTCCGTTAGTGATGGAATCGGAAATATGAAATGCAAATGCATCCGTTATACTTTTTATCTCCCCGATTTCAAAATTGCCATAGTTTTCGGTGCTGTCGCTAAAGGTAACCATTGGCGAATCGCAACTCAGGGTAACCATTACATTGGTATCAGCTTTATCCCCGATATTTTCAACTGCAAGTGTTAAAAGAAGATTTTCACCATAGTCGGGAGCCCCGTTTCCGTTACCCCCTGTATTGTCATTCAGGTCATGATCCTGGTACGCTATAAAGGCCTGGTTCATAACCGGAGCGAGATAAAACGGTGATACATAGGTCATTGCATAGCCCGTCCTGGTATCTGTCCAGCATGGGTATACCATTCCGCCCTGTGCTGCAATTGCAAGGTAGTCGCCCATATAACCGGTGGCAAGGTTAGGAACAGGAGTGGGTGTAAAAGCCACATCGCTTACTGCAAAATCGGTGAATGTTTCGGCCCCGTCAACGGACACTGCACACCATGCTTCAGCCTGTGTTGATGAGACATTCCGGTTATCGTAAAATACGATTGCAACGTTCCCGTTGGTCGGATCGCAGGTAACCCAGGGAAGATAATGTTGCTTGTTGGGTCCCAAAGGATCTGTATTGACTTTCAGGGGTATTGACCAGGTTAATCCATTATCATTCGATTTGATAAGATAAACTTCCACACCCTGGCCTGAGTTTACTCCCGGAGTATTTACATTGGTCCATACTGCATAAATAGCTCCCCGATAATCACCATTACTGATGTCAACAGCCATACTGGGAAACGAATTCACACGCATATTCTGCGTAACTCCATGATTTCGTATTCCCTTTATATTATTTATTATTCGAGCTGCAGGCAACCATGTTTGTCCTCCATCAAGCGAACGAGCCATTGCCAATGCATTTTCATCAGATGGCCAACTGTCGTAAATGGCCCATAATACATATACCTCGCCATTTGGTCCGGTTTTAATATTGACACCCTGATTATGGCTACCGGCGTTTACTGCTGCACTCACATGAACCACAGGACTCCATGTTACACCGGCATCTGAACTTGTTGACACGCCTATTTGACCGTCCTGGTTTCCGCCAAAAGTTGTCCAAGCATCATAAAGATTACCATTGTAATTGCTTGTAGAACTGTTATCGATCCACATATGATTTTTATCGAGCATGTTACCAAAGCCGGATGGCGCATTAGCCACTAGTTTAGCAGTCCATGACGTTCCCTGGTTATCGCTGTAAGCCACGCTCTGACCACTGCCGCTGTTGATATATCCGACAAACCACCTTCCATTGGTATTTATTGCTGTTGTCGGGTCACCACTGTTACCACCCGCAGGTCCCTGTATCGTACCGCCCCATGTAGCCGCACTATCTGAAGAATACAATGCATCAGCCCCGTAAACTGATCCGGTGCTGGGTTGCGGTGTTGAATTATTTGAATTGAGAAGTAAAGCGGGATCGACAGGTGAAACAAAAACCGAATTCTCGCTTTGTGTTGAATTGACTGTAGTAACAGGTACATCAGGTGAATTACCGGGTGATTTACCTTTAGTTACAATTTTGCTGGTTTTATAAATCGGAGGGGGCGCGATTACATTCGGTGCCACAGGTACAAGACCCGCTTCGGCCATCTTTTCCCAGTATCCCATATTATCAATACGGGTATCGACAACGTACTTGGCCGGAAGCATTTCACGGGTAAACTTTACGGTATCTTTTTCAAATTCAAATTCCCTTTCCTGGGAAAAGGCATTAATTGAAATAAAAAGTAACAACAGTGCAGGAAGTAAAAGTGCTTTCATTTAAAATGATTTAGGGTTTGAAAATGATTAGAAAAAAAATGCTCTGAATTTCTCTCGCAATTCAGTCGCTAAGGTAATAATTATATTTAGTCCTTTGGAACGTTCTAAAAGAAGAACCAAATAATTTTGAGACAGGAACACTGCTGCAGTATACTATTCGCGCAGTAGTTGGTGTAGTTGATTCAATTTAAAATTTGAATGCCAGGCACAAACCATAGCTGTTTACTCCAATACTTAATCCTGGCCGGGATTCCCGCCGGAGAAGTTTAGCTTTATTAAAATGCGTTATGGACGACAACCCGACTATTACCCCGGTTGCCGCTATACCGTAACCAACAAGCTTTATGGTTTTCAATTGATTATTATATCTTTGAACATTGTTAAGGTAGCTGTTTATGCTACTACCACCCGCAGGTTTTTGTAACAAAAGTGGGCCTAATTTTGCCGTAAGTATACCAACAGTTGTTACAGCGAAACCTATGTCTAACAGTTTATGGCCCTTTTTTATTTCCACTGCTGCGGGATCAATACCCGTAGGTTCCGGTTTTAATAATGATGGTTTTTTATACCAATACCCTTTGTATATCTCACCATCCTGTATAGTTTTTACTCCCAGCATTTTACAATACCTGACGGCTTGTTCCTTTCCCGGCCAGGAATAAGATTCGACGAATGTGGATGGTATTTTCATGACCTTCAAATTTCCGTTTTCCTTTACACAAAACTGAATAACAGAATCAGATTCAGATACTTTTAATATCTGACATAGAATTTCGCTGCCATCTTTGATCCTGATTGTATCTTTCCGTTTTTGGGCACTAGAGATCATGCAAAACAAAACAAAACTTATTATCATTATAGTTCTCATACTTGAAATTGCTATTATTAAAATTATCAGATAATGAAAGAACGGGTGCACAGGATACAAACAAGTTCCAGATGCAGTTAATATTGAAGCTGAACCGGAGTAAAATCCTTACTCAAACTTACCGCCCTGCACAAAGTTAAATAGTCCTTCCTTATAGCCATGAGCTGCTGCTTTGCCAAAATGCCAACATAACGAACTTTTCGCTTGTTCAAATGCTGATCCAATGCCAAAGGTAGCAACTGCTGAACAAACACCAATTATTTTACCCCCAAAAAAGACATTTTCCGGGTTTTCCCGGAAATTTCAGGCAAATAACGGAATCCGTAGTCGCAGACACCAGATAAACTTGTTTTTTTTATTATAGAGGACTATGGGAAGCGGGGGAGATATTTGAAATTGCCACGTCAGCAAAAGTTATCACAATAGAACCGGCACGCATCAGAAAATAAGATGTGCGCCAACCGGGGAAAAGAAAAAGACCGTCGCTAAAGTACTAAGAATTATAGTCATTACTAAGAAAGTTTCCTACAGTACACATTAGAAATAATAGTGTTGTTGGAATACAAAAATTGCATCAACAAATGCCTGGTTAAAAGATAGGATAATTCCCAAAATCGTAAATCGTAAATTATAAATCTATTAATAGCTTACTCTTTGGCATGAAATACCAGCAGAGGCTTACCGGTTTCACTGTAAATTTTTTGAGAAAGACTGGGGCTGAAAATTTTCTCAAGAAGGTTGCGTTTGTGCGTGGTTACCGCCAGGGCCTGGATCTTGTTTTCCCGGATATACGTTTCGAGGCCGTTTACAAAATTATCACTGATCATATTATTGAAAGTGATATCAGTTCCCTGGTATTCATTCAGCAAATGCGCTTTAAGTTCATCGAGTTTGACTGAATCCCATGGCTTTTTTTCAACAAAACTAATATGAACACAATGTATTTTGATAGTAAAAGGAGCCAGCATCTGTATTAGCCGGTTTAATGCCGAATAATCAGAGGGGTCAAAATCAGTGGCATAGAGCAGGGATTCTATTTCACCAATCGTTTTTATAGTCCCTGAAGGAAGAGCCAGAACCGGAATTTCGGCATTTTCAATTACTTTACTCACAACTCTGCCAAAGGCTTTGTAATTGTCGCGTGTAAGTCCGCGCGTACCCATGACAATAAGGGCGGGTTTATATTTTTTACTATACTCAAGTATTTCATCCGTACTGAAACCGTTTATCAACTTGGCAGTAATACGTATCTTCTCAAGATTTTCCTTTACACACCAGGTTTTGAGCTTGTTTTCCAGTTTGAGCATGTTTTCACGCGCGCTTTTTTCGATTTCACGAAGGCTTTCAACCAATTTGATCTGGTAGGAATAATGATCAGCATAGGGTGAAACATCAATGGCCGGATTATAGAATATATGCACCAGTTTCACTTCAGCTTTGTATTTGGCTGCCACACTTACAGCAAACCGGCATGCGTTAAATGAAATATCCGAAAAATCGACCGGCACCAATATCCGCCTGATGACCTGAATTTTGTGTACGGCATGCTCTTTGGCACTACCGGTATCCTGAGATGAAATTTTTATGATTTTTAAAGCGTTTGCAAGGTCATTTTCCTTAACCCGCAGATCAACATAACCACGGGGAAGAACAGTATCTTTGGAAACCAGGAAACAATCAATACCACTATCCTGAAGAATGATTTGCAGCAACAATGCCCTCGACCAGGTAAAGTGTCCAACTGTGATGATCCGTTCTTTTATGAGTTTCATATAGCCTCCTTTGTAGAAAAATAAATTATTTGGTTCAATTACAAATATAGTAAATATTTGACAAAAAACTATGTAAAACATAAAATATTATATTGTTTTTTGCATGCGTCTCAGACATCATGAACTTCCAGGTTTATGTAAAATACAGATTATGTGTAGATTATAGCTGAAAAAGGAGAACAACTACGGCAGGTTTTATGCTTTGGTGCTCAAAAATTCATACCTTTGCAGAAATCAGAATTTTATGCAACGCAATAGCAGGCCGGGAAAGGGAACCCCGAAGAATAGTGATCCCCGGCCTAAAAGAAGTTCTGCCTCAGGTGGAAGACCTTCATCAACAGGCAGAAGCAGCAGCAGAAGCGCAGGGAAAGATGAAACCCCACGCAGGTCTTATAACAAAAGCAGTGATGCCGAAAGACCATCTCGTCGTTCATTTGACAAAAGCGGGGATGGTGAAAGACCTGTCCGTAAACCTTACGAAAGAAGTGGTGATGGTGATAGACCAGCACGTAAACCATACGGAAGAAGCGCTGATGGGGAAAGACCAGCACGTAAACCATACGGAAGAAACGGTGATAGTGAAAGACCAGCCCAACGTTCATTCGACAAAAGCGGAGATGGTGAAAGACCAGCACGTCGTTCGTTTGATAGAAGTGGCGATGGCGAAAGACCTGCCCGCCGTTCATTCGACAAAAGCGGAGATGGTGAAAGACCAGCACGTCGTTCATTCGACAAAAGCGGGGATGGCGAAAGACCTGCCCGTCGTTCATTCGACAAAAGCGGGGATGGGGAAAGACCTGAACGTAAAACATACGGAAGAAGCGGTGATAGTGAAAGACCTGCCCGTCGTACATTCGACAAAAGCGGGGATGGGGAAAGACCTGAACGTAAACCATACGGAAGAAGCGGTGATAGTGAAAGACCTGCCCGTCGTACATTTGACAGAAGCGGCGATGGGGAAAGACCAGCACGTAAAGCATACGGAAGAAACAGCGATAGTGAAAGACCTGAACGTAAACCATACGGAAGAAGCGGTGATAGTGAAAGACCAGCCCGTCGTTCATTTGACAAAAGCGGGGATGGTGAAAGACCTGCCCGCCGAACATATGAAAGAACATCTGATCGCAAAAGCAGTTATGATCGTAAACCTGCCAAAAAAGATTACCCTGGAAGCAAACCAGGTCCTCCAAGCCCGGATGGAAGCATTCGTTTAAATAAATTTCTTTCAAACTCGGGAATATGCTCACGCCGTGAAGCGGATGAACTGATTGTTGCCGGAGCTGTAATGGTTAATGGTGTCGTAGTTACTGAACTGGGTACTAAAATTTTACCTACCGATAAAGTGCAATACGGCGATGAAAAAGTCCGCAGGGAAAGGCTTGTTTATATCCTCCTTAACAAGCCAAAAGGATACATTACTACCACCGACGATCCGCTCGATCGCAACACCGTGATGGCCCTGGTTGCCGATGCCGGAAAGGAAAGGATCTATCCTGTCGGCCGCCTCGACCGCAACACAAGCGGCCTTTTACTTTTTACCAATGATGGGGAATTGGCCACAAAACTGATGCATCCCAGCCATAAGGTACGGAAAGTTTATTCCGTTGAACTCGACAAAGCGCTTACCAAAGCAGATATGCTTACCATTGGAGCAGGTATTGAGCTTGAAGACGGGATTGCACTTGTGGATGAGATTGCTTACGCTGAAGGAGGCAAAAGCAAAAAGGAAGTGGGGGTTGAGCTTCATTCAGGCCGGAATCGTATCGTGCGTCGCATTTTCGAAGCCCTGGGCTATGAGGTAGTGAAACTGGATCGTATGGTTTTTGCAGGCCTTACCAAGAAAGATTTACCACGGGGACGTTGGCGGACATTAAACGAAAAGGAAGTTAACTTCCTCCAAATGATAAAATAAAGAGATTACGCGTCTGCACACCCAAAGGGTGTCTGACACTTTGATTGTTCAGATGTTTCAACGATTCTGATGTTCCCTTGTTCATTTATTCAATTGTTTCGGAACAGGGAATTAACCTTTACAAAATCTATCAGCAAGTTTTGCGGAGTGTTAAAAATAGTTACCTTTGCACTCCCAATTTGCCCCGGTGGCGGAATTGGTAGACGCGTCGGTCTCAAAAACCGATATACGTGAGTATGTGCCGGTTCGATTCCGGCCCGGGGTACCGATAAAAACGCTAATATTTTGTATTACAAATTGTTAGCGTTTTTTATTTTATGCTTTTTGTCAACCGATTGTCAACCAGACTATATTGTTTAGTAAAAGCTCAATTTAGAACTCCTTTAAGAAGATGTATTTATTAAGGGGAGTCGCAATCTATTTGAATACAAAAATCAACCGCTATTCCCGGAAA
>JBBRCH010000078.1:0-22545 GCA_038204995.1 Bacteroidales bacterium | reverse complement strand
TTTTTGAAAAAATATCTCTGGCTGTTTTTTTTGCATATTAATAACTATTTGATTACCAGACAAATATACAATTTATTATTTGATTAAACAAATTTAAAATGCTGATAATCAATAATTTATGAGCTTAACTTAATGACATTGTTCGCGCGGGAGCGGGGGTTTTATCAATATGGAGTCAGTAAATAAATTTTACTCTCTATTTTGATACAAATACAAAATTAAAATATCCCATAAAATGATTATTAACCTGCATTAAATCTTTTCCTGTCTCATGGAGTAATTCAATTTGAAATGGTTTATCTTTTTTTGGAATGGTTCAGGAAATATTTCGCTTGCATTGCAATAATTAATACACTAAATTTGTTATTTGTGTAACCAATTAAATTCTGTGCCATGGGAAAGTCAAAAGATAAAGAAAATAAGGAGGTTAAGAAACCTGCTGCCAAATCATTAAAGGAAAAACGACTCGAAAAGAAAGAGAAGAAAGCCGGTAAGGTTTAATTCTCCTATATTGCCAAACCTTCATACACTACTTGCACCGGGGCTAACCACTCCCCGGTTTTTTTTTACGAATGTATGAAACTGTCCTATTAAATGAAAAAGTTACCTTTGCTTTTCATGAAGATCCGCCACTTTACCATACCTGTTTTTATTCCTGAGGAAGCCTGTCCAAATCGATGCGTATTCTGTAACCAACATCACATTGCAGGAACAGAGTGCATTCCATCGGTTGAAGAGGTTGTTGCTAAGATAGATGCCCATTTGCATACTATTAACGAGGGAAACGAGGTTGAGATTGGTTTTTTCGGCGGCAATTTCACAGGAATTCCCGTTGAAGGTCAAAAGGCATACCTCGCTGCAGTTCAACATTATATCACTTCCGGTAGGGTTAAAGGAATACGATTATCAACCCGTCCCGATTATATCAGTGCGGAAATACTCACCATGCTGAAAATGTTTCATGTAACTACTATTGAACTCGGTGCGCAGTCGCTGGATGAAGAAGTGCTGCAACTTGCAGGTCGCGGGCATACCGCAGCTCAGGTTCATGAAGCCTCCCGGATGATAAAAGAAAACGGATTTAATCTTGGCCTGCAGATGATGATTGGTCTGCCCGGCGATACGGCAGGGAAATCTCTTTCCACAGCAAAGGAAATCATACGGCTGGGAGCTGACTGTACCCGGATTTACCCGACACTGGTAATTAAGAATACTGAACTTGAGCAACTTTATCTCAAAGGAAGATACCAACCACTCCCGATTGTGGAAGCTATCAGCCAGGTTGCTGACCTGGCTCCCCTGTTTATTGAAGCCGATGTAAAAATCCTGCGTATCGGACTTCATCCTTCCGAAGGATTGCTTGACCGGAGCATCCTGGTTGCAGGACCTTTCGAAGTGGCATTTGGCGAAATGGTTTTCTCCGAAATATGGAAAAGGATTTTCAGTACAATGATTTTCCAAAACGGGAAACGCAACCTGCTCACGCTTACGATTGCCAATGGCATGCGAAATCCTGCTATCGGATATAAAGCTTTAAATAAAACCATGCTGCTCGAAAGTTTCAGAAAAGTTGTATTCACCGAAAGTGATGAATTAAAAGGATTTGAATTCCATGCTGATACTGTGTGACAGTAAAATACCAGAAACGGCAAAAGTGAAACTGGCTTATTACGGTGAAATAGTTGAATTTGCCACCGAAGGCATTACCTATAAAGCTATTTCGGGGCATCCTGATATTTTTTTCTGCAAAACTCCTGGCGGGCTTGTTGTTGCGCCCAATCTTCCGGAAACGTATTTTAAACTTCTTACAGAAAATTCTATTCCTTTTATAAAAGGAGCGTTAGCTGTTGGACAAAAGTATCCCGGATCAGCTCATTTCAATTCGCTTGTAACAAACAGGTTTATAATTCAAAATCCGGAAATTGCTGACCCGGTTATGGCAAAACTGAACCCAGGCCACGAAATTATTCCTGTAAAACAGGGTTATGTTCAATGCAACCTGCTTGCTTTGCCCAATGATTCGTTTATAACTTCCGACCGCGGAATTGAGAAATCGCTTATTCAACGTGACCTTGAAGTGCTTTTTGTAGATCCTTTGTGTATAAAACTTGATGGTTTTGAACATGGATTTTTCGGTGGGGTTTGCGGTCTTTTCCGGGAAACTTTATTCCTTTGCGGAAGTTTATTATTTTTTGAGCAGGAAGCACTTATCAGAGATTTTATTGCCGCTGCAGGGATAGAAATCATTGAGTTGTATAAAGAGCCGCCGGTGGATGTGGGGACAATTTTATTTCTGAACAATTACTAAGTATTTGATTTTATACAATATAGCATTACTAAGATTCCTCCAAGTAAAACTTTCAAAATAACATCCCCAAATAAATGTCCGATTTAGATAAACTATCTTTTAAAGGACTGACATTATAGAATTTCAGTTGAAGTTCGAGGAAGGTTTTATGAGCGTGGGGCATTTTAAGCCATGCAGAAGTGAGCGCCGCTGGGATGCAAGTTTGTTTGTTCAATCTTTTCAAGCGAACGGCTTGTGTGGCATGGCAAAAAACCTGACGTAGAATTAGCCAAGATTGCCAGGAATTTATCAATTGGCAATTATTTCTTAATCATGGCGTAATCCATGTGACCGATAAAAAATAAGCAATGACACATGAAATACACTGAAATTATATAAAGTCTAGATTTTTATGCACAAATTGTTTTGTTTTTTAAAGGTGTGCATGAGACCGCTGCGCTAAGTTGATCAACTTTTGATCATGCAAAAGTTGAAAAAAGTAAACGTAAAACATTTGTAAACTTGAGGAACTTATTTTGAAATAATTACCAAAGCAAATTGAAGTATAACCGGAAGAATCAGAAAAAACCCGTTGCCTTTTTCAAAACAACGGGTTATAGAGTTAAATCACGGAAATGGTTATTCGGCCATAGTGGATTCGCTCCGTAATAAATACCAGCGCCTGAATCCATAGGAAACGCTTAATGTTATTAGTATCCAAGCACCTCCACCAATGGGCGCACCTGCTGGCGCATCGCCCACCCTGGTATTGTTTGTACCTGGTGAAATTCCGTCGTTAGGATGAGGTGGGGACTGAGCAAACATTATTGCTGAATACAGAAAGAGTAAGCCTGTAAGTATTGTAATGTTAATGAATCGTTTCATGGTTTTGAGTTTTTTATATGAATATGCCAGAGTTTTATTTGTTGAGAAAGTATTGACGAATTTTTCAAAAACGTTTTCCTCGTAAAGATTCAACTATTTATTGTATCCAAACTTTACGAACCAAAATATTTTCCTTTCCAACCACTTTTACGATATAGTTACCACAGGTCTGCATTTTGAATTCACTCAACCCGCTGGACGATAACCTGGAGGCCATCAATTGCCCGGCTATGTTATAAACATATACATCTCCCGGAATCTGGTCGTGCATATTTACATAAACCGTTTGCTGGTAGCTGTATATTTCTGCATTAAAAGTATTTGTTTCAGCTACCGATAATGTGCCGAAATGAAGTATAAAACGCTGTTCAGCTTCACTTTGTGTGAAATTGAAGCTATATGAATCTTTCAGCAGATTTGTAAACATTCCCGTTTTTGTGTCTTCGAGAGTAACTTCAGTAAAGTCGTTAATTTCGGTTGCGCTAATGGAGTAATTCCCGCTTTTAGCTGCTCGTAAACCAACCGGTACAGCCTGAACTTCTTGAAGAGCGTTTATAATCAGTTCGGTTTCTCCCTGGGTATAAATCTGAGGAGCATCGGGTTCATCTCCGAATAGCTTTTGAGCATCCCAATCCGAATCAAAACCCGCAGTAGCTTCAGCAGCAAGCCTTACAACCGCTTCGTCAGTAAACCCGTTACCAGCAACCTGCAGCCTAACCAAATGATCTACTTTGTCAGTATTTGAATTCTTAAAAAAAGTTGCAGGACTAATACTTTTCACATTGTCGTTCATAGCAAGTGTACCATTACCTGATGCTTTTACAAAGAACCCCTGCCCGGGAGCAATGTATCTGCTGCCTCCGTTAGCCTGCGCACCGCTAATATAGGTAGCCCATGTAGAAGAGTTCACATGCATATAAATGGCATTGTTAACATTTGTCTTTGTCCAGCCCATTCCTGCATCCCAGTCAATTGTTGTCGGATAGGGGTTACCAACCAGATTCCAGCCTGATACTGCATTTGTTATCGCTATACTCTTTGGGCCAGCATTAACCGGACCTTTATACTCAGTAGTAAAGCCTTCGCCCCAAAGTGCATACCCTTGAGCTGAAATCAGTGGGACAGTAGTAGGAGTAATATCTGAATAAAGATTGTCGGGTTCTGAAAATACCTGTAAATACCTTCCTGTAAATATGGCTGAAGTGGCATTGCTGGTTGGTACTGATATCAGGTGCCATTCGTTGGCACCCATATCGCGCTTTACAGTGGCCGGTGCACCACTCAGTTCATACAACATGGCTCCTGAATTAACAATTAATCCGTTTACGCCCGCATTATTTATTAACGTTCCCGTAATAGCAAGAATTTTTCCTCCATCCACTGTTACTACTGCTCCTGCATCAATTGTAAGGTTGGTACAAAGAGCCATACTTGGGTATGCCAGTGTAACGTGAGGCTGGTTAGCCGGAGCCGAAGGGATGGTTACATTGTCACCCCACACTGGTACCACACCCGAACTCCAGTTACCGGGAACAGCCCAATCGGTGGAAGTGGACCCGGTCCAGCTTATGGGCGGGGATAATGTGCTCTGATCGCGGGGATTAAATGTTACTACATTAGTATTATATTGTTCATATCCTGCTGCGCCATTGTATTCACACACATGCACAATGTAGGTAGTGCCTTGGGTTAAACCTGTTACCGAAACAGTTGTACCTGCCCCATTATAAATGCAGTACCAACCCGTTGTGCCAATTTGAGAGCCTGATCCGTAAACAGTGCTTGCGGTATAGGTTGTATTGTTAGCTGGCATGGCCGTATTCCAATACGTTTGTTTAACGAAGACAGCGCATTTACTTCCATTACCACGAGTCCAGTTCAACTGGAAGGAGTTTAATCCGATATTGCTGTAAGCAATATTGGTAGCCTGAACCGATGGCATACCGATGGCCCGGGTTACAATAATGGTATATGTTTTTTGTGTGATACCATCGGAGGCGGTTACAACAGTTGTAATGGTATTAGACCCGGAAAGCAGAGCAATGGATTGTGAAGCAGTTCCGCTGATAACTGCAATTCCATTTACTTTTATAGTAGAATTGCTTTTTGTTGCTGTAGGAGTTACAGTAACATTGGTAATATTACTTGCAACATTTGCGGTATATGAAATTGTACTACTTCCAAATACCGGATTAAGTGTGCCATTGGAAATGATCAGATTAACCAGATCGGCATTATTGGATATGGTAGGCTGATTTTTAGGATTATTTGTTGCCGAAGTCGTAAGATACTCCTCAGTGCCAGGAGTTCCAATATATTCGCAAACATGAACCTGGTAATCATTTCCTGAAACCAGCCCTGTTAAATTAACAGTACTACCTGTGCCGTTATACACGCAATACCATCCGCTGGCAGCTATTTGGGTGCCGTTTCCGAAGATTGTATTAGCGGTATATGTAGTGGCAGTTACCGGCGCAGCCGTACCCGTGGTGCCTGCTTTCACAAAAACCGCTCTGCTACTCCCGTTCCCGTTAGTCCAGTTTAGGGTCATTTGCGTGTTCCCCACAGCAGAAAAAACGATATTTGTCGCCTGTAATGTTGGCGCATAATTTTTATACGTACCGTTAAATTCATCAGCTCCGATATCAGGTGCTGTGCCAGTGCCACTGTACCCCGATTGACCTTGACGCAAGTCGCCATCATAATCATTACTTATGCTTACAGGAGAATTTACCTGGGCGCCCCTGCTCTCAATTAAAGTTGATGCTCCTGGTTGTAAATGAAGGTTATATGGTGATGAAGATGCATTGATAAAAGGGGGAAGTTCGGTTACTGAATTAGCATCCCTCGGGGATACCACGGCTTTAAATTCTTCCAGGGTCTGCAAGCTATTAAAGTGATCAAAAAAAATCAGGTTTTTAGCACTCGGGATTCCCGAATAAAACAAGTTATTGTCCGATAAACTGCTGTACCTTGCCATGTCGTATGATAAAAATTCCAGGGCTACATTTTTGCCGGTACTTCCAGGTACCGAATTGATAACTATAACATTGTTCCTTAATTCCAGGACAGTGAGATTAATAGCAACTTTGATCCCTGACGATGACAATCCGCTTCCGGACGACGAACCATTTAAATAGATAGAATTATTATAACATTTGCCAGAAAGTCCATATAGGCCTATCCCAAAAATTCCGGATTGCGTGTTTGACTGTGCGTTCAATTGAGGAGTTCTGAGATCAGATATCATATTGTTATATATAATCGGGGGATTACCGTAAGAAAATCCATACATTCCGAAAACCGATGCCACTGTTCCATTCAGGCTAAGGTTCGAAATGGTGTTATTGTAATACCTATAATAGGAGTTTATGTTCGATCCGCAATACATTCCAATTAATGTGCCTCCGGAGGAACTGACATTTTTGAAGGTATTGTGATGGACGCTTACATCAAAGCCTTCGGCTTCGGCAGTATAAAATACGTACGTATTCAAATTTTTACTTGAACTAAAACCATCTACTGTATTGTTGTATATATTTCCAGTACCATTATATAAATCAGCTCGGAGTAAGTAGTTAGTTGTCAAAGCTGTGTTACCAGAAAGAGATGAATTGTTATTAATTACATTATCATGAACATTCATTACAGATGTGGTAGGGTTTTGCAATTGCAAGCTTCGTATATTCACTCCAGAAATATCACCTCCGCCTGTTGTGATTGATCCATGCGTATTATTTGAGACCGTGTTGCCATAAATATTTGTGGTGTTGGCACAAAATGTGACCTCAAGATAATCTGCAGTTTGTTGGCCATTTATTTCAGTCAAACCTGTGATATTTCCAATAATCGAGTTGTTATATATATTCATTGTATTGGTGGCAGGAGTGGGTCCCATTTCTCCCATGGTAACATAAATACCTTTAAACCAATAACCGTTCCCCAGGTATGTAATGCTCACTGTATTATTATAAAGTTCGAGCGATGCCTTATAGGCAAATTCCAGTGAGATAGCATAGCAGTAAATTCCTTGATCCACTGTCCCTGTTACAGAGTTATTGGCTACTGTAAGCATATTTTGGTATGTGGTAGATATACCATTGGCTCTAAAATTGGAGATACTGTTTGCTCCATCTTTACCTATCTCATTGTTTTGATCGTAGAATGCAAATGGATCAGAAGGATCGTTATAACCAAACAATTTAATACCAGCAGAAACATTCGTGATAGAATTATTAAAAATTTTCAGGTTAGAGTTTGTTCCTGCGCTCGACGATACTACCAGGTCGGTAAGCGAAGAAGTTGTATGGTTGTTGGAGTAAATTCCAACGGAATTGCCATTGGCTTTGTTTAATGCAACCGAACAGTTTTTAATGGTAATATTTTGTGCCCCGTTAGTGCCAGTGGTTTTAAGAATGGCATATCCCCATTCCAAACGTGTATTATTGGTGGCATTACCGGCAGTTTCCGCCAAATCGATGCCATCAAAAGTAACATAATCGCATCCATTAAAGATAATAATCCCATCCATGGTCCCGGTTCCCTGGTTCACAGTTATTTTGGGATTACTTCCTGCACCGGCTTTCTGGAATATTACTGGATTGGCTACCGAACTTGTGTTTAGTGCCGTGATGATTCCCTGGGTAGGCGTTGGCCATGTTTCGGCAGTTCCGGCAGCCACGTTAAAGGTTACTCCACCTGTTCCAACACCGGAAGTGTTGAGGGCAGAAATAGCAGCCGCAATGGTAGCGTAATCGCCGGGAATGGTTTTGGTGCCTGTTAGCTGGGCAAACAAAAGCTGGCAGGAACATAAAGCAGTAACAAGGGTAATGATTAGATTTTTCATGCTAAGGATTTAAGTTTATTTATGGGTATTGTTGTTTAAAGAGTTATACTATTCCGGTTGATTTATGTATTAATCTCATTTTTAATTCTATAGCCCGTAAGTTTTCTCCTTATTTTCTGTGTGAGTTGCCAGGAAAAGGGAACGACAGATTTCCATACATCCTGAATATTGATTCAGTGTGTTGATTGTTACATTCAGAAGTTTGAGGGATTCAGATTCCATTCGGGTTACAAAGTTGTTTCTTTTATACTTGTTGATTACTTGCAAAAGAGAATGTAATCGCTATTTAGGCGCGCTTGTTGTTTCATATCAGGAATTCCTAATTTGAAACCTGATGAAATCAATATCAACCATGTGTTTGTAAAAAATATGCAGAAGATCTGCCAGACAAAAAAAAAAAATAAAAAAAGAGTGATCTATGCATAAAAAAGAGTGGATTTACCCTAAATAGATGTTTGCAAATAGCTTACATCGCGAAATTATGACTCATTGAATCAGTAATATTCAAATAACCGAACCAATTTTTATAGAAATAAATACAATATAAGCTCAAATATTATCGCGGTAATACGTTGGCAACACACCTGTAAAACTTTGGAAAGCTCTATAGAAAGCAGCTTTGGAATTAAAACCTGACTCTTGCCCGATAACCTCAATTTTTTTCAAACTGTGAAAGGAATCCGAAAGCCTCCGTTTGGCTTCTTCAACCCTGTAGTAGTTCAAAAACTGGTTAAAATTCATTGAATAATTGCTGTTAATAAAAGCGGAAATAGTTTTACGATGTATTCCCAGCGAAGCTGATACATCATCAATTGATAAACGTGGATTCAGGTGTGCTTCTTTTTCTACCATCAGGTTTTCCAAAGCATGTTTCAGTTCGCTGTTTTCCAGGTTTGATTCAATATTATTTTCAGGTTTAGCGATGTTTGTAGAAACTTTCTGACCAGCACGAACCGAATCCCTGTACTGCTCCATCAGTTTATGATAGGCAATGGTACGCTGCCTGTAATAATAGTAACTCAGCCCCAGTCCGCCACCGGTAGCCAACAAAAACACCAGCAAGCTTATGATCAACAATAACCTCACGTGCAATTTTGCCTGCTGGTCTGTTTCCTTTTGCTTCAGAACTGAAATTTCGTGTTCTTTCCGTTCAGTGTCAAACCGGGTTTGCAATTCCCGTATTTCAGCCTTCGCCCCTATCGTGTTCAAACTGTCCTTTAAATTCATAAATTGTTCGAATTCTGATAACGCCAGGGATGTATTGCCAAGTTTTTTATGGTACAAAGCGAGGGCTTCAAGTACCCTAATCTGAAAATCAGGTTTATTAAGTGTAGTGGCAAGTTTTTCGGCCTTTTCATAAAATTCGGAGGCTTTCTGTCTGTTATTCCGTTTCTCGTAGGTTATCGCAAGGTTATATGCACAATATGCCTGACCCATCAAATTCCCTCTCTCTATAGTTTGCTGGTATATTTCCGAAAAAATTGCAGCTGCTTCACTCAGGTTTCCTATATCAAGCTGAAGGTTGGCCATATTGAATTTTGTAGCCATAATAAAATCCGCATCACCTACTATTTTCATCACATTCAGGGCTTTTGTGTAGTAATACAAAGCTGAATCGGGGTTGGAATTTCGATAATAAATACCCAAATCGCTGTAAAGCGTTGATAACTTGCTGGCATATTTCGGGTTACTAAGCAATTGAGCCGCAGAATTAAAGTACTTTAGTGCCTTTGCCGAGTCATCACTCTTCATCATAACATAAGCAAGATTCCGGATTGAAATGGCCAGGATGGTGGTGTCATTTCTTCTCTCCGCTATCTGAATTGATTTCAGGAAATAATCCTGGGCTTCTTTAAGCCGGTTAGTATTTTCCGCTATATTACCAAGGTCGTTGTAATAACGTGCCATTTCGGCTGTATCTTTCTTTGATTCGGCATAAGTAAGGCAATATTTGTTTTCAGCTTCAGCTTTTTCATACAATCCTGTCAGTAAATAATGCGATGCCAGGTTTGAGTGTGCCAGTTTCAATAGCAGGCTATCCTGATTTGATTCAGCCATTTGGAGCGCCTTATTGCAAAGCTGAACCGACATTTCCGAATTTCCCTTCAACTCAAAATAATCACTCTGCAACAAGTAAGCCCTGGCTTCCCAGTGCTTGTTGCCTGCTTTTTTCGCTTCAAGCTCCATGGATTTAGCAACAGGCAACATGCTGTCAGCATTAGTGGTACTGTATTGTTTAACCATTTTTTCATAGGTATTCCACCTTGCATTTTCGCTCTCAGTACCTTCAACCCTTGTATGGCGATTACAAGCGGTTGAGAGTATCAATAATTCCATTATCAGTAAAAGAAAATTATATCTCATGAACATTTTTTTTCAAAAGTAGGCAAAATCTGAAAAGCGGATTCGGAAATTAATTTCAAATGCCGGGTCAAAATAATTGAGCTGTTCAATGGGCATACGGTAGATGTGGGAACTATACTATTTTTATTTACGGAGTGACTAAAAGCTAGCCCGTAATTAATTCAACCAAATCATCTTTGGTTTTATTACATCAATATATATAATCATCTTTGGTTTTATTACAATAATTACTAGAATCATGTTTGGTTTTATTACAAAATGTATTAATTTTATCCTTTAAATAATAAATGCTGGCATTATGTTTAGTCGTAGCATCATAGCAAAACTTGATATTTGGGCTACCAAACGAAATCGCAAACCTCTGATAATAAGAGGTGCACGGCAGGTTGGCAAGACTTCGGTTATAAATCTGTTTGCTGAAAAGTTTGACAAGTACATCTATTTAAACCTGGACAAGTCTGAAGATTTAGCCTTGTTCAGTAATGATTATCCTTTTCAGGATGTGGTTGATTCAATTTTTTTCGCAAAAAGTGTAGAAAAAAAAGCAGGTAAAACACTCATATTTATTGATGAAATTCAGAATTCGGCCAGAGCGGTGAGCTTACTTCGCTTTTTTTTTGAAGACAACCCTGAACTTTTTGTTATTGCTGCAGGTTCATTGCTCGAAACACTTATCGACAACCAGATCAGTTTCCCGGTCGGAAGAGTTGAATACATGGCAATGCATCCGTGTTCATTCGAAGAATATTTAACAGCAACAGGCGAACAGCAGGCAATAGAAATTCTAAATCAAAATCTGGTTCCGGAATATGCACACACTAAGCTATTAAGTCTTTTCAAACAATATGCTATTATCGGAGGCATGCCTGAGATCGTTAAAAACTATGCTGAAAACAGAGATCTGATAAAACTCAAACCATTATATGATGGTCTGATTGTTTCATACCAGGATGATGTTGAAAAATACGCCCGCAATTCCAGTATGACCCATGTAATCAGATTTATTATTGAGAATGCTTTTTTGTCAGCAGGTGAAAGAATAACCTTTGAAGGTTTTGCAAATTCAAATTTCCGGTCGCGCGAAATGGGTGAAGCTTTCAGATTATTGGAAAAAACCATGTTGCTGCAAATGGTGTACCCTATAATGAATACAAGCTTACCAATTGATTTAAAAAACAGATCGCCTAAATTACAATTGCTGGATACTGGACTGGTAAACTACAAATCCGGAATTCAGGGTGAACTGCTGGGCTCAATGAATATCGAAGATGCTTATCGGGGTAAAATAGCAGAGCATTTAGTAGGTCAGGAATTACTCTCTTCTGAAAATTCGGTTTTGGCAAGACTGAATTATTGGGCAAGAGATACCAGAAACGCCCAGGCAGAAGTAGATTTTGTAATTATCTTTAATGGGCTGGTGGTTCCTATTGAAGTAAAATCAGGTGCAACCGGTAAATTAAGGTCATTGCATAGGTTTATGGATGAGGCACCTCATACATGGGCTGTCAGAATTTATTCGGGGAAATTAAATGTAGAGACAGTTTCGACATTAGCAGGCAAAGCGTACACATTGATAAATTTACCTTTTTACCTTGCGGGCAGATTGGCAAAAGTACTGGAGGTAATAATCAAATGATTCTGTGAATAACCGCAATCACAATTCGTACATCAGAACCCAATTTTTCGTTATTTTGCACTACCAACACAATTCCTGAACCTTGATCCCAAACGAAACCATACGACAGATTTTCGATGCCGCCCGCGTGGAGGAGGTCGTAGCTGATTTTGTTTCTCTGAAAAGGCGAGGTGCAAACTTCACGGGATTGTGCCCGTTTCACAACGAACGAACACCTTCGTTTCATGTATCGCCAACCAAAGGGATTTACAAATGTTTTGGATGTGGTAAAGCCGGCAATTCGGTGAATTTCGTGATGGAACACGAAAAATTTACGTATCCCGAAGCACTGCGATATCTCGCAAAGAAATACAATATTGAAATCCAGGAAGAAGCTGAAACAGCCGAACAGATGGCTGACAAATCGGCCCGTGAAGGGTTGATGGCCATCAGTGATTTTGCTTCCAAATATTTTGCGGACCAACTTTTTAACACTGACGAAGGCCTATCCGTCGGGTTATCCTATTTCCACGGACGGAGTTTCAGCGACGATACCGTACGCGAATTCCAGTTGGGGTACAGTCCCGAAGCCTGGGATTCCTTTACCAGCCATGCCCTTAAAAACGGATACAGTACCGATATGCTTGAGAAATCAGGCTTAAGCATTAACAAAGACGGTAAATTATACGACCGTTTTCGCGGAAGGGTGATGTTTCCGATCCAGAGCCAGGCGGGCCGCGTTATCGGCTTTGGTGGTCGCATCATGTCATCGGATAAAACCAGGCCCAAATATGTGAATTCGCCCGAAAGCGAGATTTACAATAAAAGCAAAGTCCTTTACGGGATTTCGTTCGCCAAACATGCCATTGCCGCCAACGACATGTGTTTCCTTGTTGAAGGATACACCGATGTAATTTCGATGTACCGTGCCGGAGTACAGAACGTGGTTTCATCATCCGGCACCTCGCTTACCGTTGATCAGATCAGGATGATTAAGCGGTACACGCCTAATATCACGATACTTTACGATGGCGATCCCGCCGGTATCAAGGCTTCGTTCCGTGGTATTGATATGATCCTGGAACAGGGAATGAATGTGAAAGTAGTGCTTTTCCCTGACGGTGAAGATCCTGATTCGTATGCCCGAACCCGCCGGGGAGCCGAAGTGCAGCAATTTATTCAGCAGAATGCCAAGGATTTTATTCATTTCAAGATTGACCTGCTGCTGAGTGAAACCGGCCGCGACCCGATTAAAAGAGTCGGTGTTCTGAAAGATTTTATCGAAAGCATTTCGCTTATTCCCGACCAACTTACACGACTTGCCTACGTAAAAGAGAGCGCCGATCGCATGCAGATGGATGAAAAAGCCATCCTTAATGAGCTGAATAAACTGCTGCGTAAAAAATTCACTCAAAAATCAGGCGCCACTCCTCCCGAAGCGGAAGAACTCGATAACCTATTTGCCCCCGAGCCTGCCGAACAACAACAGGAAGCTTTTGATGAATTGAGTACGGATGATATTGAGCGTGAGATTATTCGGCAGCTATTGCTATATGGAGATATTGAAATTGAAACAAATCACCCTGATCCTGTGAGCGGCGAACCTTTAAAAGACAAAGTGAAAGCAGCTAACTTTATTATTAACGATATAAAGGCGGATGAACTGGACTTCAGCAATACTCAGTATCAACAGATTTTCAATACCTGCGTTGAAGAATTGAAAAATAATCCTGATATCGATTACCGCAAGCTCACCAACCATCCCGATAATGCCGTATCAGGACCGGTTATCGACCTTATAGCCACCAAATATACTTTTAGCCCGAACTGGGAAAAACGCAAAATCCGCCTGCTACAGGAACACGAGGTACTTGATTTCCTTATTCCTAATTCCATATTATCCTTTAAGTCGAAACGGGTCCGACAGATTTTGAAAGAGCTGCTGGAAAAAATTAAAAATGCCGAGTCGGATGAAATATCCATTGATCTTCAGAAACAGTTTATGAATGCCAAGCGCATTGCCAACCTGATTGATGGAGGACAATTGGGGAGGACGATTGTTTAGAATTCTTTTTTTCTGATTTTTAGCACAGTTGCCGCACGTACTTTCTCACTACATTTAATCTTCCGCGTGGTTCTGTAAATCCACAACGATAACAACATTCTGTAAGCCTTTTTTCTCCGCTCTAGTCCTCAGCACTACTTTTCCCCTGCTGCATAAAAAACATCAATCCTCCCGATAGCAATCGGTACCACTAGCGCAAAACTAATAAAGTATGCTCTTTCAGCTAATGGAATTTATACTAACGGCTCTTTAGCTAATTTAGTCAATATCATTTTACCAGATGAAAGGATAAGTGCTGAAGCGTGAAAAAGCTATTCGGAATCAAAAAATCCATGAATAAATGAATTAGAACAAACTTCATCGTTCTTATCGGCAAAAGATTGTACTTTTGATGTTTGTTTTAACAATTCATACAATTATCCCAAATTTAATTTTTACGAAACAGTAATACAATACAGAAAACAATGAAAAAATTATCCATTCTTGCAACGGGCATGCTACTATTATTTGTGGCAGCCTGCAACTCAAATTCAGAACAAAAGAAATCCATGGAAAACGCGAAAGACCTGGCATCAAATCCATTTATGCAGGCCAGCACCTTGCCCTTTCAGGCTCCTGATTTTACGAAAATCAATGACGGTGATTTTGCACCCGCCTTCGAAGAAGGCTTTAAACAACATCTGGCAGAAATTGAAAAGATTGCCAACAATCCGGAGGCACCTACATTTGAAAACACGCTGGTGGCCATGGAAAAGAGTGGCGAACTTCTTCACCGGGTCAACGGGGTTTTCAACATGCTTGCAGGAGCCAATACAGATACGGTTTTGCAGAAGCTGAGTGAAGACATTGCCCCAAAAATGGCAGCGCAGCAAGATGCTATTTTTCTGAACGAAAAGCTTTTCGAAAGAATAAAAACAATTTACCAAAAGAAAGATGAGCTCAAGCTGGATAAGGAATCCGCACGATTGCTCGAATACTATAATATTCAATTTATACGTGCAGGCGCAAACCTGTCAACAGATGACAAAAACAAGTTAAAAAAACTGAATGAAGAAGAAGCAGGTCTAAGCGCCAGGTTCACCAACCAATTATTAGCTGCTGCAAAAGCCGGTGCTTTAGTAGTAAGCAATAAAGAAGCACTGAAGGGTCTTTCGGAAGGAGCTTTAAACTCGGCTGCACAGGATGCTGAAGCCGCAGGAGAAAAAGGGAAATGGCTGCTGTCGTTGCAAAATACTACCCAGCAGCCTGCGCTGCAATCACTGGAGAACCGGGATACCCGTCAGAAATTATTTGAAGCTGCCTGGAACAGGGCCGAAAAAGGGGACAAAAACGATACCCGTGAAACCATCAAACGCTTAGCTGAAATCCGTGCTGAAAAAGCCGGTTTATTGGGATTCCCAAATTATGCCGCATGGAACCTGCAGGATCAGATGGCTAAAACCCCTGAGGCCGTTCAAACCTTTTTAAAGAAATTAATACCCGCAGCCACAGCTAAAGCGCGTAAAGAAGCTGCCGATCTTCAGGCGGTAATTGATAAAGGAAAAGGCGGATTCCAGCTGCAACCCTGGGACTGGAATTATTATGCTGAAAAAGTGCGCAAAGATCGTTATGATTTGGATGAAAGCCAGGTGAAGCCTTACTTCGAAGTATTCAATGTACTGGAGAATGGCGTATTTTATGCCGCCAACCAGTTGTATGGATTGACATTCAAACGCAGAACCGACATCCCTGTTTACCAGGACGATATGCGTGTGTATACCGTTTATAACAATGACAGCAGCGAACTTGGATTATTTTATTGTGACTTTTTCAAGCGCGACAATAAATCAGGCGGTGCCTGGATGAGCAATGTGGTTGAGCAATCGAAATTGCTGGGTACAAAACCTGTGATTTACAATGTTTGCAACTTTACCAAACCGGCATCTGGGGAACCTGCGCTAATCAGCTACGATGATGTAACCACTATGTTCCATGAATTCGGACATGCCCTGCATGGTTTCTTTGCCGACCAGACCTACCTCAGTTTGTCGGGCACCAATGTAGCACGGGATTTCGTGGAACTGCCATCACAATTTAATGAGCATTGGGCCATTGATCCGAATGTATTCCGTCATTATGCCGTACATTACAAAACCGGAGAACCCATGCCGCAGATGCTGGTCGATAAAATCAAGAAATCGCAGAAATTTAACCAGGGATATTCACTTACAGAAATTCTGGCAGCTGCCGATCTTGATATGGAATGGCATACCATTCCGGTTGGCAATTCGATAAAATCAGCTGATGACTTTGAAGCCGCCGCATTGAAACGCACCAATCTTGATCTTACGCAGGTGCCTCCACGCTATCGTTCAAGCTACTTCCTCCACATCTGGGGAAACGGATACCAGGCAGGCTATTATGCTTATTTGTGGACAGAAATGCTGGATGAAGATGCCTTCAATTGGTTTAAAGAAAATGGCTGGATGACACGGGCCAACGGACAACGCTTTCGCGACATGATCCTGTCGCGTGGAAACACTGAGGACTACAACAAAATGTTTTTTGATTTCCGCGGACATCAACCTGATATACAACCGATGTTGGAAGGTCGTGGATTATTGGAGAAATAAATCCTGAAGAATCTGATTCCCCTGGTCAAAAAGGGAATTCCCTAAAAATGATCCCCTGACTTTCAAGATATTACTTTGAAAATCAGGGGGTTTTTTAATGTGGATTTTCAGCTTCAGACGGCAAATTATACTTGTGGCGTGAAGAAGGTAAAAGAAATACTTCAGCAGCGTGAACTTTCTCACCGCAGCGAATCCTTTCGCGTGATTCTATAAAACCAAAAGCTCAGCACTGCGATCTGTTTCTGAGTCATATGCTTAATTTGCTTCAGCTTCTTCCTCTACCGAAGCTTCGGTCTTAGCTTTTACAAAATGTTCGCTGATGTTGTCAACAAATTCATTGAATTTGTTCTTTAATGAATCGGAAGCATCTTTGCTTTTCTTTGTAATTTTTTTACGGGTTTCGGGGCCTTTATCCGGGGCGAACAATACACCCAGCAACGCACCAACAGCAATACCTGCCATTGCCCCAATTACTACATTAACTTTACTCATAGCTTGAAGGTTTAGAGAGTTTATAAATTTGTTATCTATAAGTGGTTTCATCTCTTTCAATTGAGATCACCATATACTATCTTTTATGAAAATCAAATTCATTTTGATATTCAAAAATATAAAGTTACGAAATTTTTAGTACTAATTGTCAATCGTCAGTAAAAAATTTATCAGAAAAGTATAATTTTAAGTTTCGTTACCAAATAAATGTTTCACAAATTAAACCATTCCAAATGGAAGACTTTAACAAAAAACAAAGTTCATCTCAGGTTGTAAAAGAGATCCGGCAACGCACCTTTCATACGTTTTAAACCGATAAGAAAACAAGGATTGTATTAAAAGTTCTTCGTGGTAACGACACTTCTGCTATCTGTCGCTAGCATGGCATTGGGAAGAACGGAACGTGTATTATAAATCAATGACAAATTCAAGAGGCCGGCAGGTTGCTTTCAGTTTTTCCTCATCAGCTTTTATTGCGAGTTCAATGGCTTGCTCGTAGTATTTTATAGCTTGCAGAGGATTAGTGCTTTCAAGTTCATTGCAAAGATTGATAAATGTATTAATTTTCGTTTTTGCATCTTTGCTGGTTGTGAAAATTAAGGGTGGTATTCTTAGTCCTATCTTTTCTCTATTGGATATCACGATTTGTGATTTCCAATATTACATTTCCGCTAAGATCTGGAGATCGCAAATAGCGATCACAAATTTTATAATCCATTGAGGTCAGGTGTAAAGAAAGGCAAGTATTTAATTCCCTTTCTTCAACACAACCTCCCTGTACTTTTTACTGTTCCAGGTATTTATCATCGACCTGAAAGTATTGTACTTCTCAACCGGCACATACGTTTTCAGAATAACGAGTTTGCGAATGATATGCAACTGGTTTCCTTCGGTGGTGATTGAAAATTCAATACTGCCAAATTCATTGTTCATATTCAGGGTTGCTGCTGTCGAAATCAGCGACATTCCTTCGGGCATGGTTATAAAGATATCATACGACTCTTTGATCGCGAAAGGAATTTCAAGCGGTTCGGCACGACTGCTGACCAGTTCTGTCATATGCCAGCTTTCAGAACCGGTGGACACGGTGGGAAGTGTCAAAAACACATGACCGGCTCTTTCAGTTGTATACGAACTAGCGGAAGCTTTGAAACCAAAAGATGAAAGGTCTATATCCGTTTTGCCTTTTACAATATCGCTGATTTTACCGTTTCCGAAAGAATTGGAAAGCAAAGTGGAAGTATAGGAACTATCCTTCTGTAATTTCAGCCATGGATTCTGGCAACCGCCCAATTCGAGGTTCAGATCTCCTTTTAAAGCCAGGTCTTCTCCCAAATCAAGGTTTCCGGAAAGTGAAATACTGTTTTTGGAATCATTCAGAACTTCCGATGGTTGTGTTTTACCCGGAACCAATGCAATTATTCGTTTCCCACCAAGGAAATATCGCAGATCCTGTTGATCAGTTTGTGTGGGAGAAAGGAAAATCGGATCCATTCCCTGAATATTGACTTTTACGAGGAAACGTTCAATCAAAGCCGTGCTGATCACTTTTTTAGAATAATATCTTTCGGCAACTACGGCAACAGGCTCCGCCTGTATATTCTGTGACCGCAACATGGCCGTGAGAAGAACTGCTTTTTCAGCTTCAGTTCCTCCGTTACTTTTCCAAATTGCGGCAACATTCCTTAATTTATAAGCGGTATATTGTAAAGGTACCTGCCATGTATTCAGATCATTGGCAACTTTTTTCTGGAGTTTCAAGGCTTTTAAAAGGGGTTTGTCCATTCCGGAAACGGTTGCAGCAGCTTCAGTTTTTACAGCTTCCGGAATTTCACATTTGAACGCTTCCTGGCTAGCAAAGCCTGCAATTAAATCAGCAGTTTTGGGGCTTGAGGCAAATACAATTCTTGGGCGGTTTTGCTGTTCCTGCGGTCGGAAATCTTCGCGCAAAGCAGCAGGTAAATCGGTCAGCGTCCAGGTATACATAATTTTCCCGCCTTGTTTAACAACTGCCGGTTTTGTATTCAGATTGAATTGTCCATAATTGAATGAAGCACCCGACGGTACCCTGATAATGAACGTAAGTTTCTTTACAGGTGAATTCATCAGGAGTTGTTCGTTGCCTGACATAGCCGGATTATATCCTTTCGCTGAAGTAAGCGAATAGTCAAAATCAATGGTTGCACCACGTTCGAGTGCAGTATGAGTAACAACCATTTCGCGCAGGCGGTTCCATGCAGGAACATTGGCTGCAAAACCCGGCAATAGTTCATTGTAAGCGTTTTCAGGAGTGGCAACCTGTTTGCCATCGGCCATAGTGGTAACTGATCGGTTTATTTTCAATTTCTGAAAGTCCGGATTATAATCAATAAAATCCTCGCCATACAGACTATTAAACGCATAATAAGTGTTTATCAATAACTTATGACTATAATGATAGGTCCAGCTACCATCTTTTTCAAGGGTGTATTCCCTGGTCTGTTCCTGGTAAACGGCATCGGATTTTTGGTCTTGGGCACAAATTGATGTACCTGCTAAAATGCTTAGTGTGAGGAGTATAATTTTATAATTCATGGGTTATTGATTAAGGATTTTTAAATTTATGATCAAAAATTGATCTATGACTTTTAATTATTAACTATTCGTTTATGACGTTTGAGTAATTTCATTTCTCAGCCCGATAGTAATCAGTTTCATCAAGAAGATATCTAAAAATTTCCTTGTTTCCTGATATATTTTTAGAAAGATAATTTCCTTTCAACAATAGGTTATTCGCAGAATCATTCAATATACCCAATATTTTATTATGAACATAGATTAACTTTTTACCATCATCAAATACGACAACTGAAGAATCATATTCACATCTACTTATAAGATCAGACCCACTACCAAGTGGATCTTCATTTCCAGAAGTAAGAATGTAGTTTTGGTTGATTGGTACCATTGTATCAACATTCAAAACAGGCAGTAAATAAGAATAAAATTTCAAATGGATTAAATGGCTTGAACTATTATAAATCTCCATTGACCATGATTTGTATGGATAATTGCTTCCATCTTTACGATCACAACTATTTAAAACTATCACAAGAAAGATAAGAATAAATATTTGCCTTTTCATAGCTAAAGAATAATAAACTTATTATTTGACTTTAACTATCACCGGTTCCGATGCAAGCAGGTTCTGGTAAGCAACTGCTTTTCTGTACGAATCCCAGTCCTCCGGCTGATAAATGCGTTTAGGAAACGAAGCATTCAAGGTAAATTTCAGGGTTTCATTTTCCCTTTTGATCATACCATTGTATTGTGCACCCGAACCATCGCCCGATTCAGCTGATGGCGAATAAACAATTTCCTTCAGGGCAGGAAGGTGTATTTTTTCACTTATCTCAACCATATGAGAAGTACGGTCGCGGAAAGGATATTTGCGGTCCTCAAGTCCTGTATCGAAACCCAGGTGAGGCATGGCCCGTTTCATAAATTCCGTTGCCAGGAAAGGTTTAAATATCAGTTCATCGCCAGCCACCGTAGCATATTCCGGAATACGGATTTTAAACTCCAAACGGATAGGTGCCGCAAGGTAATTATACGGATCGTTGTAAGTTATTTTTACTAGTTGTGCCAACGGCGAAATCCGGATCACTTCTTTCTCAACATTGGATGCCCAGTCAGCCATATAATCGCGGGTAAACATGCTGCGGACGGCAGCATCAGTCTGTCCTTCGGCAGTTACAACATATTCACCTTCGAGGGTGCCGTCAGCAGAAATGTTAGTTGTACCGGACATACGCAGGTAATGATTCGAAGACTTTGACAGCGGTGTCTCGGCCAGATCAGCACCTTCGGGGACGCCCATAAGGTAATTCTGTTGCTGCTCAGCGCTTGACCATAATTCGCGTACAAACGGCACCCATGTAGGATCGAGAAGGTGATATTTATTATCAGCCCGGCTTTTATATACGGTAACACAATGGTTAAACTGGTCGGCCGGAATATAATCTATGCGTGAGCCGGCCATCGTCATGGCCGGGTAAGCTTCGAAACCAGCAGCCCGAAGCATCGTAATCAACATCCCGGCTTTGTCCTTGCACACACCGCAACGATCGGTAAAATCCATTTCGCCCCTGTGAAGTGTAAAGCCTTCGCCTTTACCCATGCTGATGCCCGAATAACGGATCTCGTCGCCGGCCCAGTGAGTTAGTATGGTAACCGAATCCAGTTCGGTATGCGCATTTTTCAACAGTTCATTTACTTTCTTCCTGATGGCATCGTTGGCTTCGAAGCTTTTATATTCTTCGTTTACGCCATAAAACCAGGTGCTTTTCGATTTCCAGTCGGAACTTGTACTCATCAGCAGTTTTGGGGCTATATCCGATGCATCAACTGATCGTGGTTCACCTCTGAAAGGGCTCATGTCTTTCTTTGAAAAGGTAAAAACCAATTTGTCGCCATTGCGCCACATTTTAGAAGCTACCTCCCCGTTATACATTTCATACTGAAGCACTTTGGTATCAGGTACACTGATCTGGTAAACCTTTTCCATAACCGGGTCGTGGCTGTAAAAAGGAACAATGTCATAAAAATGACCTTTCATAGGCGGAATATACCTTTCGTCGTCATCGCCACCTTTGAGCAATGCATAGGTAAATCCCTTCCTGTAAAGGTATACCTCTAAGGCATCACCCGGCTCTAGCCTTCCGATTTCAAGCATTTTTTCGCGGGCGCCCCAGTAAATGGCGCGGGCAGGCTGCGGATAGTCCAGCACACGCGAAGTGTCGAGCCTGGTTTGGGATCCATCTGCATGATAAATAGTTACACCGCGTACCTCTGACCAGGCTGAAAGCGGATCGTAATCAAATTTTATAACTGATAATCCTTTTGCTCCTTCGGGAGTAAGCACTTTATACAAACGGTGTATATAGTTATGACTTAGCCCTGTTTCCATCATTTCGACCCTTGTGCTGTCGAAAATCACAAGTATGCCGGATCCAGGAAAATCAGATTTGTCACCGGCTTTCTTAATCAGAACGTCGTATGGGCCGGCAAGTGTGGCTGAAACTGAAATCAGTACAAGCAGGATCAGCAGATAAATATGTTTCATAACAGGAAGGGTTTAAATAAAATTCAATGGCATAAAGGTATAAATTGCTTCGATTCCTTGTTAAAATGAATTGCATTTTCACCGGATTTTAGTTCCGGAATGCTTACACAGCAATATCCGCCTGGCAAAAATTCGGCTAATTCTTACTTTGAGGTGCTATATTTCAAATATTGGCAATAAATCACTCTGTTATGTGGCATTCACAAATTCTTATCAATGGTTAAGTTTAATTTATTGTTCCTTTCTTTGTCCTTTTCCCTTGATGGAAAAGTACC
>JBBRCH010000077.1:0-22789 GCA_038204995.1 Bacteroidales bacterium | reverse complement strand
CTTGAGTTTGGCTAGTTTCTCATATAAAACATAGCGGAATTACTTCGGTCAGCGACATTTCTCTGGCTTTGTGTTTTCAATTCATTATTCACGAAGCCGGAGAAATTCAATCCTATTGCTTTAGTCCATGCCTGAGCTTTCAGAGTATTGATTAAGTCCCCGGTTGAGGGGCGTTTTCCTTCTTTATTCGGATACCATTTTGGCCTTGGCAGCATAATTTGATTTGAAGATTTTAGAGATCTATAGGCTGCCAGATGCAGCAACGCATAGATGGCAGATATAAAAGCAGGAACACTTTCAGCTGACTCAGGATTTCTTACCTGAGCTTGTCCACATCCGAGTACTGTTTTTTCTTCCCTGAAGTTTACCTCAATTTCCCAGCGCCATAAATAAGCCTGCAAAAGTTTTTCTATACTCAGATCATTGTCAGTGCAAATCAGATAGGCTGGTTCACGATAAAGCATTTTGGATGATTTGGTCAGCCTATACCCTAAGGGTCTTATTACTACAAGTTGCAATGTGTGTTTCTGTCCTGCTGATCGCCACAGCGTATTTTTAATTACTTTGACATTGAATGTGTGTTCTTTCCCCGCCGCCCAGGCTTTAACTTCCTGCCAGGAATATTGGTCTGACTGCCTGACTTGTTCTGGTGTAGGCAACCTATCTCCATAAACGCGCTTTCTTCCTAAATTGGGTTGGTTTTCAGGAAAAGCGTACAGTTTAGTGTCTTTTCTAATGCGGCCAATCAGGGTAACGCGTTCTGGTAAATGCTTGAGGACTTCTTCGTTTGTGTAGCTACCGTCAACACTTACAATAAGTTGTTTTTCACTAACGCCTTGTTTGTCCAGTGCCTGGCGAAGCTCTTTAAGACGTTCATGGCCTTGTTTGCTCAGCTTTAATTTTCGTTGTTGTTCTTTGTAGTTTTCCCAATCTTGTTCATCTGCTTTTTGACGGGGCTTTTTTGCAGTAGGACAATGATGAAAATCAATGGGTATAGCCCGGGACTGAGAGCATCCCTGATGATCTGGAAGTGCCATAGAGATTTGCAGAAAACGTTGCCCCCAAATAAAATTGGTATGAAAAGGTGGGCCCAATGGGTCTCTGCGCCAAGCTGTACCTGGAATATGCCTGCCCGTTTTCTTTAACAAGGTGTCATCCATATGAGCAACAATCATCTGCTCTGACTCCAGTTCCTGCAATACGCCACAACGGGCTACATCAAACAATTTGGAAACATCCACACGTTGATGACTAAACAACCGGTATGCTGATGACCAATCCATAAACTGTTGTCCGCTAGCAGTAAGCATGCCTGTTAAGGTGTGTCGGCCCATACAGGTAAGGGCACCAAAAGCCAGATCTCGTCCGGTCTTCCAGGCACTATCCTGATTGAAAGCATCAGCACATTGATTTAAAAGCAAATCAAATTCTTCAATCATGGATCCGTCTGAGGTTTTTTTTTCTCAGAACCTAAAACAGATTCATCTCGTTTGAGAATCATTTTGTGTTTGTCTTCGATCAGCCATTCAACAACCTCACCACGTTCAAACTCCATAGCTTGTGCGATGGCCGAAGGAAAATTGATATACCACTGCTCGCTTTTGGCTCTTTTAATGAGCTGAATTTTTGTCGGGAATCCCATAATACAGAATTTATGATTAACATCTAGTCATTTAACTAGATACAAATATACTACAAAAAAAAGCAATCAGTACAATCTGATCACTTTTCTTTGGAAATTTTATCCGTCTATCTAGTTAAAGGCCAAACTCAAGCTATCCTTAGTCTGCGACTAAGGATACCGATAATTTACTTTCGTCAGGAACAGATTTGGTATAAATTTATATTTTCGCTTACACTCATTACAATACAATACACATGACTACGGGTGGTTATAAAATCAGAAATCCTGAAAGCATCCATTTTATAACTTTTGCTGTTGTTGAATGGATCGATGTTTTTACCAGAAAGGAGTATCGGGATATCATACTGGATAGCCTACAGTTCTGTCAGAAAGAAAAAGGCCTTTTAATACACGGATGGTGCATTATGAGTAATCACATACACTTGGTAATATCAGCTAAAAATGATGATACAAGTGATATTCTGAGAGACTTTAAAAAATTTACCAGTAAACAGATTATCAAGGCTATTTCCGAAAATAAGCATGAAAGCCGCAAAGAATGGATGTTGCGGATTTTTGAGGAGCAAGGAAAAAAGAACATCAGAAACAGTATGTATCAGTTTTGGCGTCAGGATAACCAACCGAAAGAATTATTTTCCACCGGGTTTACCTGGCAAAAAATGAATTATATGCATAATAATCCGGTAGAAGCCGGTATAGTTGAAAAAGCAGAAGACTACTTTTACAGCTGTGCTCGGGATTATTTTAGGAAAGGGAAAGGTTTGCTTGAAATTCATCCGATCTGAGAGCAGAAAAATAGTTTAATTTCGTGTCCTGAGTTGCAAACTCAGGACAGCCATCATCTTGTTTTTGAAGACTAAGAACAGCGGGGGGGGGACAGGAAAAGATTTAATGCAGGTTAATAATCATTTTATGGGATATTTTAATGTTGTATTTGTATCAAAATAGAGAGTAAAATTTATTTACTGTCTCCATATTGATTAAACGCATATGTATCGTTATTGTCATTAAATTTGAACCCAAAATTGTTACTATGAAATTACCTTATCATGTTTTTAAATCCAATGCTGCAACCATTATCCTGTTTGCAATTGCATTGCTGGCTATTTGTACGAATCATCTTGATAAAAACGGGATGAAACTGAAACGGGTGGCGTACGAGCAATTTTTAAAAGAAGCTGCCCGGCCATATAAAAATTTTAAAGTTGATAAAGATGGAGATCAGGACAAAACTGATTCGCCTGAACTTGCTTCCCTGCAGGAATTCTTTATGACCATGGATCCTGCTGAGAAACGTGTTACCGCCGAAAGGCTGCCGGCTGCTTACAACCAACTGGTAGAAATGCAGTCATCACATACCAGATCAGGCGATTGGCAGCTTCATTGGAACGGTACCGAGGCAGATATGGGTGGACGTACACGGGCAATATTGTGGGATCCGCTTATTGAAAATAAGGTTTGGGCCGGGGGAGTGACCGGCGGATTATGGTACAATGATGATATCACGGCTTCGGGCAGCCCGTGGCAAGCTGTTGATGACATGTGGGATAACCTGGCTATCAGTTGTATAACCTACGATCCCAACGATCCGCTTACGATGTATGTGGGCACGGGCGAAGCGCAGACTGCCCTTATCACATACCGCGAATCAGGCGGCAGGGGAGTTGGTATCTGGAAATCCACCGATGGAGGTCAAAACTGGATGTTGCTACCTTCAACTTCACCCTTTGCATATGTAACAAAAATGGTTGTTCGCAACGAAAGTGGCAACAGTGTGGTCTATGCCGGCGTTATGTCAGGCTATTATCATGGTGTTCAGCAAAGTCAGCCTACCGATGGACTTTACCGGTCAGCCGATGGAGGCGGAACATGGCAGCAGGTGTTGCCGGATATCACCGGGAGTAATGTGCCTTACGGAGTAAGTGATGTTGCTTTAGGAGCTGATGGCCGCATGTATGTCGGAACCATGCCCAATCTTGATGGGAATGGTGGCGCAGTTGTATTGTATTCTGACAATGGTACACCGGGTTCCTGGACCTCTTTCGAAGATATTGCCTTGTTAATTCCGGGAATGGGATATCTTCCGCTGCCTGGCAGGGTGGTGCTTGCAACTTCAGCTTCCAGCGCCAATGTAGTGTATGCTGCTTTTGCTGCCGGAATTCACGATCCGGGGACACAACCCATTTACAGGGGACTGTTTATTTTTCGTTCGAATGATAAAGGAGCGACATGGAACGAAGTGCTTACTCCCGAAGGTGATGATGTATGGGCTAACCTTGCCTGGCATGCCATGACCCTGGGGGTTGATCCCAATAACCCGGATGTGCTGTATGCCGGGGGCCTTGATTTATGGCGCACATCAAATAATGGATCAGACTGGGAACATCTTACGGATTGGGCTCAAATGTATTATGGCGGAGGTGTTAATTATGTTCATGCTGATCAGCATGTAATCGCATACCAGCCTGGTTCATCATCAAAAATCCTGTTTGGATGCGACGGCGGTGTGTTTTATACTCAAAACGGGAATGCAGCAGTTTCATTTGTTGTATTTGAGGAGAAAAACAAAAGCTACAATACCCTGCAATTTTATACCGGGGCTATACATCCGGGAGCAGATCAGAACCAGTTCCTGGGTGGACTTCAGGATAACGGTACAATTTTATATCAGGGCACTCCACTGACAATCAATAATATGCCTACCGGTGGCGATGGAGCGTATTGTTTTTGGGATAAAGATGAACCTGAGTTATACCTGACTTCGATTTATTATAACAGGTATTATATCTTTAGCAATGGCATTCCAGTAAATTATGTTAATGAACAAAGCGGCGTATTTATCAATCCCGCTGACTATAGTAGTGCTTATAATACGCTGTATGCTAATGCGGTAGATTTTTGGGGTGGCTATTCTGATAAGATGCTGCGTGTAAGCAACATCCCATCAAATGGGTTTGGATATTTTATTACACTCAATTCGGGAAGCAACAGTTACTTTTCGCATGTAAAAGTGTCGCCGTTCAGCACCGCTGACTCCACAACGATTTTTCTGGGCTCTGTTTCTGGTCAGCTTTATAAAGTTAAAAAAGCGAATGGCTATCCCTTTACAACCGAAATAGGCAGTCCCTCTTTCCCATCTGCCAATATTTCCTGTGTTGCTATCGGAGGATCCGAAGATACGCTCCTGGTTACTTTCAGCAACTATGGTGTTTCATCAATATGGCAAACCTACAACGGGGGGCAGTCATGGTCAGAAGTGGAAGGCAACCTGCCCGATATGCCGATCCGCTGGGCCATTTATCATCCTCAGAACAGCAAGCAGGCACTGATAGCAACTGAGTTAGGAGTATGGTCAACCGGAAACCTGCATGCCTCAAATGTAGAATGGACACCTCAAACCACCGGCATGGCTAATGTCCGTGTGGATATGCTCAGCCTCCGGACTTCGGATAATACAGTTCTGGCTGCAACACATGGGCGGGGATTATTTACATGTACTTTTCACCTTGATCTCAATACTTCACAAGAGGAAAGGGCAGAAGTTTCAGATCCGTTTTCAATATATGTTTCACCTTCAGGTATCGAAATACAATCAAACGTTAATCAAACTGCTGATTACTATATTTATACCATTTCTGGAATTGCGGTAAAGAAAGGAAAGCTGGAACCGGCAGCTACGCATCACATTGTAAATACAAATAGGCTCCCGCACGGGGTTTACCTGGTTAAAGTACAATCGGGTAATTCAAAATTGGTTAAGAAAGTAGTATTGTAATCGACAAACTATCTCTTTCTGATCCGGATTTAAGATTATTTGGTTATGAGTGCCTGACGGAATTATTTTTCCTTACCGAGCACTTCCAAAGCCTTCTTAAAGGTAATATCCGTGCGCAGAAAAATCGGGTAAAATCCTTTTGAATCGAACAGGTTTCGGGCAATAAAGCTTTTCATCAGCTCGCTGATTCGAAGTTGCGAAGCGAGTGTTTCTGCTGGCGGGTATTTAATCCCGTTCTTTTCGGCAAATGCAACATATTCGTTAAACATGCCATCGGTTACCCTGAACGTTTTATCAAACTGCTCAGCATCTTTATTGGCACTCAAAGCTTTGCGATTACGGTCTGTATAATCAAAAGCAAACTGGTACAAAATACCTTTGTTTACTGACTCATTAAAGAATTTTAGAGCTGCATTACGCTCAAGCGGTACAAAAATATCGGGCATAATTCCTCCGCCACCATACACGGTTTTGCCTCCCGGAGTTTTAAATTTTAAGGAATCATTCATTTTGATGCTATCGGCATTTTCGAGCTCGCCGTCCGTCATACGGTGATAATACTCCATATAATATTCTTCAGCACCTTTGGTATAGGGTTTCTGAATGCAGCGCCCCGTTGGCGTGTAATACCTTGCAACGGTAAGCCGTAGCGCCGATCCGTCGCTCAGCCCTACTTGTTCCTGCACCAATCCTTTACCGAATGAGCGGCGGCCGATAATAGATCCGCGGTCGTTGTCCTGTATGGCACCTGCCACAATTTCACTGGCTGAGGCTGATCCTTCATCGATAAGAACTACAACAGGCAGATCGTCCCATATTCCTTCAGAGCTGGATTTGGCAACCTGTTTCGGACGATGTAGTCCCTGGGTATAGACTATCAGTTTATTATCAGGTAAAAATTCGTCAGATACAGCAATGGCTTCCTGCAGGTACCCTCCTGAATTGCCGCGCAGATCAAGTATGAGTTTCCGAACGCCTTTTGATTTTAATTCATTCAATGCATCATTCAGTTCATCACCGGTGGTAGCGCTGAATTTGCTGAGTTTGATGTAGCCCACTTGAGCGTTTACGGCATACGAAATATCAATGCTCCATGTGGGTATTACACCCCGTGTTATAGTAAAATCGTTAAGCTTTTTCAATCCTCTTCTGAAAATGCTCACATTAACCTTGGTGTCTTTAGGCCCCTTGAGCAACTTCATTACCTTATCATTTTCGATTTTAATACCTGCTATATTTTTCCCGTCTACTTTAACAATCCGGTCTCCGGCCAGTAAGCCTACTTTTTCTGACGGGCCTCCGGGAATCGTATTTACTACCATAACAGTATCATGCTCAATCCTGAATTGTATGCCGATACCTTCAAAATTACCCATCAGCGGGTCGTTGGCATCGGCAAAGTCTGCTGCCGGAATATAAACCGAATGAGGATCGAGACTCAGCAACATGCCGGTAATGGCTTCTTCATTCAGCTTCTGGGTATTTACGCTGTCAACATAGTTCTGATCAATAAACCGTATCAGTTCGTTAAGTGTGTTTTTCCCCTGCATTTTTCCTGACATAATGTGATCAGGAATAAATGAACTGCGCATAAGGTAATATCCAGCCAGTATTCCGACTACAAGAACCAGGGCAAAGGCAATAGGTAAATAAACATAAGTTCGGCGGTTATCTTCCATAATATTGGGTTTTCTGTATTGAATTTCTGATTAAAAGTGTTGGTAAAAGCGGCAAAAGTACAAAGTTAGTTTGAATTGAGAAGAGGGACGGGGAACGAACTGCCGGGGCGATAATGGTTTCCTGAAGTCATCAGAAGAGTGGCTGGTGGATTTTAACATCTGAAATCCGGCATCCGAAATCCGATATTTGACATCTTTATTTCCCGAATTTGTTCTCAGCCTCCTTCATGGTGAATGCTGACCACATTATAAAAAGATGTTCCACTTTTTCGCGGCTATACGTTTTATCCTGCTCAAGGTACCAACTGTCCTGGCAATGAAGTACCTTACCTTTTTCATCAAGTATGACAAACACAGGGAATCCGAAACGCTGAGGATAACCTAGTGTGGCAAGCAGTTCGTGGTTGTTGTTTTCCTTGCTGTAATTTACTTTAACAACTTCATAATTGGCATATAGCAGGCTGTCGAGTGCCTTATCTTCGGTTACCATTTTATGAAACTTCAAACACCAGGGACACCAGTTTCCACCGATTTGAAGGAATACATGTTTCCCTTCGGAGGAAGCTTTAGTTACAGCGGCGGCTACTTCTGCTTTTGCATCAGCATCGGGGTTATAAATTTTTACTGTTTGCTGTGCCGACAAGGTCATGCTCAGAAGTACAAAGACCACTGTATGAGCAATATTACTTTTAAGAAACATGGGGCTATGGGTAAATAGTTAATAAAATAGTGCCACTAAGTAACAAATATCCTTTATTAATGGCATCATTTATAGTACTGTATCTTGTTAAAAATTCACAAATGCAAAGGTATAAACTCCCGGCATGTAAAAAGGGTTTATTGCTTTTTCTAATTTTGTCCTTTATCAGATACATATTTTACTCAAAGGCCGGAAAGCAAGAAAAGCTATGAATTTTATTATTGATGCCGGAAATACTCGTACCAAGCTTGCTTTGTTCCAGGGCGGGGAAATGGTGGCCTTCAGCAGCATTACAGGTATTAATGAACAACAGATTATTCAGTTCTGCGAATCCAATTCCTTCATTGAAAATACAATGATATCAACGGTCAGGGAATATCCGGCCGAAATCGATACATACCTGAAACAACATTTTAATACGTTTTTTTTTGATCATCATACGCCTGTTCCTGTTTCGAATAAGTACAACTCACCCGAAACTCTGGGCAAGGACAGGCTGGCCGGAGTGGTGGGGGCACAAAAAATGATCCCGTCCAGCGATATCCTGGTTATTGATGCCGGAACAGCCATAACCTTCGATCTGGTTACATCAGCCGGGGAGTACCTGGGGGGTGGCATATCTCCGGGAATAGCCATGCGATATAAAGCGTTGCACACTTTTACAGGCCGTTTACCGTTACTCGACTATTACGAAGATGCACAACTGATTGGCGATGATACTGCTTCAAGTATCCATTCCGGCGTTTTAAACGGTGTGCTTGCCGAATTGGAAGGGATCATAGGAAATTACCAGCTCTTATATCCGGGACTCAAAATTATTCTCACAGGCGGAGATCAGAATTATTTTGATAAAAGATTAAAAATTAAGACCTTTGCAGCCCCCAATCTGGTACTTGAGGGCTTAAACCTAATACTCAATTTCAACATTGAAACACATTAACGTTATTCGTAAACTTACCCTGGCACTGGCCTTTCTTTTTCCTGTTTTCGTTGTTACAGCGCAGGTAAGTATTTCTTCCCCTTATTCAATTTTTGGGATAGGTAATTTATATGGTGTTAACAGCCAGATGAATTCGGCAATCGGAGGTGCCTCTATAGCTTTCAGCAGCCCGTATTATATAAATCCTGCCAATCCTGCCTCCTACATGGCTTTTGATACCAACAGTTTTGTTTTCGATGCCGCTTTTAATCTTCGGTCAGGAACCCTTAAAACCATTGATCAGTCTCAAAAAACAAAGTTTGGGACAATATCAAATCTCTATTTTGGTTTTCCCGTAACCAAATGGTGGCATACCAGCCTAGGCGTTTTGCCATACTCTAGTGTGGGCTATCAAATGCAAGGCAGCCAGGTTATAACCGATATTGGAAGGATGGTCAGCGTTTATAAAGGCAGTGGCGGTATAAACAAGGCTTATTTCGGAAATGCGTTTTCGCCGGTTAAAAATTTATCGGTTGGTTTTAACATGTCCTATCTTTTTGGCAGTATTGTTAAAGAACGGGCTGTAACATTTCCGGATTCAGTAACTTACTTCAACACCATGGTCAGAAGTTCGGCAAGGCTTAACAAACTGAATTTCGACGCCGGTCTTATTTATCGGAAGAACCTCAAGGACGGAAGATTCTTTCAGATCGGACTTACCTATAATCCTCAGCAATTGGTTGACGGGCAATCAGAACAGGTTGCCTATACTTACAAGTATGACGGTTCAATCAATGTCGAAAATCATAAAGATACCATCAGTTATATGCAAAGTGCGAATGGCGTGGTGAAATTACCAACCGCTATCGGGTTGGGAGTCATGATTGGAAGTACTAACCGTTGGTTTGCTGTAGCTGATGCTAACTATCAGAAATGGAGTGAATTCCGTTACCTTGGCGACAATCCCGGTTTAAAGGATAACCTGAGATTTTCAATAGGAGGACAGTTCAGGCCTTCGCCTGTGGACATAGGTAAATATTACGAACGAATCAATTACAGAGCCGGTTTCAGATTCGGGCAGGGTTATATAGAGCAAAAGAATACCAGGATTAATGATTTTGGCATAAGTTTTGGAGTAGGTTTACCAATGAAAAAGTCGAGATCAACCATCAACCTCGCTTTAGAACTTGGTACTCAGGGTACAACTAATAACGGACTCATTAAAGAAAATTACATGCGTTTGACCATTGGTTCTTCCCTTCAGGAAAGATGGTTCCTGAAACGACGGTTTAACTAGAAGTCATACAGATTACCAATTTATTGTAAAATGAAAAACATTCGAGCTATACTATTTTTAGCAGCAGTCTTTATCATGGCTTTAAGCCAGGTTTCTGCCCAGGAAACGATGAAAAAATATGGTGATGACAGCATAGCATGTATTACACACACCTCACTTTACCGTGAGTTTTATAAACAGAAAAACTATGTGGATGCTTTGCCACATTGGAGGTGGGTTTTCTTTAATTGCCCGCTGGCAAGTCAAAACTTATATATTGATGGAGTAAAAATGATGGGTTCCAAAATTAACCTGGCCAAAGATGCCAAAACCCGTAATGCATATATTGATACGCTCATGATGGTGTATGATAACCGTATAAAATATTTTGGTGATTCTCCTACAAGTCGTGCTGGTATGGTTTTAGGACGACAGGGTATTGATCTTGAACTCTTCCGTCCAGCCGATACGCTAAAAATATATCAATATCTAAATAAGTCTGTTGAAAGTGAAGGCATTAATAGTGAACCAGCTATTATATCACGTTATTACATTGCAGTTGACAACCTGGTTAAGAACAATCGCTTTTCATCTGACTCCATAGCAGAAGTATATATGAGACTTAGCGACCTCGTGGATAAAAAACTGGAAAGTGGTAACACCGATGCTGACGATGCAAGCAAATGGAATGATGTGAGGCAATTGCTTGAAGCACTTTTTGAGCCATACGCCACTTGCGATGAGATTGAAAAAATTTATACCCGGAAATTTAACGAGACACCTAATGATACAAATCTTCTTAAGAAAATAACATATCTGCTGGATAAGAAGGACTGTACTGACAGGGACTTGTTCTTTCAGGCAACTGAAAATCTGCATAGAGCCAAGCCTACAGGGCAGTCAGCATACCTCATGGGCAAACTGAGTTTGGTAAAGCAGGATATGGGTAAAGCCGAAAGTTATTTTATCGAAGCTATTCCAAATCTTGATGATGTACTCAAGGCAAAAGCCTGTTACTATCTGGCTCAAATAAATTATGATCAGAAACGTTACAGCGAAGCCCGGTCATATTCCCTGAAATCTCTTGCAATCAATCCCAACGATGGTAAGTGTTATATTCTTATCGGGAATATGTATGCTGCAAGTGCAGCTTCATGCGGAGGATCTGATGAAATTGGCAATCGCGCTGGATATTGGGCTGCTGTTGACAAATTCATGAAAGCAAAAAGTGTTGATCCTTCTCTTACCGAAGAGGCCGATAAAAGTATTGCCGTTTACTCATCTTATTTCCCGACACGCGAACGATTGTTTTTTAACGATGTGAAAGAAGGAAGCAGTTACAATGTGGGATGTTGGATTGGTGAATCTACTATTGTTCGCGCATCGCGTTAAAAATTACGTACATGATATTATGAGCAGAAAGTTGTCTGCGATATTCCGATTCAGGTTATTTTACAGCATTGTTGTTTTGCTTGTGGCAACAATGCTTTTTTCATGTGAGAATGACATGATGGCTGTAATCAAGTTATCTTCCAAAGACTCCATACCCGATGTAACCATTAAAAATGTTCATGTAAAACAAAGCGAAATGGGTAAGTTAACCTTGGAATTAACTGCTCCTAAAATGATTAGTTTTCAAGCCCGGGACGCTTACACGGAGTTTCCTGATGGACTCAGGATCGTATTTTTCGACTCTATTATGCAGCCAAAAACCGAATTGACAGCCAATTACGGGATCAGCTGGGATAGCAGGCGTACCATGCAAGCCCGGGGAAATGTTATAATCAAAAATTTCCAGAAACACGAGCAGCTCAATACCGAAAGTCTGCTTTATAACCGGAACATGAAACAAATATCAACTGACGACTTTGTAAAAATTACCCAACCCGATAAAATCATAATGGGAAAAGGAATGGAATCTGATGAAATGTTTAACAACTGGGTTATCCGTAATGTTTCGAGTACAATTTATGTAGAAGAGAAAAAGTAAGTCCTGAAAGGATTTTTATCTTTGATCTATGGTTTGAGAAATATAATCCGGTATAAAACAGATCGCGTTTTAATCGGTCATCAGTGCTTTTTTAAAGGTTAAATTAAATATTACAACAGGCTACTAAATTTTGCCAAAATACGATGAACAATTACGTAATTATTATTATTACGCTTGCAGCCTCCGCTTTTTTCTCGGGAATGGAGATTGCTTTTGTAAGCTCTAATAAACTCCGCATTGAACTCGAAAAAGGCAAAGGATTATTATCTGCCCGGCTGGTATCAGGATTTGTGCAACACCCTTCACGCTTTATCGGAGCATTGCTTGTCGGCAACAATATTTCCCTGGTTATTTATGGTATTGCTGCTGCGGCTGTTCTGGAACCTGTTCTTCGAAACCTTCTTCCACCGGTGCTGTTAACTGAAAGTATTATTCTTCTGCTCCAAACCATTTTCTCTACAATACTCATTCTCATAACTGCCGAATTTTTACCAAAAATACTTTTCAGACTCAATCCTAACGGCCTGCTTAACTTTTTTGCTTTTCCTTCCTACCTCATATATCTTATGCTCTATCCCTTTATGTATTTTTTCCTTGGTTTGTCCGAGTTGATCCTAAGGTATATTTTCGGTATGAAAACAGGGAATGTAAGGTATCAGTTCACTTCTATCGACTTCGATGAATACATTCGCGATTTTTACTCCCCGGCAGCTGCACAGGTTGATGAAGCCAGTGAAATGCAGATGATTCAGAATGTACGTGACTTTCATTCTACCAAAGTGCGTGAGTGCATGGTGCCTCGTAACGAAATTATTGCTGTTGATGATTCCATTGCAATCAAAGACCTTCATGATTTATTTATCGAAGTGCAGCATTCAAAAATACCGGTTTACAAACAAAGTATAGATAATCTGACAGGTTATGTGCATCTCTTCGACCTCTTTGGCAAACCTTCGGAAATTAATTCCGTGGTCAGGCCTGTAATTATTGTGCCCGAAACCATTTCAGCCAGCAACGTGCTGAATATGATGATCAGCCAGCGTAAAAGTGTTGCCGTTGTTGTGGATGAATTCGGAGGTACAGCGGGAATGGTGACGGTTGAAGATCTGATTGAAGAGATCTTTGGAGAGATTCAGGATGAATTTGATGTTGATGAACGGATGGTTAAACAAAACAGTGCTGATGAATTTATTTTATCTGGCAGGCTCGAAATCGATTATCTTAACCAGGAATATATGTTAAACCTGCCACAGTCTGATGAATATGAAACTTTGGCAGGACTTATTCTGTGCCATCATCAGAGTATACCTGAAATCCGCGAACAGATTCAGATTGAAAGATTTACATTTACAATCCTTGAAGCATCCGGCAGCAGAATTGATAAAGTACTTCTAAAAATTGAGACCTGATCAGATAAGATTTTTATGTTATCAGGCTTCTCTTGTTCCTTTGAATATGCGGTTTTGGATCATTTATGGTTAATGGTTTCATTTTTAAAGGATTTCATTTCCATTTTCTTGGAGAAGATTGAAAAAATATTTTTCCAAGTGGGGAATTATTGTAATTTTGCACCTCTTTTTTACGGAAACTATAAAATTACATACAAATGGCAATTATTGGCGAAATACGAAAACATTACTGGTTACTTGTAGCAATTATTGGTATTGCACTTCTTCTTTTCGTGCTTAGCGATTTTCAGCGCAAGAAAGGAAAGCAATCCAATTCAATCGGGACTATTGCTGGTGAGAAGATCGCAATCACTGAATTCAACAAGAAAGTTGATGAAAATAGCGAAATGCAGAAAGCTAACAGTGGAAAGGAAAACCTCACTGCAGAAGAAAATTACCAGATCCGCCAGCAAACATGGCAGCAGGTAGTAAACGAGATTGTAATGAACAATCAATATGATATGCTTGGCGTATCAGTTTCGGTTGAAGAACTTGATGACCTGATCAGGGGAAAAAATCCACACCAATATATTGTTCAAAGTTTTACGGATCCCAAAACTGGTAAGTTTGACCAGAAAGCAGTCAACAACTTCCTTCAAAACCTCGATAATTCCGAAGTTGTAGCTCCTGAAATGAAACAACGTTACCTTCTCATGGAAAAGGCGATAAAAGGTGACAGGCTTTCGACTAAATACAACGATTTGATAACAAAAGCATTTTATGTGCCTACAGAATTTGCAAAACGCAACTACATGGAAGCAAATGCTATGGCCCAGATTCGCATAGCTGGTATGACTTATCAGATGGTTCCCGATAGCCTTGTTAAGGTTACGGATGCCGATTTCGAAAAATATTACAACGAGTACAAATATAAGTTCAAACAGGATAAACCTGTATGTGACGTGGAATATGTTCTGTTCGAACCGAAAATGTCGGATGAAGACTTAATTCAGTTAAAAGCGAATATTCAGAAAGCATATGATGAATTTGTTGTAGCTACTGATGTTGCCGGTTTCGTTAATTCAACATCAGATAACCGTTACGACAGCAGCTGGCTTAAACGAGGCAGTTTCTCGCCATTGATTGATTCAATGCTTTTCAATGCACCTGTTGGTCAGGTGTTACAACCTGTTGATGACAATGGAATGTACCGTATATTTAAAGTGATAGATCGTCAGGCTAAACCAGATTCTCTCAGAGCCAGCCATATACTGATTTCATATGCCGGTACACCGGTTAAAACCGCTACCCGTACCCGCGAAGCAGCCGAAAAATTAGCTGACAGTATATTGAACGTGGTTAAAAAGACTCCCGTTGCTTTCGAGTCTATTGCTTCTACTCTTAATGACGATGAAGTCGCCAAGACAAAAAAGGGCGATCTGGGTTGGTTTGCTGATGGGAAAATGGTTCCCGAATTTAATGAGGCTGTTGTAACAGGCACTGTCGGAGATATTAAAAAGGTTGAAACCCAGTTTGGTTATCATATTATTAAAGTCGTCGGTAAAAAAGATCCTTCAACAAAAATTAAGGTTGCAAGCGTTGACTTCAGTCAGGAAGCAGGGACCAAAACCATAGAGGATTTGTATAACGTGGCAAGTACATTTGCAGCGTCCAACAATACCATTGAGAAATTCGAGAAGGCGGTTAAAGACAAAGGATACAATCTCCGGAATACAGACAGACTTTCTGAAACTGATAATACTTTGCCGGGTCTTAAAACGGCGCGTGAAATTGTACGTTGGTCATTTAATAATGATACTGATAAGGGTAATGTATCAAATGTATTTGATATCGATGGGACGTATGTTGTTGCAGCACTCAAAAATAAGGTGGAAAAAGGTTTCGTTCCTCTCGAAGTGTTAAAAGATCCTATCAAGCCGATGGTTATCCGCGAAAAGAAAGCTGAATTCCTCATGAAGAAGGTTAACAATCAGTTTGCAAAACTAAAAGATGTAAATACATTAATAAATGATTTCCCGAACATTAAAATTGACACGGTAGATGTATCGTTTACAAGTGCCAATATTCCTAAGTTTGGTCACGAACCAAAACTTACCGGCCAGATATTCTCGGCCAAGGTAGGACAGGTAACAGGACCGGTTCAGGGTGAACAGGGAGTGTATGTTTTTATACTCGATCAAATGAAAGAAGCTCCTGCAACCACTGATTATGAGAACCAGAAAAAACAAATGGTTCTTTATTTCCAGGGCCGCGCAGGCATGCTTTCAAACATTCTGCAGGAAAAGGCTGACATAAAGGATAACCGCTTAATGTTCTATTAATCAGAAAAAAGTTAGGGAAAACCGCTTCAGAAATGGAGCGGTTTTTTTTTGAAACGAATTGAGAATGGTTGTATTATAAAAAAAGATGTTAACCATTTAAACACCTCTTAACGTAAGTGTTTAATACCAATGTGAATTTTATAACAGGCCAATGGCCATCTTAAAATTCTACAGTGGTAAATACCGATCAGAAATTCGTATAGTTCAATATTGGACTATTACGAATTTCATATCGGTATAACAACTTCTTCCTACTATGTATCTGAGGAATATTGCCGGTAGAGATTTTGATATTTACCAGGAAGTAAACAGGTTTGAAGTCTTTCTGAACACAGCAATCAGGGAGGAACTCATGCCCTATAACATTTGAATATACATCGGTTCATGCTAACTAAACCAACTGCAACCTGTTTGAATCCTGTTTGATAAAAATAAAAAGCAATAAGGTGAAAGCCCAGAGAGAGGAGCCTCCGTAGCTGAAAAAAGGCAATGGAATCCCTATAACCGGCATTAGCCCGATAGTCATGCCTACATTTACAAAGAAGTGGAAAAACAGAATGGATGCTACGCCATATCCGTATATCCGGCTGAAATCCGAACGTTGCCGCTCGGCCATAAGCACAATCCTTACAATCAAAGCAAGGAATAAAAGTATAACTATTGTTGATCCAACAAATCCCCATTCTTCGCCAACCGTACAAAAAATGAAGTCGGTACTCTGTTCGGGTACGAAGTTGAATTTGGTCTGGGTTCCGTTCAGGAAGCCTTTCCCCCAGAAACCTCCGGAACCGATTGCAATCTTCGATTGGTTTACGTTGTACCCTGCGCCTTTCAGATCTATTTGTTTCCCTAAAAGAACATTGATACGTGTTTTCTGATGCTGTTCCAGCACGTTCTCGAAAGCATAGTCCACACTAAGAACAAACAAGGCAGCCACAATAAATATTCCAATTACGGTCATGATATTTCGCCAGGTTCGCCTTATAAAGAAAATAAAACCTGCAAGCAATACGCCTATAACAGCAACAACTATATACTGGTTGAAAAGCAGAGCCATAATAACCATAATAACAACCGCAACACCTAGTAATAGAATACTGCCAGGCATTCCCTGCCGGTACAAAACCAGAGCCAGTGATGCATACACAATAGCCGACCCGGTATCATTCTGTAAAAGAATAAGCAAAGCAGGTAAAGCTAGAATAATCAATGGTATGAATTGTGATTTTCGCTTCCGGCTATCAAAATCAAGAGCGCTGAGAAAATGTGCCAATGCAAGGTTAGTAGCGAACTTGGCAAATTCGGCTGGTTGCAGTGCAAAACCTCCGATCTGGAACCACGATTTCGATCCGGCTATTTCATTGCCGAAAAATAATACCACAACTAAAAGAAGAATTGTTCCTCCATATATGGGATAGGCGAAAGCATTAAAAAATTTTGCATCTGTAAGTATGACCAATAATCCTAAAACCAGAGATGTTGCAATCCACAGCATCTGCTTGCCGTATGATTGTGATAAATCAAAAATACTGGCATGCTCATCGTTATAAACGGCTGCATATATGCTAACCCAACCCATCAGTACCAGTGCTAAGTAGAGCAGCACGAGTGTTCGGTCGATATGGCGGAAAATCCCTTTTTGCTCTTTCAATTGTTCAACAGGTTAGCATTTATCATCCGTTCTTCAAGGTCCTTACGTTTCACTTTGCGTGTAATATATTTTTCAATCATCAGAGTAGCAATAGGTGCAGCATAGGTAGAACCAAAGCCTGCATTTTCTACAATTACACAGATAGCTATTTGTGGATTATCAATCGGTGCAAAAGCGATAAAATTGGAGTGCGGTTTGCCATGAGGATTATCAGCAGTTCCGGTTTTACCAGCCATTGGTATACTATCCAGCTTGTATGCCCTGGCAGTTCCGTGCGATCCTTCAAAAACCTCCATCATTCCTTCCCGCACAACATCAACATATTCAACGTCGATTGTGGGAATATTTTTTTGAGAAGAAAATCTGGTTTTATTTTTTTCGTTTCCTACGGATCTCACTACATGAGGTGGGTAAAAGAATCCCCGGTTGGCTACAAGTGTAGCATAATTAACGAGTTGTAAAGGTGTTGCAAGAATTTCTCCCTGACCAATGGACAGTGAGCGAATTGTCATGGCATTCCAGCTGCCTTTGCCGTATATTTTGTCAAATACTTCTGAAGGGGGCAGGTTCCCTTTCAACTCAAAAGCAAGGTCTGTATTGAGTACCCGCCCAAATCCCATACTCATAAGGTGATTGCGCCAAACATCATAACGCTCTTTTACAGTCTTATAATCCGGATCATTCATAATAGCCCGGAACACCTGCCAGTGAAAAGGATTGCACGACTGTTGAATAGCCATATAAACATCCAGCGGCGAAACATGGTTATGCGTACACCTGATCGGCGACGAACCTGGCCCCTGGCATGTAAAACGCGTATCCTTTGTTATCACTCCCATTTGCAAACCCACCATATCGTTAGCCATTTTAAAAGTCGAACCAGGAGGATATTGCCCCATGATGGCGCGGTTGAGCAACGGTTTTACAGGGCTATTGTTAAGTACAGCGAAATTCTTTCCACGCACTCTTCCCACAAGAAGATTCGGATCATATCCGGGGCTCGAAAGGAAACATAATATCTCTCCGGTTCTGGGCTCGATGGCAACAATGCTTCCCCTTTTATTTGCCATTAGTTTTTCACCATATTCCTGTAAATCGGCATCGATTCCGGTATAAAGATCGCTTCCCATTACTGAAGCGGTATCATAACGACCTTCTTCAAAGCTACCCACATCGCGGTTAAATACATCAACCATACGTATTTTCAGGCCTTTAATACCGCGCATTTCTTTTTCATAAGCACGTTCAATCCCACTAATTCCAATATAGTCACCTTGTTTATAATACAAACTTTTTTCGATTTGTGCCGGGGTAACCTCCCCTATATAACCTAGCAGATGAGCCCCTATCGACATAGGATATTTACGCAATGTGCGAGGCTGCACAAAGAATCCCCTGAAGCGGTAAAGCTTCTCTTCAATATAGCCGTAGGTTTCTTTTGAAATCTGCTTTTCAAATGCTGAAGCCAGCATGGGAGAATAATCACGGGCCTTTTTCATCCGTTCTTTAAACCCCTCAATACTTATATCCAGTAGTCTGCATATCTCCGCTGTATCTATATTTTTTACCTGTCGGGGTATCACCATCAGGTCATAGACGGCCTCATTGTAAACCAGTAATTTCCCGTTCCTGTCGTAAATCAGACCACGGGCAGGAAATTGTGTAACATAACGAAGCACATTATTATTGGCAGAAAGTGTATAACTCCTGTCAATAACCTGTATATAAAATAAACGGATAAGATATATAAAACCTATAACCAGAAAGGTAGTGATAATCACAATTTTACGATCGGCATAAATGCGGTTGGCCATTGAAAATATCAGGTTGTAAGATTAGCCGGAATAGTAGAAGGTTGGTCATGCAAAAATACACTATACAGCATTCAATTACTGAAATCTTTCAATATTTATAAAAGTATTTACCGACAAAAAAACCTTCTGAGGTAAATGTACGTCAGCAGGTGATAATATATAGAGTAATCGGATTTTATAGTTAAGTATCGCAGATGTGAAGATCAGGTTTGTTATTTGTTTATATGACGGTATACAGAAGAAAGAGTTACAGAAAAAGTAAAAATATTCCCCTACAATAGAAGGCTAATAACAAAAGGATTTTTAAATATACTCTTACTTCCCTGAAATGAGATTAATAAACCTATCGTCCTGATGAAAAGGTTTAAAGTCAGGATCTGATTTTAAACGGCCGATATCCTTAAACCCGAGATCAAAGGCCTGTTTCAATGCTATGAATACAGCTTCCGGATTGTTATTTAAAGCAGCTACTTTGGCAGCCAGGTAGCGGTGTTCGGCATTATCAGGATCAACAAGCCTGTATATCTCGATATATTTTTCTGCTGCTGATAAGTTTCCCTGTTTCAAAGCGTTGGTTGAATACATATAACTATTAAGGCTCAGGTATCCCAACAAGCGTGAATATACCTGATTGGTTTCAGAACTTCCGGCCTTGTGGGATAATGATCTTAGCTGGGCAGATTCCTTCTTCCACCATTCTATGTCTTTGAGTTCGACCTGAGGAGCATATTTCTGCTGAAGTTGCTGCTCCAGTTCAAAAAGTTGGGATTGGGATTTGTTGTATTCAATAATTTCCTTTACAACTGATAACCTGTTAATTTCAGACTGAAGGGGGGTTAAATCAGTCAGTCCCTGTAAGTAGTGCAGCATTTTTTTATAAACGTCCAGCTGCAGATATGATTTATTCTTTTCAGTAAAGGAAAGAGCAGTTTTGTCGTTTTGTTCTATAAAATGATTGATCTCTGTCCTGTTGATGGGGATGGCTTGCCTTCGCATGGCATCGAACCTGAGCCAGGTGAATATTTCGGGAACTATTTCTTTTGGCGGCCATTGGTGAATACCATCGAAAACCAGCAGGTGATGCTGATAACCTGCATTTTCAAGAGATTCGTCGAGTTGTTTCATTTCTGTAAAGTTAAAATCCTGATTGCCGACAACTGCAAGATAACTGAACGTACTCACGGGATTTTTATTCGTATTTGGCAATCCTGCACCGCAGCCAACCACACCTGCTATGCCTGCTTCGCTCATCGCTGAAGCCCCGGCAACACGCGAACCACCTGAAAACCCACCAACATAAATGGCTTTTTTATTTACAGAAAACCTATCCGAAAGCTCTGCGATCATTTTTTGGGAAATAGCAGTTGTCTGATCAATCGGCATACCGTTTTTTGAATTATTTGATCCTGCAATAATGAAAGCGTTTTTTCCAGCTTCACTGCTGAAAAGATTTACCGGTAATAATCCATCGCCATGGGGATCGAAAAGTATGAGCAACGGACAAGGGTTCCCTTTTTTGTACTGTGGAGGTAAAAACAAAGCATAAGTCAGGTTTGTATCTGAACTGCAGGTAACTGCAGGGTAAATCCTGGAAGTATTAAGTTCCTCTCCTTTATATCCCTGGCCCGAAACACATGAAGAAACTGCCACTAGCAATAATACACATGATACACTGTGAAGAAATGTTTTTGTCATAGCAGCAAATTTTAACGCTTGAGTGATCATGGTGAATTATTTTTCTGCAAAGTTCGCTTTTTCGTGTTTTGTAACAAAATAATGTATATTTGACATCTCACATAAAGGTAATATGCATTTTATAATCTTATTGGTATTTAGAAAATGGATTTTCAGGAATATTAAGAGACGCGATGAATTCGAGTTTCTTTTTATGTAGTTGATATACAATATTTTAATTTTATTTTTCTAAAAATTTGATACAATGGAATTACCTTTTGCAGAACCTTACAGAATAAAAATGGTGGAATCCATCCGTTGCAGTACACGCGAACAACGCGAACAATGGATAAAGGAAGCCGGTTACAACCTTTTTAACCTCCGGAGCGACCAGGTATTTATTGACCTGCTTACTGATTCGGGAACCGGAGCTATGAGTGACAAACAATGGAGTGAAATGATGCTTGGCGACGAAAGTTATGCCGGAGCTTCATCCTATTATAAGTTGAAATCAGCAATCAGTGATCTGCTTGGATTCGAGTATTTCCTTCCTACTCACCAGGGCCGGGCTGCTGAGAATGTGCTTTTCAGTGTGTTGGTAAAAGAAGGGAATGTAGTTCCCGGAAACTCACATTTCGATACAACCAAGGGTCATATTGAATTCCGCAAAGCTCAGGCTATTGATTGTACTATCGATGAAGCTTTTGATACCACCATCGATCATCCTTTTAAGGGGAATATTGATCTTGGTAAACTTGAGGATGTACTGAAAAGTCATACGCGCGAACAGGTGCCGATGATTATCGTTACTATTACCTGCAATTCTTCAGGTGGACAACCTGTTTCAATGGCAAATCTTAAAAGCGTTAAACAAATAGCTGATAAATATCATGTTCCGGTAATTTTCGACTCGGCGCGTTTTGCCGAAAATGCATATTTTATTAAAACAAGGGAAAATAGCCATAAGGATCGCAGCATACGCGAAATAGTAGCTGAAATGTTTTCTTATGCTGATGGCATGACTATGAGCAGTAAGAAAGATGCTATAGTTAATATTGGTGGATTTATTGCCCTTCGCGATCCTGAACTTTACCGCCAGGCTTCGGTTTTCAATATTATGTTCGAAGGCTTCCTGACCTACGGAGGACTTGCCGGCCGCGACCTGAATGCAATTGCCCAGGGCTTGTACGAAGCTACGGAATTTGAGTACCTGAAATCGAGAGTCGGACAAGTTGCAATACTGGGTCAGAAACTTACCGGTTTTGGTGTTCCTGTTCAGCAACCATATGGCGGACATGCTATTTTTGTGGATGCCAGCAAGGTATTAGCTCATTTGCCAAAAGAACATTTCAGAGCTCAGACTCTGGCTGTAGAATTGTACGTTGAAGCGGGTGTAAGAGGGGTAGAAATCGGGGCTATCATGGCCGACCGTGATCCTTTTACCCGTGAAACCCGTTATCCGGAACTGGAATTGCTCAGGCTTGCCATTCCACGTCGTACCTATACCAACGATCATATGAACTATGTTGCGGTTGCAATGGGTAATGTTTACGAACGCAGGCATCAGATCAAAACAGGCTATGCAATCGAAGAGGAAGCGCAGATACTCAGGCACTTTACTGTTAAATTAAAGAAGATATAATTGGCGGAATCATAATTTAAGAGGTATGACTTACTATTTTCCCGCTGGTACGTCGTACTTTTTATTTAACTGCTTTCTAAATATTTTTTGATTACGGTTAATCGCAAAATCGTCAATTTTTAATCGAACGGCTACCATTTCTGCCCGTAAGGCTAATTCTTACATTGAGGTGCTATATTTCAAATATTGGCAATAAATCACTCTGTTATGTGGCATTCACAAATTCTTATCAATGGTTAAGTTTAATTTATTGTTCCTTTCTTTGTCCTTTTCCCTTGATGGAAAAGCACCAAA
>JBBRCH010000076.1:0-23070 GCA_038204995.1 Bacteroidales bacterium | reverse complement strand
TGATCCGCTATCCGGTTCATCGAACAATTCAACACAACAAATGCCTTCGCATACCTTCACCAAAACCGGGTTCTTTAGTGTGAGTCTTACAGCAGTGGATAAATTCGGATGTTCTTCCACAAGCAACCGGACCATTGAAGTGAAAGCCCTGCCGGTGGCTTCATTTACCTATGTTACAGGGCAATGCGACAGCACAGTTACTTTTACCAGCACATCGATAGATACTTCTTCCCTGATAACATCTTATTTATGGAATTATGGCGACGGTACTTCTGAAATACTTGCTGCTCCGAACAACACCAGCACGCATAAATACCCGTCAAATGGAATGTTTACTGTAAAACTCACCATTATAGATGAGAACGGATGTACTGATGAAGAAATAACAACAGTAGAATACCAGCCATGTCTTGTTGCTGCATTTGCAAATACCCTGTCCGGATGCCAGAACAACCTGATTTCATTCAGCGATCAGAGTGCCTGCAATGGAACTATATCCGAATGGCAATGGAGTTGGGGCGACACGACTCAACCCACTATATATAACACTTACAAGCCGGTGATTATGCATTCATTTTCACAGACAGGTATTTATACGATTACACTAAAAGTCACTACTATAATAAACGGGAATCCATATACTGACATTGTCAGCCGAAACATTACGATATCAGCTGCACCTCTGGCCGACTTTGCCTCATCAGGTTCGTGTGCCGGCAACAGGGCTACTTTTACTAATTTAACAAACCAGAATGGAACGGCAATTGCGGATTATCACTGGGATTTCGGTGTTACTGCTATCATATCTGACACATCTGCATTACGCAATCCATCCTATACATATCCTACGTCAGGAGAATTTGAAGCTCAGCTTAGTGTCACAAATAACCTTGGATGCTCCGATACCATTTCGCATGTTGTGAAAATGTTCGGATCACCTGAAGCTGATTTCAATTTCAGTGTAGCTTGTCAGGGACATTCAACCCTCTTCTTTGATCATTCCGATCCAAACCTGGCTCCACTTGTACATTCAGGATGGCTGATCAGCGATGGATTACACACTATAGGTACTATGGCCGGGCAAAATGCCATCTTTACTTTTGACAGCCTTGGCGTTTATACTATATTGCATGCAGTTTCTGATTCAAATAACTGTTCCGATAGCATCACCTACAAAATAACTGTAGTTCCTTCTCCTTTAAGTGTATTCAATGTTAATGATAACTATGAAAATGTCCAGGGACAGGTAATGCTCGAAAATGGATCATTAGGTGCAGATGAATACTACTGGGATTTCGGAAACGGGGAAACATCAAATGCAGCCTCACCACTGATTACTTATAATGAAGACGGTGATTACCTTATTCAGTTGTATGCTAAGAATAACTATGGGTGCGTTGACTCATCAGGAATAATTTACAAAATGATGTATAAAGGACTTTGGGTGCCTAATGCTCTCGCAGTTGGACCAATACAATCCGTAAGACAATGGAAACCAATTGGTGTAAACCTGTCTTACTACCGGGCTGATGTTTATGATCGCTGGGGTAACCTTTTATGGCATTCCGATAAGTTGACTGAAAAAGGTGCTCCTGCTGAAGGTTGGGACGGAACTCATAATGAAAGCCCATGCAAGGAGGATATTTATGTATGGAAGATCACTGCCATATTCAGTGATGGATCCATCTGGTATAATGACGATGTAGGAATCCGAAAAGGCATGACAAGCGGTAACACCGGCACAATCACACTGATCCGATAAATAAGAAGTCAAGAGTAGTATTTGTTATAATTAACCCTGGTTGTGAAAAATAATCCAGGGTTTTTTCTATACTTAGTAAAAAAACATTCATATATATATATGTACTTTCATATATTAAAACTTTAGCTATATTTGCAGCCGGTCAGACTATAAACTGAACAACATAGCTTATATGTATGTTGTTAATGTAAATAGCTTCTGTATCAGGTTTTAATAATCGTAACATCGAAGTATATAAATGGAGCGAAAACCAATTAAAAAAGTACTGATAGCCAACCGTGGCGAAATAGCAGTACGCATTATCCGTTCATGCCGCGAAATGGGCATACATACCGTAGCCGTTTTTTCTGATGCCGACCGTACTGCCATGCATGTAAGATATGCCGGAGAAGCTTTTCATATCGGGGCTTCCCCTTCTAACGAGAGTTATCTGAAAATCGACAAAATTCTGGAAATTGCAAAACTATCCGGCGCTGATGCTATTCATCCAGGTTATGGCTTCCTCTCGGAGAATGCCGAATTTTCGCGCCGTTGCCAGGAGGAAGGCATTATATTTATTGGCCCTTCGCCGGAGGCTATTCGGGGTATGGGGGATAAAATTACTGCCCGCCGCACAATGATCAAAGCCGGCGTTCCGGTAGTACCCGGAACCACCGACGCGGTTACCAGCGAAGACGAAGCTCTTGAAACCATCCTTCGGATAGGGCTCCCTGTTATGATTAAAGCATCTGCAGGCGGGGGAGGCAAAGGTATGCGCCTTGTAAAAGAAGAATCTCAGATCCTGAGTTCTTTGCGTGGTGCGCGTTCCGAAGCCAAAACCGCATTTGGAAATGATGCTGTTTATATTGAAAAATATATTGACTCACCACATCATATCGAATTTCAAATACTTGCTGACACGCAAGGCAATACAATTCATCTTTTCGAACGGGAATGTTCTGTTCAACGCCGTCATCAGAAAGTTGTTGAAGAAACCCCATCCCCTATCATGACTCCTTCGGTTCGTGCCGAGATGGGTGCTCATGCCGTGGCCGCCGCCAAAGCAGCAAATTATGAGGGAGCCGGAACTATTGAGTTTATTATGGATGATAACCTCAATTATTATTTCCTCGAAATGAATACGCGTCTTCAGGTGGAGCATCCTATTACTGAGCGTGTAGTGGGAGTCGACCTGGTTAAAGAACAAATACGCATAGCCGAAGGAAACCCTTTGCCATTCAAACAGGAAGATCTGCACCAAAATGGCCATGCCATCGAATGCCGTATATATGCTGAAGACACAGATAATAACTTTATGCCTAATCCGGGTACTATCACGCATATCACCGAACCCCTGGGATTGGGTGTACGCTGCGACGGTTATGTTTACGAAGGGTATACAATTCCTATCTATTATGATCCTATGATCAGTAAACTGATTGTTTGGGGGAAAACACGGGCTGAGGCTATCGAAAGGATGCGTCGTGCTCTTTACGAATACAAGATCAGCGGAGTAAAAACTTCAATTAAATTCCTGGAACGGATTATGGATGCACCTGAATTCCGCAAAGGTGGGTACAACACCCATTTTATTGAGGATAACATGAAGTTTCTTATGGCAGAAACAGAATGTGCCTCCGACTGCGAAAACCTGGCGTTCATCGCTGCTTTTGTTGAATACACCTCACAACTCCGTGACATAGAACAAACTATGACCCCGGCATCAGCACGGCACGGCAGCGATTGGAAGCAGTTTGGCCGAAGACTTGCAGCCTGGAGAATTTAAGTAGACAGCAGTATAGGGGACAACGTGACAAGGAAAGAAAATATTGAGTAAAGGGTGATGGGGGATGTATTTACAAAGCCTTAAAGCCTTAAATCCTATATGCTTGTCCCGTTCAAAATAACGAATTGAAAATATAATAAACAAGATAGTCTGAAAAGCATTTCAACTGCAATCGAATGGAACTTGAATTAAAATTAGAAGGCCGCACGGCAATCCTGAAAGAAATCAGCCGCGATGGAAACATACATACCATCGCTGTAGATGATGAAATATTTGACATCGATCTGGTAAAAGTCGGGCCTGCTGAATATTCGATTCTTTACAAAGGCAGATCCTACAATATCGAAATTGTACCCGGTCGTGAACCCAAGCATTATACGGTTAATACTTTTTATTTTTCCAGTGAAATTGAAGTGGTTGATGCCGAAGCAAGGTATATCCGTAGCCGCGACACCGTGAGTGGTAGCCAAACCAGCAACATTATCCGATCTCCCATGCCTGGAAAAATTGTTAAAATTCTTGTCGCTGTAGGAGATACTGTTGAAGTGGGTCAAACAGTAATTATTGTTTCGGCCATGAAAATGGAAAGCGAATTCAAAGCCACAAAAGCAGGTATTGTAAGTGAAATACCTGTAAATGAAGGCGATACTGTTGATGGCAATCAGCTATTGGTAGTAATTGAAGACGTTGAAAACTAAGTCAGCAAACTATTAAAAATTCAGAAATCATTCCGAAGATGTCGAGTCAGATAGAAAAATTCAAAAAACTGGAAGAAAAAAACCGTATTGTTGAACTTGGTGGAGGACAGGATCGTATTGACCGTCAGCACCAGGCTAAAAGAAAAACAGCCCGCGAGCGTCTTACCGACTTACTTGACCCGGGTACTTTTGTTGAACTCGATAAGTTTGTGGTTCACCGTTCGCGCGATTTCGGTATGGAAAAAAACCTGATCCCCGGAGATGGTGTAGTTACTGGTTATGGTAAAATTGACGGCCGCCTGATGTATGTATTTGCACAGGATTTCACCGTTTTCGGTGGGACTATGAGCCGCGCCAATGCTGATAAAATTGTAAAAATCATGGATCTGGCTGTGAAAATGGGCGCTCCTCTTATCGGTCTCAACGACTCTGGAGGAGCCCGTATACAGGAAGGCGTTGAAAGCCTTGCCGGATATGCTGATATTTTCTACCGCAACGTAATGAGTTCAGGTGTTGTCCCGCAGATATCAGCCATATTAGGCCCTTGTGCAGGAGGAGCTGTATATTCACCGGCCATTACCGACTTCATCATCATGGTGGAAGGTTCAAGCTATATGTTCGTTACCGGTCCCGATGTAATTAAAACCGTTACCCACGAAGAAGTAACAAAAGAAGAACTCGGGGGTTCCTTAACACATAACAGCAAAAGCGGGGTGGCTCATTTTACGGCCAACGACGACGAACACGCAATGATGATGGTACGCGAACTGATGAGTTATCTGCCATCGAACAATATGGAAGATGCACCGTTCAAACCCACCACCGACGATATCAACCGAAGCGATATAAAACTCGACACGCTTATTCCTGAAGATCCCAACAAGCCGTACGACATGAAAGAGCTGATAAAAGATATGGTCGATAACCATAACTTTTTCGAAGTTCAGCCTCTGTATGCTCAGAATATCATTATTGGTTTTGCCCGTCTGGGCGGTCGAAGTATAGGTATTGTAGCTAACCAGCCACAGGCCCTTGCCGGTGTACTTGATATTAATTCATCCATTAAAGCAGCACGATTTGTTCGGTTCTGCGATGCATTCAATATTCCGCTGATCACCCTGGTGGATGTTCCGGGATTTTTACCGGGTACAAACCAGGAATTTGGTGGTATTATCAAACATGGCGCAAAACTTTTATATGCATTTGCTGAAGCTACCGTCCCGAAAATTACCCTTATTACCCGCAAAGCCTATGGCGGAGCCTATGATGTTATGAGTAGTAAACACATCGGGGCTGATATCAATTTTGCTTATCCGTCGGCAGAAATTGCCGTTATGGGTGCTGACGGGGCTGTAAGCATTATCCATCGCGATAAGTTAGACGATGAAACCCGCAAAAAGGCTGTGGACGATTACCGCGAAACCTTTGCCAATCCATATAAAGCAGCCGAGCAGGGTTATATCGATGAGATCATTTATCCACATCAGACACGTTTCAAGCTGATACAGGCTCTCGAAATGACCCAGAATAAACGCAAAACCAATCCCCCAAAAAAACACGGGAATATTCCGCTCTAAGTCAGTTCATAAAAAAGGTATATAATTATAAAGAGGGCCGATACTGAGCCCTCTTTTTTATTTCATCCTTTCAGGTTCTAATTCCTTAGAAATCCTGATTCTTAATCAATTATTCTTATTTCCGGTTATTGACATTTATATATATTATTAAATTCCCAATTGGATTAGGCACAACTAATTCCAAAACAAGTCTTTGTATTTTTATATGTATATTTATACTATGTGTTCTTTTATTTTTGTGGTTCGCCCGAAATTTAATTTCAAAAATAGAATGTTTATTAGTTTGAGAATTAAAAAGCACTCTTTCAATATGTAAGAAAATGGTACTTTTTTTGTATATTCGCCTTAAAATTATTTATACGAAAAACCAAAATTATAAACCAATGAAAAAATCTACTCTTATTGCCATATTTATTATGGCTGTTTTACTATTTGGAGTCCGCCAGGTCGGATGGGGGCAGACACCTTTGCTGGACGAAAACTTTAATTATACCGCAGGAGATCTTCTGACTGATCACGGATGGATTGCACATTCAGGTTCAGGAACCCAGCCAATTACGGTTAACAACGGAGGATTGACATTTCCGGGTTATATTGACTCAGGAATCGGGAATGCAGCTCTTGTTGACAATACCGGTGAAGATGACAATAAGACATTCACTTCCCAGAGTTCAGGAACGGTATATGCTTCCTTTATGGTAAATGTCACAAATGTAGCAGCAGGGTATTTTTTTCATTTTAGCACCAACCCTACTGTTTCAACATTCAGGGGCAAAGTATTTATGGATGCTACGAACCATTTTGGCGTCAGCCTTGGAAGCAATACCGGCACCTATGCAAGTTCGACTTTTACGCTGGGAACTACTTATTTAATTGTTATCAAATACGAGATCGTCAGTGGCATACTCAATGATATAATGAGCATGTATATTTTCGACACTTCATTTCCTTTAACAGAACCGGCCGTTCCAACAGTTGGTCCTTTAACTGATGTAGGTATAAGTGATATCGATCCGGGCGCCATAGCAATACGTCAGTTTAATGCCTCCGAAAATTTATTGATTGATGGTATACGGGTAGGTACAAGTTGGGCCGATCTTGTTGGCCCTACACTGACTGTTTTGCCCACTACCCTTACAGGGTTTACCTATATTGAAGGCTTTGGTCCTTCATCAGAACAAACTTTTTCTGTTACAGGCACTTATCTTACCAATAACATTAACATTACCGCTTCAGCCGACTATGAAATTTCTACAGGAACGGGCGTAGCATTTGTAGCAACAAGTCCGGTTACACTTACACAAACAGCCGGAACAGTTGCCAATACAACCATTTATACCAGGCTGAAAGCCGGATTAGGGGCAGGCTCCTATAACCTTGAAAATATAACACTTGCTTCAACAGGCGCAACAGATGCAAGCGTTCAATGCAGCGGAACCGTTGATCCCCAGATTGACTGGGCTAACCTGCAATGGCCGCCTAACGGAAATATTAGCCTGGGTAGCGATTTCACGGTGTATGCCCAGGTATATGAACCCGGTATTACCGATAACGCTAACCAGGGAGCCGGCATTACCTGCTGGATAGGATACAGTAACACCGACACTGACCCCGGTACCTGGACTGACTGGGTGCCTGCAACATATAATGCTTTGGTTACAGGTGGTAATGACGAATATTTTGCCAACCTTGGTACTGCAATATCCACAACCGGAACATATTATTATGCCAGCCGCTTTCAGTTCGGAACAGCTCCTTATGTTTATGGTGGATATAATAGTGGATTCTGGAATGGAACCACCAATGTATCAGGCATACTTACTGTTAATTCCGTGCCACAAATTGATTGGGCAAACCTGCAATGGCCTCCGAATGGAACAATTTCCACAAACAGTATATACGATGTGTATGCCCAGGTGTATAAGTCCGGTGTAACCGAACCTGCCGGACAAGGTGCCGGCATTAATGCCTGGATAGGTTACAGCAACACCGATACTGACCCAGGTACATGGACTGACTGGGTGCCCGCTACCTACAATACCGATATTGGTAATAACGATGAGTATACTGCTAACATAGGCACTTCTATAACAGTGCCAGGAATCTATTACTATGCAAGCCGGTTCCAGTTAGGATCAGCCCCCTATGTTTACGGAGGCTTAGGTGGTTTCTGGAACGGTACAACAAGTGTTTCGGGGGTTTTGTCCGTAGCGCCGTCATGGACCACAGGTTGGCCAAAAGCAGAAATTCCGTCAGCCACCACTTTTGGAGCTAAAGTTAATATTGATTCACCCGGCACTGCTTATTTTGTAGTACTTCCATCAGGCGCGGCAGCTCCTTCATCAGCCCAGGTTAAAGCCGGCCAGGATGCTTCAGGCACTCCGTTGGCAGCTAACCTTAAGGGTACTGTTGCATGCGCGGCAGGAAACACTGAATATACAGCAGTTGTTGCAGGACTTGCAGTATCCACAGCTTATGATGTATACTTTGTTGCAGAGGATGTTACTCCTGTTTTACAGACTGCACCGGTGTTAATCTCGATAAGTACCCTGGCGCCTTCAGCCCCTGTTGTTACTTCGCCGGCAGCAACTTCTATCGGAAGCAGCCAAGCGATCCTTGGCGGTGAAATTACTAACGACGGAGGATCAGTAATCACTTACAGGGGAACTGTATGGAAAGACGTTACGGGTGTAACGATTTTAGATAATCCTCTTTCAGAAGGTGGTACAGCTACAGGATCTTTCGCGCATTTGAGGACGGGGATGCCATCCGGTGTGCAGATATTTTTTAAGGCTTACGCAACCAATGCAGTTGGTAGCAGCCTTTCGGAAGAAGGCTCATTCTACACCCTGTCGACGGAACCGACTAACCATGTTACAGGTTTTGCAGCAGTAGCATCAGGAACAACAAGTATCGACCTGAGCTGGTTGACTCCTTCCAACGGCTCATATGGGTATCTCGTTCTCCAGTCAACCGGGAGCACGGCTCCTACCGGACTTCCTTCAGATGCCACAGCATATTCAATCGGCAGTAGTATAGGTGACGGAACAGTGGCAGCTATTATTACCCCGGGTACAGCCCTTGCCGGATCAGTAATCGGGTTAACTCCTTCAACACAGTATTCTTTCACAATTATTCCTTTCAATTACAGCGGACTGAATACAACAACGTATAATTATTATACGGATCTCATAATTCCTTCAGCAACAGCTACTACCGATGCCCCTCCTACCACAGTTTATACCTGGCAGGGTGTTGATAACGGAGCCTGGAATATTCCCTCAAACTGGATTCCAACGCGAACTGCAACCGCTGCAACCGACATCCTTCAGTTCAACGATGGAACCACTAAAACCGTAACTGACCTGCAAGCTGAAACTATCGGACAACTTTTACTTTCGAACAATACAACAGTAAATCTCCACAGTGCTGCAGCAGTTACACTCACCATTGCAGGATCAATCGGGACGGATTTGGATATCCCGGCCGGGAGTGTATTGAACCTGAATGCTATAAATGCTGTCAACATCAATCTGATAACCGGTACATCAGCGAGTATCAGCGGGAATATGACTTTTTCATCCACTGCCTCTACTGCCCACAAACTCACAGCTGTTGATGCAGGTGCGATTATATTTAACACGGGTGCAACTTTTACAGCCGGCCCATTTTTCAGCAGCAATGCTTTTGGTAATTCCAACCTGAATTCGGTTGTATTTGCATCCGGTTCAACCTATATTGGTCAGGCAGGAAGTAATCCTTTCGCTGCAATCCAACCCAATAGTGTTGTCGTTTTCCAGACAGGAAGTCTTTATAAAATAAATGCTAATTTAACACCTTCTCTTTCAGGCAGAACCTATGCTGATCTGGAAATAGATTTTGTAGGCGCAAACCTGAATACCTCAGGTGGTGCAGCTGTTTCTATTGATAATCTGACGGTTACAAACGGCACCCTGAATTTCGGGATGACAGGTACACCTGGTCATTCAATAAAAGGCAACGTTACAATTGCTCCGGGCGGTGCACTTAATTTTACGCCTTCCTCAGCCGGAACCGTTAACCTGAACGGAACAACTTTACAAATTATCAGTAACGGTGGTACATTATCCTTCGGGGTTAACAGCACTATAAATGTCGCTAACCTGGCAGGTATCATGCTGAGCAGCCCTGCAACGCTTAACAATCTCACACTTACAGATGGTATTATCACCACCGGAGTAAATACGCTAACCGTAAATGGTAATATTACCGGCGGATCAGCTACTGCGCATGTTGATGGAAAACTGGCACTCCCGTTTGCCGTTGCTGCTTCAAAATATTTCCCGATTGGCAAAAGCGGAAACTTTCGTCCTGTGACATTAAACTATACAGCCCTGGATGCTCCGAGCACGGTTACCGCCGGGCAAACCGAGTCGGCTCTTACCGGAACACTCCCCCTCGGTGCCACACTCTTTACTGATCGTTTCTGGACACTAACACAAACCGGAGCTACTGTATTTAGTTATGATATTACTCTCGACGGAACCGGGTTTACACCCGCAGCCACACCAGTTATTCTGAAAAATGACGCTGGTGCCATTTCTGTAAACACGACTACGGGTGCGCCTCCAGCCTATACTGCTTCAGGACTGACCAGTTTCAGCGATTTCGCTCTTGCAAGTTACATCCCTCCTCCAACCATCACTTCGTCGCCTTTGGTACTGAACGGTTTTGGTTACATACAAGGTTCCGGCCCTTCGGCTGAACAAACTTTCACAGTATCAGGAACTGATTTAACTAATGATATCAGTATTTCTGCCACCGCCGACTATGAAATTTCGACTACCTCAGGCGCAGGGTACACAACACCAATCACCCTACCTCAGACAGCCGGAACCGTTGCCAGCACTACTATTTATGTAAGGTTAAAAACCGGATTAGCAGCAGGCACCTACAACGGCGAAGTGATCAACATCACATCAACAGGAGCTGTAACGAATACTGTTACATGCAGCGGGACAGTTATTAACCCGGTATTGAGTGCAGGCCTGTTGAGCGATTTCGGTAATGTGTGTATCAATACCACAGCCGGACCTTCGTCATTTACTGTTACAGGTTCGGACCTTTCAACTGATGATGTTGCAATCGGCGCTCTTGCCGGATTCGCATATTCAACAACCGCCGGTGGCACCTATACTTCAATTTTAAGCCTGCCTCAAACAGGAGGAGCTTTCACCTCCACGGTTTATGTACAATTCAACCCAACGCTGGTTCAATCGTACAACGGTTTTATTGCTGTTGCCGGCGGCGGAGCACCTGCAATAAATGTTGCTGCAACCGGAAGCGGTGTCAACACGCCTCCCGCAGTGACTACAAACAGTCCTGCAACCCTTGTTACGGGAAGTTCTGCTACCTGTGAGGGTAATGTAACTGATGCTGGATGTGCTGCTTTCACGGCCCGGGGTATCTGCTTCGGCACAATGGCAAATCCTGATATTACAGGCTCCAAAACCACTGAACCCGGAACAACAGGTATATTTTCAAGTCTTCTGTCAGGATTAATACCGGCTACAACCTATCATTTCAGGGCCTATGCCAGCAGTAGTATTACAACATCTTACGGAAATGATTTTACATTTACAACTCTTGCCGTTCTTCCCTCGGTTATAACCGATGCTGCAACTGCCGTTACCGGAACCGGTGCTACCTTAAATGGCACAGTTAATGCAAATAACTCAAGTACAGTTGTTACTTTCGAATACGGAACAACCCTTGCTTACGGAACCATCGTAACAGCCATACCCAGCCCGGTTACAGGAACTTCAGGCACGGCTGTTTCTTATTTACTTGGCGGATTAACTCCAAATACGACCTATCATTTCAGGGTTGTGGGTATCAATATTGCAGGTACTGCCAACGGAAACGACTTAACCTTTACCACATCAGCGGTGCTTCCGACAGTGGTAACCGATGCAGCTACGCTGGTTACTCAATCTGCAGCTACATTAAACGGAACCGTGAATGCAAACAACGCCAGCACAGCAATTACTTTCGAGTACGGTACCACCCTGAGCTACGGAACTATTGTAAATGCGGTTCCCGGCACAGTAACCGGTACCACTAATACTGCAGTTTCGTATACATTGGGCGGATTAGAGCCAAATACAACTTATCATTTCAGGGTTGTTGGTGTGAATACCGCAGGCACTGCCAATGGCGGCGACCTGACTTTTACAACTTCAGCCATGGCGCCAACCGTTGTTACCGAGGCTGCTACTGCTTTAGGAGCTACAAATGCAACGTTAAACGGCTTAGTAAATGCCAACAATCAAACAGCAACAGTAACATTTGAATATGGATTTACCACGGCCTATGGCACCATCGAAAATGCAGTACCCAATACCGTTACAGGATTTACGAATACCCCTGTTTCGGTGGCTATCAGCGGTCTGATAATTAACAGTACCTATCATTACAGGGCTGTTGCTGTGAATGCAACAGGGACAACCTATGGTGACGATATGTCGTTTTCAACAAACTGTATCGCACCTGATCCTGCAGGTATAATCTCAGGTCCTGCCATGGTTTGCCAGACAGCATCCGGAGTTACCTATAGTGTTGGGACTATTAACCTGGCAACCAGCTATGTATGGACAGTTCCTGCAGGCGCAACCATAGTAAGTGGTACCGGAACCAGTATTATTTTAGTCAATTTCGGCGCAAATGCAGCTTCCGGCGATATAAGCGTTTATGGAACAAGCGCCTGCGGTGACGGGATGCCTTCATCTCTTCCTGTAACAGTCAGCGCCCTGCCTGTTCCTGTAATCATTGGATCACCCACTGCCTGTGTTACTGCTACAAATAATATTTACACTACCGAATCCGGCATGACCTCATATACCTGGACTGTTTCAGCAGGAGGCCTGATCACTGCCGGTGATGGCACAAATGCAATTACAGTAACCTGGAACACCTTAGGGCCCAAAACAGTTACAGTTAATTATACAAATGCCGGAGGTTGCACTGCACCCGCAGCAACAACATTAAATGTAACAGTTAATACTATTCCATCACCATCCCTTGCAGGGTCAACTGAATTGTGCGCAGGTACAACAGGAGTTATATATACCACTGACGCTGGTTACAGCAATTATGTATGGACAGTTTCGTATGGGGGCACTATTACTTCGGGCCTTAATACGAACGAGGTAACTGTAACCTGGGCTACAGCCGGCACCAGGAGTATTACGGCCAACTATGCCAACACATCAGGATGTAGTGCAACTACACCTGCATCATTGAGCGTAACAGTTTTATCGGTACCCGCTCCGCTTATTACCGGTGATAACGAAGTGTGCGAAGGAGCCACAGGGGTAACCTATACCACACAGCCCAATAACAGTAATTACAGCTGGGTTGTTTCACCAGGTGGTACAATAACTTCCGGAGCCGGCAGTAATTCAATTAGTGTAAACTGGACCGGTAACGGCAACCAGACTGTAAGTGTTGACTTCACTAACAACCTTGGATGTGGTTCCATTGAGCCCACTGTTTACAATGTAATGGTTGATCCAAAACCTGCAGCGGCCGGAACGATAACCGGAACCTCAACGGTTTGTGCCGGAACGCTGAATGTTGCTTACTCGGTTCCTGCAATAGCTAATGCTATACATTATAATTGGACTTTACCTTCAACCGGTGCTGTAATATCTTCCGGCGAAGGAACAAACTCTATAACCGTTAGCTATGCATTAACAGCAACATCAGGTATAATGAGAGTTAGTGGGGTTAATGATTGTGGAACAGGTGCAGGTTCACCCGGATTCAATGTCGTTGTGAACCCGATCCCTGCCACACCGGTAATTTCACAGAATGGTGACACCTTAACCAGCAGTGCCACTTCAGGTAATCAATGGTACCTGGATGGTGTTACAATTCCAGGTGCAACCGGTCAACAACACGTAGCGGTTTACACCGGCACGTATTCAGTAGTGGTTACTCTTAGTGGCTGCAGTTCGGAACCATCCAATTCCATTCTTGTACTTCCGGTTTCTGTTCGTGATGTTAATCTAAGCAGAACTTTGGAGATTTATCCAAATCCAAGCAACGGGCAATTCAACCTGTTTATCAGAAACCTGAATACAGAAGAATACTCCATCGAAATCTATAATAACCTCGGCGCATTAGTCTGGAAACAGGAAAATGTTACGATCAGCGGTACTTATACTTCCCGTGTCGATCTGAGTGGATCTCCATCGGGAATATATATGGTTGCCTTACGGAACAAGGCCAACAGCATTGTAAAAAAGGCTGTTATAATGAATTAATTATTAATCAAAAATTACAGGAGAGCCGGGGAAACCCGGCTTTCTTGCTATTTAGCCATTCCCTTTAAGCCCAAACTCACCTTTTTCATGCCTTTTATACCGATATGAAATTCATAATAGTCCAATATTGAACTAAACGAATTTCTGATCGGTATTTACCACTGTAAAATTTTAAAACGGCCTTTGGCCTATTATATAATTCACATTGGTATTACTTTTTGGATATCGTGTCCCATAAACACGCGCAGTGTCCCATAAAGGAATTTTTTTCGCTTTTGGTCAACTTATTCGGTTACATGTAAACCTCTGGGTTTAGTGTATGTAAATGACTGATTCCTTAATTTTTACATTATATTATCTAATCGATTGATAGCAATCTTACATCTATATTTTCCTTGAACGACAGATTGGCATTATTATAGCGAATAAGCATAAATAAATCAAAAATCGGAATCACTAGATTTTAACTATTCCGCTGATTGAAGGACTACCTTGTATGACTAAAAAATTTCCACTTATCAATTTATTATCTCCTTTTTACTTTTGTTCTTTTGAAGTAAATCACTTCATTAGCAAACTTTCCACTTTTTGTCTCACAGCTTTCCATTCAGGAAGCATTTATTTAAGCTTAACAGAAGCTTTACCCGGCATTGACTTAAATCACCTTCTTTCTTTAAAAAAAACACCTGAAAAAGACCTTTTGGGCACTTTGACGGGCGAAAATCATATTACCCCAGCAATTCAATCAGCTTATATACTTGTTGAAACTAACCCAAAAACTAACCGCATCTGATACATGACACATATGATATTTTTACTCAAACAACTTTTATCCTTCACAAAACAATCCGACGTTAAAAACTTCAAAATTTCAAGCTTGCTATGTTTCGCAAATCCGACTAATTCCGGCCGAAATCTTACCCGCGTCTTACTTATGTTTTTGGTTGCAGGATGTTCTTTTAATAATTTGGTAATCGCTAAAAATGAAATAATAATTAAGAGTAATTCACAGCCGGCAGCCGATATCTGTGCCGGAACCAACTCCGTTATTATTCACAGCTTCAGCCTTAAAGGTTCAGGTAAAGGCGGGAATGTTACCGCTATCAGTTTTTCCAATACAGGAACATATACATCAGGAGATATAAGTAGTTTCAGATTATACTCTACCGCTGCTGCCACCTTTGTCACCCCATCATTTCTAAGTACAATTAACAATCCTTCGAACGCAGCCATTCAGGAATTCGGAGCCTTTAGTGCAATCAAATTAAAAAATAATGATGAAATCTATTTCTGGATAGTCATGGATGTTGCTTCAGCAGCTGTTAACAATCATTATATAACTGTCAGTAAAACATTACCCGGTAACATAACTGCGGATAATGATGTGGTTGAAGGTACCCCCAATAATGGGAGTGGCCAACAGACCATGTTAAGATCAACCGGCGGTGTTGCATCAGCCGTATCATCTTCAGTTTGCTATGGATACAATGCAACAATAAATTTAATTGGTTACGGAGGTTCTGTTCAATGGCAGCAATCAACGGATGGAGTTACCGGGTGGTTAAATGTAATTGGAGGAAGTGGCGTTACACAAGCCACTTATACAACTCCTGCTCTCACTTCAAGTACTTTTTACAGGGCTATTGTTAGCAGTGGTTCATGTACATCGGCATATTCTACGAATGCCTCAGTAGAGATTTCAACAACCGGCACCTGGCTCGGATCTACAACTGATTGGAACACGGATTCAAACTGGTGTGGAGGAGTTCCGACTGCTGAAACAAATGTAACAATTTTGCCTGGGGGAAACCAGCCTGTAATCACTGCATCTGCGACATGCCACAACATAACTATCAACAACGGTACTACCCTAACCCTAAACAATGGCATCGGTTTAACCGTGAGTGGTAACTGGACGAATAACGGAGGAACATTTACAGCGGGTACTCATACCGTTCTTTTTAACGGAACAGAGCAGACTATAGGCGGTTCTTCATCCACTACGTTCTATAATCTTACAATCGATGGCAGCGACGTTTCTCTCACAACAACGGCTGCTTCCGGACTAACAACCGTTAGTAATTCATTGGTTATAAACAGCGGTAAAAAATTAACCATAAATCCAGGGAAAGCACTAACAGTCAACGGTACTTTTACAAACAACTCAAGTTCAGGCCTTGTAATAAAAAGTGATGCGAGTGGAACAGGTTCATTTATTGATAACGGACAAATCGAAGGCCCGGGTACTGCCAGAATAGAACGTTTTCTTACTCCATACACGACACAAAACGCTTCTGACAACCGGTTCCATTTTCTTTCTTCACCAGTTGGGACCAACCAGACTATTATGCCCGAGTTCCAGAATATGACAAATAATACAGATGATTTTTATATGTGGAGCGAGACAGCCAATCAATGGATTAATACCAAACAGGGAGCAAATTTCCCGTACACCTGGAATACTGCTTTCGGAACCGGAAACGGTGCTTTTGTTACCGGAAAGGGTTACCTTATTGCATATCCTTCACCTGCCAAAACAAAGAATTTTACAGGAAAACCTTTTACAGGAAACATATCCATTAACTGTACAAGTACAGGAGGTGGATGGAACCTCCTTGGGAACCCTTTTCCTTCGGCAATTGACTGGGAACTGGTATCTAAAGGCGATGGCATAGATGAGGCTTTGTATTACTACGAAAATGATTCGCCCAGATACAAATATTATGTGCCTTTAACTGGTGGAATAGGGTCATCGACTGACGGTGGCTCAAGATACATACCAGCTATGCAGGGGTTTATGGTACATGCCAGAACCAGCGGAACGAAAACCGTCACTTTCAAAAATTCTGACAGGTTGCACGAAAATTTAAATCTTTATTATAAAAGCAGCCTTCTCACTGAAAATGTACTCAACCTTTCGGTCGAAGGGAATGGATCACGCGATGATTCCCGTGTTTGCTTTTATGATCAGGCCACTGAAAATTTTGACGGTGCATGTGATGCGTACAAACTTTTCAGCTACAACAGTCTGATACCCGAACTCTATACTTTGACTACTGACGGCTCCCAGCTTGCAATAAATACGCTCCCTATTGCTCAAAAATATGTAAACGTTCCGGTAGCCTTTATTCCAGGCACAGCAGGTACATTCCTGTTTTCAGCCGAAGGCGTCAGCAGTTTTCCTTCATCAACATACATATTACTTGAAGACCTGATAACAGGTACCACGCAGAATTTAAATGATAATCCTGTCTATACCTTTACTTCCGATGCCGGCGATGTAACTAATCGCTTTATTTTACATTTTAAGGATGCCACTTCTGTTCCGGATTCCCCGACTAAGGAAACCTTCAGCGTGTTTTTTACAGATGGAAACATCAATATCACAACGCAACAGGCTTTAAATGCCGAAATTATGGTAACAAATATGCCTGGACAGGTTGTATTACGTGGTCAAACCAATGGAAACACCCTGACCTCTATTAATGCAATTAGCCTGCAAAACGGTTTATACATACTAAGCCTGGTTGAAAAAAACAAAGTATTAAGTCAAAAAATTATCATAAGCAGGTAACTTGAAAAAGAATTAAACAACTATGCATTGAAAATTCATAGGTTTAAAGGTTTCGAATGAAATCCGATAAAATAAAAATCTGTTGGTCGGTATTCGGGAGACAGGAGACAGGAAACAGGAGACTGGAGACTGGAGACTGGAAGTTATTACTATAGTCCTTAAACATACTTCGGTCTTCGGTCTTCGGTCTTTACTTATTTTAATTTATAGAAACTTAAGTATCTGCAATACAATTGCAGGGTTTTAACAATTTTTCTATTGAAAGAAAAGATAGTACCAAATCAGACTGAAAACAATCAAAGACTACTGATAATTATCAATGGATCTGTTTTATAATCTTATAGAGAAATGGAGAGCCGGGAATGAACAGAAAATCTTAGTTCCCTGCCTGCCGGCGCAGTCAGGCAGGCGGGTTCCGGTTTCCGATGGTATATTGTAAAATACAAACCACATAAAATTATAAAAACCCGGCACATGGCACACGACACTCAGCACACAGCATCTGGCACGAATGAAAATATCTGAAAAAAATCCCACATTATCCTTAAACACAACCTTTTCGTTTAATGAATTTGTGAAAAAGAGCAGAAAATCACCAACCTGAGACTTTTAAAAATGAGACATTCCCGAAAAAAATTCTTTTACCTTCAAACAATTAGGATCAATTCCGGTTTATATTCCCGTTTATATCTGCTTACCACTTAATTTAATTTTGTATAATTGTATAGCAGAATCCTACAATATGCCTAATGTTAAGCTTAAATTCAGCTGTCTGACCTTTGCCGGAAAGGTACTTTTTCATCCTTATTTAACTAACTAAGGTAATAGTAAATAATAAATTTAAATTTGTTATAGTAGAAAAAAATCTCAAAAATTCGTGTACAAAACAGGGGTAAAAGTCAAACGAATACTATGGACAGCTAAATTTTAAGTCAATAACTGAAAATTAATTAAAAAAATTTAATAAAAAATGAGGATTCGCAAAAAAAAGATCATATCTTTGCCCCAAGGCTGCTATTTTTTTACGTGTCCCTTACGAAAACCCAATATATCATGAGAAAACATTTTCGGATATTTACAGCTTTAATTACGTTAGCTATATTTATAAGTATTAATTCTGTAAGTGTAGCTCAACCCCCTCCACCACCACCTCCGGGAGGCGGACATGGAGGAGGTGGAAATCAGCCACCAGCCGGGGCTCCGGTTGGCGAAGGTATGTTTTTGCTTTTCGGCCTTGCAGGTTTGTATGCCGGTAAAAAGGTATATGAAACCAGGAGAGTATTAAAAAGCGAAGACAATTAAGTTAACTCAAACTGTCAATCACACTCTGTAGGATAAAACTAATTCCGGATAAAAATAGTCTAAAAATCGTATCTAAATGCATTGAAAGTATATGAAGTATCTGCTTAATTTCTGGCTTTACTTCCTGTTAGTCAATACTCTTACGAGGAATAGTGATCATCAAATGTATCCTTAAATGTGTGAAAAACAGCTTAATGCTTATTCATGATAAAAGCATTGAGATACACTCAGTGAATAGGTTAATAATGATCCAATTAGAAACCGAAAACAATAGGTTAGAAAGTAATATAATTAAAAACATACAAACATTCAAACATTTAAAACATTAGCATTATAATAGCTCCTATGTATTTGGTTAAATTAAAAACAGTAAAAAACTAATTTTTTCACAAAGTTAAACCTATTAATATGCAAAAGATACTACATTATTCAGTAAAACTTGTTGTTGTTTTATTGGCAATGATTCTTACTACCCAGTTACAGGCAGCAACACGAACGGCTAGTATATCAGGTAACTGGAGTAGTACGGCAACCTGGGGCGGGAATCCGGTTCCTACCGCATCCGACGATGTGATTATTTATAATACATCCGCGGCCATTACTGTCACCGTCGATATTGCAGCTGTCTGTCAAAGTCTCACATTTAAAAGCAGTATAAAAGCCAGCACCCTTTCCATAAGCGGAACCAACAGCCTCCAGGTAACAAATGCCGTTATCATTAACGCGGGAACACTGACTAATGCACATAAAATTATTAATGTTGGCAGCGGATCTTTATCTTGCGCATCCGTAACCATGGGGCTTACGGTAAGCACCCGAACCTGCCAGATTGAAATTGGTACCGGTACCGTTACCATAGCAGGCAATTTAACTATGAATGGCAATGCTACGGCAAATATGATCAAATTTACTGCTGCAGGTACAATGAATATTGGTGGAAACATCGGAGGCTCATTAAAAGGTGATATTATTCCTTCAACCGGAACTGTAAATTACAATGGCAACGCCCTGCAAATGGTAGCCATGAATAATAACTATGAATACTATAACCTTAATTTTAACAATCCTACTGAAGCAAGACTTGAAAGTTACGTTAATAATACAAGGGTTTTGGGCAATATAACAGTCGAATCCGGCATCTTCAGTAACGGAGGCTTCGGGATGGTCGGCAATTCAGGTAAAACTTTCGCAGTCGCCGATGGAGCAACATTTCTGCTTGGAGGAACTTCCACTTTCCCAACCGTGTTTAATGTAAACCTCGCGGCCGGCAGTTTTGTTGAATACAACGGTACAAATCAGGCGGTTGCCGATATTGCTTCACCGGGTTATGGTTTTCTGACCCTTTCCAATACCGGTACAAAAACCGCCGGCGGAGGATTAGATATCCGCGGCGATCTGTTCATATATTCTGAAACCGCTACTCCTGTTACATTTGCTGCCGACGCCTATACACACAACGTTGCGGGTAACTGGTTAAATGTTGAATCAGTGGTAACCGGTAACAGTACGGTTAATTTCAACGGAAGTACTGAACAGTTTATTGATGGCTCGCTTCTTATCCAGACGTTCCATAATATCAGCATTGCGTCGGGTAGCAGCGTTATAACTTACGCTCCGTTACTGGAAATTAATAATAATCTTACTATCAATAGCACCGGACAATTGACCATTCCACCAACTATCGGGGTAACCTGTACAGGTACAATTAATAATGCTGCAGGTGTAACCGGCCTGGTGGTCCAGAGTGATGAGACAGGAACCGGTTCATTGATAAACTCAAATGCCGGTGTGCCGGCAACCGTTCAACGTTATATTGCTGCAGCCAACTGGACTACCTGGTATTCAGGATGGCATTTCCTTTCATCACCGGTTGCTGCACAAGCTATCAGCGGAAACTGGACACCAAGCGGAGCAAATGGTGATTATGATTTTTATGCCTGGGACGAGCCTTCAAATAACTGGATTAACTTTAAAAATACCACTACTCCTCCTACTTTTATTACCGTTAATCCCGGCACTAACTTCGTGGTGGGTCGTGGATACGAAGTCGCATACGAACAATCGGCCAGCCATGAATTTTCGGGTTTGCTGAATGTTGCCAATGTGAACAAAACCCTTACCGTAACAAGTCCCAATGTAAATTATTCATGGAACCTCCTGGGCAATCCTTATCCTTGTTCACTTACCTGGCATACAGGATGGACATTAAACAATGTAGGAGCAATAAGCCAGGTATGGAGTGATGCTATTCTCGATTATGTGCCTTTGATTGCAGGAGAAGGAATACCGGCTATGAACGGATTTATGGTCGAAGCTTTAACCAACGGTGCTTCACTTACAATACCTGCCTCGGCAAGAACACAGGATCCTTATACTCCCTGGTACAAGAGCGGTCAGACATCAAACAGGATAAAACTCACGGCACGGTCAGCAGACAAGGTAACAGGCAAAGAAAGCATACTTTTGTTAAATCCTAACAGTACCGTTGACTTTGATGCCCAATTCGACGGACACTACCTTGCAGGCCAGGGACCGAAATTTTACTCCCTTGCAGGCGATGATCAGCTTACCGTTAACTCCTTACCGGAATTAGGAAATGACGTTCAGATTCCGTTTGTCTTTGCCAAGAACAACTCCGGCAATTTTACCATTGAGCTGGATACTGAAAACCTGATCCCTGATCTGGATATTTACCTTACGGATAAAAAGACCGGTCATGAGGCTAATCTGACTGAAAACCCGGTTTATGCCTTCAGCTCTGATGAAGGAGATGACATCAACAGGTTTACAGTACATTTTCTTACAACTACCGGTGTAGCTCCTGTAAAAGAAAACAACAGTATGCACGTATATGCTTCAGGGAATACCTTGTATATCAACCAAAGCGATCTTCAGACCGGGAAAGTATACCTGTACAGCTTAACAGGCCAGATGATGAGTACTTCGCTGCTCGAAGCATCGCCTTCGCAAAGCATCAGCTTACCGCAACTTGCTCCGGGAATGTACCTGGTAAATATTCGTACCGGTTTGGGCAGTTACACCCAAAAAATAATACTTAAATAGATTTACCCTAAACAGCTTTATCCTTATCCGGATAAATCGCTCCTCAAAATCCCCCTTGTTCCTGCTCTGAACCTATCAGAAGGACAAGAGGGATTTTTTAATACATTCCCTACTCTTTTTACCTGTTTGAAAATGAAAGCTCCCGGGGACACGAAAAATACGATTGAAAGAATAAGGACTTCTCAATTTGGTTTCATAAAACCCGGGTATAAAATCAATTATTTAAAGTCCCGTAAAGGGATCACCTTCATTTTTTGGGGGAGAATGCGGCACAAAGAACCAATAAAATTAACGTTCAACACATTTACTAAATTACAAGTATTCGGAAAATCTTTCATTATTTCTTTACTTTTTGCTTTATCAAAAAGTAACAACTTAGCGCAGCGGTTTCATAAGCTCCTTTTAAAATAAGCAATGAGCGAATAAAAAATCAAGGATTAATAACAATGCTGGCGTAAGCCAGAGGTATCTCCTCGCAATACAAGGCATGCGAGGGCACAACAAATCCTGACATTTTGCCTTGCTTGTGTTCCCGATAAATCGGGATGCCATTCGCACGACCTGTCCCGCCCTTGCGGGATAGCTCCGTCTAAGAAACGCTGGCGCATTTTTAAAATGCCGGTCCCTTCGAAGTAAGTTTTTACTTATGGCAACAATCGGGACATGGATTTTGCCTCACAGCAAGGTTTTCGGGATGTCGGGACTGACATTATAAAATTTCAGTAGTAGTTCGAGGATGGTTTTATGAGCGTGGGACATTTCAAGCAATGCAGAATTGAACCATGAAAATATTACTTTATTGACGAAATCTATTTTATGGTGAACGGCTTGCGTTGCGTGGCAAAAACCAAACGTAGAAATACACTGAAATGTTATAAAGTCTTGATTTTTTGGTCCTTTTGCATCAAGGCAAAACGGACATAAAACAATTAAAATTCCTATACTTTTCTTCCAGATGTAGAACAAAAAAAGAATCTGCACTAATTAGGTGTAAAAAAAATCTATTATTATTGGTTTGACCAC
>JBBRCH010000075.1:0-23089 GCA_038204995.1 Bacteroidales bacterium | reverse complement strand
GCGGTCCGAAATGTTTGAGCAGTATGGGAACCTTTATTGATAATACTCATAAGTCCTTCAACCTCACTTTTGGTTAGTTTAACTGTATATCGTATCATTTGTTTAGTTTTTACAAAGATACAAATATATTATTGAATTACGACATATTATGTTTAACTTAACACTAGTTGATTTCGATTTTGTGGATATACATCAAACATATGCAATCCGCAATCCGGTACTGATAGTTGTCGGGAAAGCGCAAAGGGTGTATTCTGAAAAACCACATTTCAACTAAATTCCTATATATGTAATTCACCTGCAAATTAAGCCTACCTTTGCACCCTTTTTCACAAGCAAAAACTTCATGCAAAGCATTCGGAACATTGCCATTATTGCCCATGTCGATCACGGTAAAACAACGCTGGTTGACAAGATATTACATAGTTGTAACCTTTTTCGCGATAACCAGGAAACCGGCGAACTTATACTCGATAACAACGACCTTGAACGCGAACGAGGGATAACAATCACCTCGAAAAACGTTTCGGTTGAATATAAGGGCGTTAAGATTAATATTATTGATACTCCCGGTCACGCTGACTTTGGCGGTGAGGTTGAGCGGGTACTGAAAATGGCCGATGGCGTATTGCTGCTGGTGGATGCCTTCGAAGGCCCGATGCCCCAGACTCGTTTTGTAACACAGAAAGCGCTGGCTCTTGGTTTGTTGCCTATTGTAGTAATAAATAAAGTTGACAAAGAAAATTGCCGCCCCGACGAAGTTCAGGAACAGGTTTTTGAATTGTTTTTTAACCTGGAAGCTACGGACAAACAGCTTGATTTTCAAACCATATACGGGTCGAGTAAACAAGGCTGGATGAATACCACCTGGCTTGAAGAAACTGATAATATTTTCCCTCTGCTCGATGCCATAGTAAAATACATTCCCGAGGCTCCGACTCCCGAAGGCCCTTTGCAAATGCAGATTACTTCACTCGACTACAGTTCGTATGTAGGCCGGATCGCTATAGGAAGGGTTTCGCGCGGTGAGATTTCGGAAGGCATGAATGTTTCGCTTTTAAAAAGAGATGGAACTACTACAAAATCGAAAATCAAGGAATTATATTCTTTTTCAGGTCTCGGCAGGGTTAAAGTAAACTCTGTACATTCAGGCGATATTTGTGCATTGGTCGGGCTTGAAGGCTTCGATATCGGTGATACCGTTACCGACCCGGAAACCCCCGAGCGACTGCCTGAAATTCATATTGATGAGCCAACAATGAGTATGCTCTTTGCGATCAATAACTCACCATTCTTTGGCAGGGAAGGCAAATATGTTACTTCACGTCACCTTAGCGAAAGACTGTACAAAGAGATTGAAAAAAACCTTGCTCTCCGTATAGAGGAAACAGGTTCTTCCGATCAGTTTATCGTATTTGGCCGCGGAATTCTGCATCTTTCGATCCTTATTGAAACCATGCGTCGCGAAGGATACGAACTCCAGGTCGGACAGCCCCAGGTGATTATCAAGGAAATTGACGGGGTAAAATGCGAACCCATAGAAACGCTGATTGTTGATACACCGCTTGAAGTTTCCGGTAAAGTGATTGACCTGGTTACACAACGCCGTGGAGATATGCTAGCCATGAGCCCCAAAGGCGACCTGATGCACCTCGAATTCGTTATCCCGTCACGCGGTATTATCGGGCTCCGTAATGCAGTACTTACCGCTACCGCCGGCGAAGCTATCATGGCTCACCGCTTCAAAGCTTTCGAACCATGGAAAGGTGCGTTACCACAACGATTGGCAGGTGTGCTGATCAGTATCGATACAGGAATGGCAACTGCATACAGCATTGATAAACTCACCGACCGCGGACGGTTCTTTGTAGAACCTTTCGATGAAATTTATGAAGGACAGATTGTAGGCGAAAATTCTCGTGATAACGACCTTGGAGTCAATATCTCGAAAGCCAAGCAGATGACCAACTTCCGCACAACGGCTAAAGACGAAGCTGTACGCATGCCGCCGGCTGTTAAGTTTTCACTCGAAGAAGCCCTTGAATATATTCAGATTGACGAAATGGTTGAAATTACGCCTAAGTCCATGCGCTTGCGTAAAATTTATCTTAAGGAACATGAACGGAAAAGAATGTCGAAATAGGGGATAAGCTGTAAATAGCAAATTAGTTCATAGTATTTTTGAATTTTTGATTTACAATTTACGATTTACGATTGGGGATATTTTTTTTGCTCTTGAGTATGAAATATGGGTACATTCAATAACAGTCTTCGGTTAAAATCATATCTCTTAAATCATATCTCTTAAATCATACTTAGTAAATCGTACCTCGTAAATCGTTAATCTGGTGTTTATGAAATCTATCAGAGTTTCCTTATTCCTGGTTTTTGTAACCCTCTTAAGTCTGTTTGCAAGGGCTGACGAAGGCATGTGGTTGCCCATGCTTATCAGCAAGTACAATATCGGCGCTATGCAGCAGATGGGTCTTAAACTTACTGCAGAACAAATTTATAGTGTCAACCAGGCTTGTCTTAAAGATGCCCTGGTTTCGCTGGATCATGGAGGTTGCACAGGTTCAATTATTTCGCAAAAAGGACTGCTTATCACTAACCATCATTGTGGTTACGAAGCCATAGCTGAGCAAAGTTCCGTTGGCAGCGATTTTCTTACTAACGGATTCTGGGCCATGCGGCCCGAAGAAGAGTTGCCTATTCCCGGCAAAACGGTTTCGTTCCTGATCCGCATGGAAGATATAACCAAACGCGTTTTAGCAAATGTAACTCCGGAAATGGATGAAAGCGACAGGGGATTAGCTGTTCAAAAAGAAACCGATAAGATTATCAAAGAGACTGAAGCTGAATCAGATTACGAGGTATCGGTTGAAAGCATGTTCGAAGGGAATGAGTATTATTTGTTTGTTTATCAAACCTATACGGATGTTCGCATGGTCGGTGCTCCTCCTTCGTCCATCGGGAAATTTGGCGGCGATACCGACAACTGGATGTGGCCGCGCCACACCGGCGATTTCTGCCTTTTACGTGTATATTCGGGATCCGATGGTAAGCCGGCTGAGTTTTCGAAAAGTAATGTGCCTTACCAGCCGAAATATTTCCTGCCTGTTTCCCTGGCAGGAGTGAAGGAAGGGGACTTCTCGATGATACTGGGTTATCCCGGTGCAACAGATCGTTACCTGACCTCTTACGGAATACAGGAAAAACTTACACAGTCGAATCCCGCTGATATTAAAGCCAAATGGGCCAAGATGGAGGTGATGAAAGAATATATGGATGCGGATGATGCCACGCGTATTGCCTATGCCGGTGATTATGCTTACCTGGCCAATTTCTGGAAAAAATCACTTCAGGAAAGCAAAGCATTGACCCGTTTAAAAGTATATGACGACAAAAAAGGAATCGAAAACGAATTCCAGGCATGGGTTGCAAAGGATGTTGACCGGCAGGAACGGTATGGAAATGTATTGATTGATTTTAAAACTTTTTATGACACCATGGCCGGTAGCAGAGCCGACGAAGCCATTATTTATACCGGCGAACTGCTCATGGGAGCCAGGATTTTATATATCGCTTTCCAGGCAGGGGAACTGACCAGCAGGTTCGATTCAGCGGATTTCAACGAAATGCTCAGTATTAATAAGAAAAGGGCAATAAAATTCTATAAAACCTTCAATCCTGCGCTGGAAAAAGATTTGTTACACAATATGCTTGAACTTTTTGCCAAAAACGTAGCTCCTCAATATCAGCCTGATGTCTATAATACAATTAAAAAGAAGTTCAGGGGTGATATAGGAAAGTATGTCGACCATATGTTTAAACACTCCATTTTTGCATCGGAAGCCAATATAATGGAATTCCTTGACAATCCAAGAAAGAGAACCATTGAGAAAGATCCGGCATTCTTAGCTGCAAATTCATTTATTGGCTCATATATGATTGCCCGCCTGTCGCAGATGACGGAGGAGGACAAATTTTCAAAAGCCCGTCGCCAATATGTAGCAGGGTTACGCGAGATGAATCCTGAAAAAACTTTTTATCCTGATGCTAACAGTACTATGCGTTTGACTTATGGCAGTGTGAAGCCCTACAAGCCTGCTGACGCGCTTTTTGCCGATTACTTTACCACTTTACAGGGAGTAATGGAAAAAGAGGACTCTACCAATCAGGAATTCATTGTTTCGCCTAAGCTCAAATCCTTATTCAATAAGAAGGATTTTGGACGTTATGCTGAAAACGGGATTATGCATGTTTGCTTTATAACCACCCATGATATTACAGGTGGAAATTCAGGAAGCCCGGTTATAAATGCAAATGGCGATCTGATAGGATTAGCTTTTGATGGCAATTCGGAAGCTATGAGCAGTGATATAAAGTACGATGTAAACCTGCAGCGCACGATTAATGTCGATATTCGCTATGTTCTTTTTGTAATTGATAAATATGCCGGGGCAGGCTACCTGCTGGATGAAATGAAACTCATAAACTAAAAAATCGGGAAAAGCGTCAGATTACGTTTATTAGTAGAAAGCTTAATTTGAGTTCTGATCCTTCCTGGTTTAACTTTTTTTGATTTATCCGATTGATGAATGCCTGGTTAGCGGTTGGCATACATCTTTTCATAGTATTTCAGATAATTCCCTGATGTTACTTCATCGAGCCATTGCTGGTTTTCGAGGTACCAGGCAACCGTTTTTTCAAAGCCATCGTTGAACGCTACTTCCGCTTGCCAGCCAAGTGTTTCATGAATCTTAGCAGCATCTATTGCATACCGGAGATCATGGCCGGCACGATCCTTAACATAAATGATCAGTTTCTCGCTTTCACCTTCTGCCCTTCCAAGCCGGCGATCCATGATCCGGCAAAGCGTTTTCACAATATCAATATTCTGGCGCTCGTTGTTGCCGCCAATATTGTAGGTTTCGCCATTGGCACCTTTTTGGTAAATCAGATCGATAGCCTTTGCATGATCTTCAACATATAGCCAGTCGCGGACATTGGTTCCCTGCCCGTAAACCGGCAAGGGCCTGCTATGAAGTATATTGTTAATAATAAGCGGTATCAGTTTTTCAGGAAACTGGTTCGGGCCATAGTTGTTCGAGCAATTGGAAATCACCACCGGCAGACCATAAGTATGGTGATAGGCACGCACCAGATGGTCACTGCTTGCTTTGGAAGCCGAATACGGGCTGCGTGGATCATAAGGGGTAGTTTCAATGAATTTGCCTTCATCTCCAAGTGATCCATATACCTCATCAGTTGAAACATGATAAAAACGCTTTCCTTCAAAATTATCTTTCCAATAAAAACGGGCTGCATTCAGCAGGTTCACTGTTCCGACAATATTGGTCATGATAAATTCTTTCGGGTTGGTTATCGAGCGGTCCACATGCGACTCGGCTGCCAGGTGGATTACTCCGTCGAAACGGTAGGTATCGAATGTGGCCATGATAAAATCCTCATCAACAATATCACCCTTAATAAACTCATAATTCGGCAGTGACTCAATATCTTTAAGATTTTCGAGATTACCGGCATAAGTGAGTTTGTCGAGATTCACAATTTTTGTCTGCGGATATTTTTTAAGCAGCAAACGTACAAGATGCGATCCTATAAACCCGGCTCCTCCTGTAACAAGAATTTTTTTCATACTTATTTTAGATTTAATTTATATGACTGCAGGTAGTATTGATAATGAATTTTGATCTTTGTTTTTCAGAGAATTTGGTCCGGAAGAGAGACAAAGATATAGAACAGGTATTTTTTATCAGCTGATTTTATTCCGGACTCCTGCTAAGATTTTTCTCCCATTGCCAGGCCGAAAGCATCATCTGGTCGATACTTTCTTCTGCTTTCCATCCCAGTTCCGTGTTTGCAAACCTTGTATCGGCCCACACTTTTTCGATATCTCCCGGCCGGCGGGCAACGATTTTGTAATTTAGTTTTTCTCCGCTTACACGCTCAAATGCTTTTATAACTTCCAGTACCGAATATCCTTCCCCGGTACCAAGATTAAACACCTCGAATCCTGATTTGCATTTATCATGCAGCATACGGTCAATGGCTATGACGTGTGCTTTGGCAAGGTCTACCACATGGATATAGTCGCGGATAGCAGTTCCATCAGGTGTATCATAATCGTCGCCATATACGCTGAGGTATTCGAGTTTGCCGATGGCTGTCTGGGTAATGTAGGGTACAAGATTATTTGGACGGCCGAGGGGTAATTCGCCGATAAGTGCCGACGGGTGAGCACCGGCAGGATTAAAATATCTTAATGCAATGGCCTTCACAGGATGTGCCAGGGTAGTAAACCGGAGTATATCTTCACACATTTGCTTAGTGTTTCCATAGGGCGACCAGGCAGGTTTTATGGGTGCCTGCTCAGTGACCGGTAATTCATCAGGTTGTCCGTAAACTGTACATGACGATGAAAATACAATATTAGGAATTCTGCAGGTTTTCATTCCTTCGAGCAGGTTGATAAGCGACATCAGGTTATTCCGGTAATAATCCAGAGGTTTCTCCATGGATTCACCCACAGATTTGAAAGCTGCAAAATGGATCATTCCTGCAAGATCTGAATGACGTTCAAAAAACCGCGATGTCAGGCTTGCATCAGCAAGATCAAAATTCTCAAATCCTGGCCTTATCCCCGTAATCTTAGCAATATTATCAAGGACATAAATCTGTGAGTTTGATAAATCATCAACAATAATAACTTCATAGCCATGCTGTTGTAACTCAACAACAGTATGTGAGCCAATATATCCGGTGCCTCCGGTTACCAAAATCTTTTTCTTACTCATCCGAATGGTTATTTTAATCTTTTGGGATTACTTGTTTGCAAGTGAATTCCAACTATTGCGTTTTCGTGTCTGTCTTGCTTTAATCAGGCAAAGGTATTGAAATAAAATGTTTATTAACAGGCAGGAGTATCAAGTTTGAGTATTCAAATTAAGACCAGAATCTGAATCTTATAGTACAGATTTATATAATTAATGCCGTATGCTATAAAACAAGAATTGAAACATTTGTACATTTACACCATCAATTATTAAGCATATTTTAAATCTCTATACTAAAATTAATAAGAAAAATCAATGAAGATCGCAGTTGTAGGCAGTGGATATGTTGGTCTGGTGACAGGAACATGTTTTGCAGAAGTGGGTATCGATGTTGTATGTGTTGACATTGACCAGAAGAAAATTGAGAATCTTAAACAGGGAATTATCCCGATTTATGAACCGGGTCTTGAAGAAATGGTGCACCGGAACATGAAAAAGGGAAGGTTGCAATTTACAACCAACATTGCCGAAGCTCTCAAAAATTGTGAAGTATTATTTAGCGCTGTGGGTACTCCGCCTGGTGAGGATGGAAGTGCCGATTTGCAATATGTAATCAGTGTAGCACGCGATTGTGGTAAAAACATGAAAGATTACCTGCTTGTCGTAACAAAAAGCACCGTTCCTGTTGGTACTGCCCGCAAAGTTAAAGCTGCTATTCAGGAGGAGTTGGATAAGCGTGGTGTGAGCATTCTGTTCGATGTGGCATCAAATCCCGAATTCCTGAAAGAAGGCGCTGCCATCGATGATTTTCTGAAACCCGACCGTATTGTTGTAGGTCTTGATACGCCAAGAGCCGAGGACTTGATGAAGAGCCTCTACAAACCATTCACTTTGAACGGGCATCCAGTCATTTTTATGGATATTATCTCCGCCGAAATGACAAAATATGCTGCCAATTCAATGCTGGCGACTAAAATTAGTTTCATGAATGATATTGCCAACCTATGCGAAATTGTCGGTGCCGATATCAACATGGTACGAAAAGGGATTGGTTCCGACTCACGGATCGGGAACAAATTCATTTATCCCGGTATAGGTTATGGAGGTTCCTGTTTCCCGAAAGATGTAAAAGCGCTGATAAGTACGGCTGAAGATTTTAAGTATGAACTCAGGGTTCTTAAGGCGGTAGAAGCTGTAAACCATGACCAGAAATCGGTACTTTTCAACAAAGTAATGAAATTCTTTAACGGCGATATAAAAGGTAAAACCATCGCAATATGGGGATTATCTTTTAAACCGCAAACTGATGATATGCGCGAAGCCCCGGCCCTGGTTATTATTAAAAAACTTCTGAATGCCGGTGCAAAAGTTAAAGCATACGATCCTGTCGCAATGAAAGAAGCCAGACATACCTTGGGCGATAGCATCACTTATGCTGAAGAACAGTATGAAACACTGATAGATGCAGATTGCCTTTTGCTGGTTACCGAATGGCCTGAATTTAAATTCCCGAATTTTAAAATAATGAGTAAGCTTTTAAACCAGCCGGTAATTTTTGATGGACGTAACATTTATGATGCCGCCGAGATGAAACGTAATGAGTTTACTTATTTCTGCATTGGTATAGATACGAGCAGGTAAAATCCCGGATCTGTGATTTCGGAATCCGGATTCTTTTACAACTGTAATACGAACCGGAGCCTTTTACCCCTTTCCCTAACAGCCTAACAGTCTAACAGCCTAACAGTCTAACAGTCTAACAGCCTATCAACCTAACCGTCTAAACCCCTGAAAAATGATCAGAAAAAAAGTATTGGTAACCGGAGGAGCCGGGTTTGTAGGTTCGCACCTTTGCGAGAGGCTCCTGAATGACGGGCATGAGGTGGTTTGCCTCGACAATTACTTTACCGGTCAGAAAGAGAACATTATTCACCTTTTAGACAATCCTTACTTTGAACTGATCCGCCACGACGTTACCATGCCGTTTTTTATTGAAGTGGATGAAATCTATAACCTGGCATGCCCGGCTTCGCCCATCCATTACCAGTACAACGCTATAAAAACCATGAAGACTTCCGTGATGGGAGCTATCAATATGCTCGGATTGGCAAAGCGGATCAAAGCGAAAATCCTCCAGGCCTCAACCAGCGAAGTGTATGGCGATCCGCAGGTGCATCCGCAGGTAGAATCCTATTGGGGACATGTGAACCCAATAGGCGAGCGATCATGCTACGATGAAGGAAAGCGGTCAGCCGAAACCCTGTTTGTTAGTTATCACAAGCAAAACAATGTTAGAATTAAGATCATACGCATTTTTAATACCTATGGCCCAAAGATGCACCCCCACGATGGCAGGGTTGTTTCTAATTTCATTATGCAGGCTTTGCAGGGCGAAGATATTACTATCTATGGCGATGGACAGCAGACAAGAAGTTTTCAGTATGTCGACGACCTTATTGAAGGAATGATACGTATGATGGCTACGCGCGAAGACTTTACCGGTCCGGTGAATATCGGAAATCCTAATGAATTTACTATCCTCGAATTAGCGAAAAAGGTAATTGAACTCACGAATTCGGAATCAAAAATTATCCGTATGCCATTGCCTGCCGACGACCCGATGCAGCGCCAGCCTAATATTGAATTGGCAAAAAAAGAACTTGACTGGTCGCCAAAAGTTCAGCTGGATGAAGGTCTGAAAAAAACCATCGCATATTTTGATGCGTTGATAAAATCTTAAATTGAGTTGTTGCATATGAAAATATTAGTTACCGGATCGAACGGACAACTTGGGAACGAAATAAAGGAGCTGGCATCAGGGTATCCGCTTTATGAGTTCTTATATACAGATGTTGAAGAACTTAATATTACCGACCAGGCTGGTGTTGACCAGTTTTTTGCTGTTTCTAATCCGGATGTGGTAATAAACTGTGCTGCCTATACTGCGGTTGATAAGGCTGAAACCGAACCTGAACTTGCAAATCTTGTAAATGCCATGGCGCCGGGTATTCTCGCACGTGCATCTGCTGAAACAGGTGCCTTTATGGTGCATATTTCAACGGATTATGTTTTTGATGGCACAAATTGCCGGCCTTATGTTGAAACTGACGGGATTAATCCGGTATCGGTATATGCCCGGACCAAAGCCGCAGGGGAAGCTGCAGTCCGCCTGGCTAAAGGGAAAGCTGTGATATTCCGCACTTCGTGGCTGTATTCTGCATTTGGAAATAACTTTATTAAAACCATGATAAAATACGGCTCAGAACGTGATACGCTGAACGTGGTTTTTGACCAGACAGGAACACCTACCTATGCCCGCGACCTGGCCAAAATGATTCTCGATACCTTACCTTTGGCCATGACTGCCGAAGTAATAGAGGTTTATCACTATGCAAACGAAGGTGTTACAAGCTGGTACGATTTTGCCAAAGCCGTTCACCAATTAGCCGGAATTACCTGCAAGGTAAATCCGATTCCCACCAGCGACTACCCTTTACCTGCCGAAAGACCTTTTTACAGTGTATTGGATAAGTCAAAAATCAAAAAGAGTTTTAATATTGAGATTCCATACTGGAGAGATAGCGTGAAACATTGTATGGAACGCTTAGGTTGAAATGCATACTATTTGTTCCACAAAAAAGCTTCATACTCGTAAATACTGTACACACTAAATTTTGCTTGATTTTTTAAATGGATTTCTCATCTTCAGAGAGAATTCAGGGACAAAAAAATAACCACTTGTATATCGTATTGATTTACAGGTGGTTATTTTATTTTTAGTCTCCCGGACAGGATTCGAACCTGTGACCCATTGATTAAGAGTCAATTGCTCTACCAGCTGAGCTACCGAGAGATTTATTTTTGAAAAATTATCAAATAAAATTTTTAAAAGACAATCCTTACTCTTTTTGTTCTGTAGTATCCCAGACTGTGACCCTCCCGACTAAAGTCGGGATGCTCTACCAGCTGAGCTACCGAGAGATTATTTTTTGAAGAATTATCAAATAAAATTTTTAAAAGACAATCCTTACTCTTTTTGTTCTGTAGTATCCCAGACTGTGACCCTCCCGACTAAAGTCGGGATGCTCTACCAGCTGAGCTACCGAGAGATTTGAGGGTGCAAAAGTAACATTTTTTCGTTTTTGTTGATAAAAAATAATTGTTTTATTCATATTCATTATTTGTGTTAACACGGCATACATGCAAATTGTTAACTTTGGCCTATGGATTCATCCGGCATTAAACCCTTCAAATCGGCACTCAAAGTAAATGAGGGCATTGAGCAACCACCATCAGTAAACATGGGTGCCGCAAAACATTACAGCAAACCGGCGCGCAGCCTTCTGTTGCCTGATCAGTATGTCGAAGGCATCAGTAAAGGTAACCGGACGATTCTAAGCCAGGCAATTACGTTAATCGAAAGTTCGCTTCCGCAGCACCAGTATCTGGCTCAGACCATCATCAGCAAATGTTTGCCGGTCTCGGGAAATTCAGTCAGGATTGGAGTTACAGGTGTTCCCGGTGTCGGGAAGAGTACTTTTATTGAAGCTTTTGGAAAACATTTAACTTTACGGGGATGTAAAATCGCAGTATTGGCTATTGATCCCAGCAGCTCACGTTCGAGAGGAAGCATTTTAGGCGATAAAACCCGAATGGAAGAACTTTCGGTGGATAATAACGCATTTATCAGACCGTCGCCCGCAGCCGGATCCTTAGGTGGCGTTGCCCGTAAAACCCGCGAAACAATCATACTGTGTGAAGCTGCAGGTTTTGATACCATTTTGGTAGAAACGGTTGGCGTGGGGCAAAGCGAAATTGCAGTGCATTCGATGGTTGATTTTTTCCTGCTGCTTATGCTTGGCGGTGCCGGAGACGAATTGCAGGGCATTAAACGCGGAATTATGGAAATGGCCGATGCCGTGGTTATTAACAAAGCAGATGGTGATAACCTGAACCGGGTAAATGTTGCTATGGCCGAGTTACGAAGTGCACTTCATTATTTCCCTCCGACCGAATCAGGCTGGCAGCCTGTATGCGAATCATGTTCATCTGTTACTAAAGCAGGCATTCCACGTGTCGATGAAATGATCAACGAATATGTGACTTTTACCAAAAACAACGGATATTTTGCCAAACGCAGGCTACAGCAGTCGAAAGAAATCATGATGAATGTAATTGACCAGGCTTTGCACGACCATTTTTACCTCCAGGCCGACATTAAAAAGCTGATGTCGAAAGTAAATGCTGATTTACACGAAGAAAAAATCAGTGCTTATGTAGCTGCGCAGATTTTACTTGAGAAATATTTTGGAACAGGGAAATAATATCTTATGAAAAAGGAGATTATCTGAAAGGGCTCGATTTCTGATCTGAGAAATAGAAATAACGAACAATGACTTTAATTCAATGGAAAGATTTCTGCCTGATTTCATCGTATTTTTATAACTTTAAAAATAATAGAATATAACCCTTCAGCCATGATCCAATTCGAGGCCCTTTTCAAAATCTCATACGGTTTATATATCGTAAGTTCCGGCAATAAAAACCATGGAAACGGATTTATCTCCAACACTTTTTTCCAGGTAACAGCCGAACCGCCCCGGTTTGCATCCTGCTGTAACAAGGACAATTATACGGCATCATTGATTCAGGAATCCGGGGCATTTTCAGTTTCCGTCATACATAATGATACCGATCCGGATATTATCGGGTGCTTTGGGTATAAAAGCGGGAAGGATACAGATAAAATGGCAGGTCTTAAGCTAAAATATGGCGAAACAGGCGTTCCTATCGTGTTAAACGACTGTATCGCTTTTCTCGAATGTAAGGTAATCCAGACTATTGATGTAGGCACTCATTATATGTTTATAGGCGAATTAGTGCAGTCAGAAATTATTGATGATACTAAAGAACCCTTAACCTATTCATATTATCGGCAGATCCGTAAAGGCGTTGCTCCTAAAAATGCGCCTACTTATATTGACAAATCAAAACTTGGTGCAACATCCGAAGAAACCGTATTCAGAAAATTTGAATGCACGGCCTGCGGGTATGTTTACGACGAAGCCGATGAAGATACCCTGTTCGCTGATCTTCCGGATGACTGGCTTTGCCCGGTTTGCGGATCGGAGAAATCTGACTTTGCGGAGGTTTTTTAGTAAGATGCAAGAATAAGATTTAAGACGTTACAGCGGATTCTCTCCCATTAGTTCATTTATACCTTTGCGTTTCTTTCGGCTGTTCAACGGCCAGATTAAAGATGCTAAAATGCTTGTAGCCAATATGGCAATGATTACAAGCAAGGAGTGAATGGTTGTGAATCCCCATTCGCTGAGTTGAATATGCAACAGCATTTTAAATCCGATAAACGAAAGCAACACCGAAAGGCCATGTTTAAGGAATCTGAACATATTGATTACATGCGCCACCACAAAAAATAATGATCGCAATCCCATGATAGCGAATATATTGGAAAAAAATACAATATAAGGATCCTGGGTAATGGAAAAGATGGCCGGCACTGAATCGACGGCAAAAATTACATCGGTAAATTCAATCACCAGCAATACCAGGAATAAGGGGGTAAAATACAACCGGTCTTTATCGTATTTGTTGCGGAACCAGAAATGTTGCCTGAAATATACTTTGTGAACAGGTAAAAACCTGGAAGCAATCTTTACAACAGGGTGATGTTCAGGATCCACCTTATCTTCTTTATTCCTTTCGAGAAACATTTTAATCCCTGTAAATACAAGGAATGCTCCGAAAATGTATAATATCCAGTCGAATCGATGTATGAGTGCTGCACTCAGAAATATAAAAATAAACCGCATAATTACTGCGCCGATTATTCCCCACATCAGCACACGTTTGTAGTACATTTTCTGCACTCCGAACGACATAAATACGAGAATCATCACAAAAACATTATCTACCGAAAGCATATATTCGATCAGGTAGCCGGTGATATATTCGAGAGCCAGGTTCTGTTTGTAAATATTTATTGCTTGCTGAGTATCACTAATGCCAAATATAGTGTATGTGTGTTTGTACAGATCAATCCTGTATTGAACATCTTCAATTGTTTTCACTCCGTGCAGGCGATCACCGAAATAGAGCAACAGAAAGTAAAATCCTATGCCAAAACTTACCCATACAAAAGTCCAGATCAGCGCTTCGCGGAATTTTACCTCATGACTTTTACGGTCAAAAATGCCCAGATCAAGGGCAAGTATGGCCGCGATAAAGAGGAGAAAACCTATAAAGAACAGATGTTCTGATGTAATCATAATAATGGGTTTGTATGCTGTGCACTTTAGAAGCATTCAAAATTACTGATTTCAGATGAATTGCACCTGAATATTTTGTCGCATACCATATAAAGTTGCTACTTTTGCCCCATTTCCTGCCATTTTACGATTATGAAAAACCCTTTTGCCAACAGCCTTACCGAAATGAACCCGAGTTCACTGGTGCAGTATCTTAATAAGCCCAGTGATGATTTTACTAAAGCCGATCTGATCCGTTATATTGATGATCATAATATTTCGATGATCAACTTCCGTTACCCGGGTGGGGATGGCAGGTTAAAAACGCTCAACTTCGTGATCAACAGCAGGGAGCACCTGGATAATGTTCTTTCGACCGGTGAGCGCGTGGATGGGTCAAGCCTTTTCCCCTTTATCGGAGCAAGTTCAAGCGATTTATATGTTTTGCCAAGGTATAAAACAGCTTTTGTTAATCCGTTTTCAGAAATCCCGACGCTCGACATCCTTTGTTCCTATTACGATAAAGACGGTAATCCACTCGAAAGCTCGCCCGAATATATTCTGCGGAAAGCCCATAAAGCGTTGAAAGAACAAACCGGTTTTTCATTCGAAGTAATGGGCGAACTCGAATATTATGTGATCAGCCCCGAGGATAAACTTTTTCAGGCGCCCGACCAGAAAGGATACCACGAGTCGTTCCCTTTTGCAAAATGGGAAGCGCTCAGGGCTGAAGCTATGAATGCAATTGCACAAACCGGCGGGAAAATAAAATACGGCCATTCCGAAGTCGGAAATTTTAAATTCGAAGGGATGGAGTATGAGCAGAATGAAATCGAATTTCTGCCGGTAACACTCGAAGATGCTGCTGATCAACTGGTAATTGCGAAATGGATACTCCGGATGCTTGCTTACAAATACGGTGTTTCGATAACTTTTGCACCGAAAATTACAGTTGGCAAAGCCGGCAGTGGTATGCATATACACACCCGTCTGATGAAAGACGGCGACAATGCTATGGTTGATAATGGCAAACTTAGCGATACAGCCCGCAAAGCCATTGCAGGTTATCTCGACCTGGCGCCTTCGCTCACGGCTTTTGGAAATACTAATCCTACCTCGTATTTCAGGCTGGTTCCTCACCAGGAAGCGCCAACCAATATATGCTGGGGCGACCGCAACCGCTCGGTTCTGGTTCGTGTTCCTCTCGGATGGTCAGGCACCAATAATATGATTTTCCATGCTAATCCGATTGAACCGGTTGAACCCAAAGATTTTACAAATAAACAAACGGTTGAATTTCGCTGCCCGGATGGATCAGCCGATGTATATATGTTGCTTGCTGGCCTTACTGTTGCAGCCCGTCACGGGCTGGAAATGGAAAATGCACTTGAATATGCCAAAAACACTTACGTGGATGTGAATATTTTTGATGAAGAGCATAAAGAACAGAGCGCTAATCTCGGACAACTTCCCGTATCATGTTGGGATTCAGCCGACAGGCTTCTTGAGCAAAGCGCAATTTATACTAAATACAATGTTTTTCCATTGTCGGTTATTGAAGGCTTTGCCGCAAGACTGAAAAAATTTAATGACAAAAACCTTCGCACTGAACTTGAACATAATAAAGAAAAACTGATGGAGATTGTGGAACAGTATTTCCACTGCGGGTAATCAAAACTTTTATAGACTGACTTTTATGAAAAAATTCCAATTTATTCTTATTATTTTAACTATATCGTTTTCAATTAAGGCACAGCAAAATACTTTTTCGAAAGTATTTTATGATACAATGCTTAGCGGAATACAGACAACATCAATAGCGCCTGCATTTGATGGTGGTTATCTGATTGCCGGAAACGGCACTTCTGACAATATTGGATTCATTTTACGGACTGATGCACAGGGGCATGAAACCGCGAATAAAACCTTCAGCCTGCCTAATTCCGGCGTAGTTTTTAATGGAGTAATTACTACCGTCGATTCCTGTTTTGTATTGCTGGGCAGCTCCTACAACAACATCACCAATGAAAAAGAAGCGCTTTGTATTAAAATTGATGCAGCGGGCGATACGCTGTGGTCAAAGGCAATCAGTCATCCCGGTTTTAATCTGAATGCAGTTGCCGGACAACAGACTGACGATTCCTGTTTTATAATCAGTGGTTACACGTATGATATTAATGCTCCATATTCCAGAATATTTGCAGCCAGGCTTGATGTAAACGGAAATTTGCAGTGGTCAGATATTCTCACGACAGGCAACAACGGGCAAAATGGTTTTTCGGTAAAACAAACACCTGATGGCGGGTTTCTGGTAATAGGTGGATTTACAAATTGTACCCCATGTTATTCGAATGCTTTCCTGATAAAACTGACTTCATCAGGTTTAATTGAATGGTCAAAACAATATAAGTTAACATCCGCTTCCTTTTGTTTTGGATACGATTTTGTGAATACTGCCGACGGTTATATATGCTATTTAAGTTCCGGACTGATGAAAACGGATTTTTCCGGCAATATCCTATGGACTAAATCGTATTATTCGTTAGATGGTGGCAATTGCATTAATTGTCCTGCTCCTAAACTCAGAATAACAAGCGACGGATCTCTTATACTCCTGGCAACGGATTCATGGGGCACAGGAAGCAGAATAATAAAAACTGATCTTTCGGGCAATCCACTCTGGAGTAGCGATTTGTTTTTATCATCAGCTGATGTGATAGAAACAAAAAACAGAGAACTTATAATTGTCGGCAATGGCCCCATGATTGGAGTTAAAGGTCCCGGAGTTTTATGTCCTCAGATCGGGTTAATTCAAATGGATTCGCTTGGCACCGGAATGGAATGTATTTTCAATTCAAATATTAACCCTGTTATTGATACATTGATTGCTTCACCGGTATTGTTTAATGTTGTAAACGGGGCAGCGGCCAACAATTTTACCCCGGAAATTAATTCACTTGATATTATTGAATTTAACGGTTGTGTCGATTTTATAGGAGGAGTTGCTGAAACCGGCAAATCATCAGGGTTTTCAGTATTTCCGAACCCGGCAGCTCATAAGGTTAATATTGAAGCGGTTAAAGATTTCAAAGAAGCTATTCTTAGTATTTACAATACAAATATGCAAGTAGTGCTGCAAAAAACAATCAGTCAAAAACATACGGAACTGGATATTTCCGGGTTAAGCAGCGGTATGTATTTTCTAAATATCAAAACCAATTATTCAGTCGATGTATTAAAACTGCTGAAGGAATAATAATTTAACCTGGCCTGTAATGGCTGCCTGCGCATAAAAAAGCAAACCCCATTTTTAATATGCCGAAAAATTTAAAAGCTGATTGTTCAGCTTTTTTTGTGCAAATTGTCTGAATAACAGCCATATTGACGCTTAAAATATATAAATACTGCCATTATGGCGCATAAAATGTGCAAAACTTATCATTTTTGCATTGGCATAGAAATTGAAAAAGAGATTTCACAAACTATTAAAGTTAAACTTAAAAATTAAAAGGAGAATATACCATGAACAACTTACAATTTGCTTTCCGTCCTTTTTTACCGGCACTTTTTAACGAAGTTTTCGAACATCAGTCGAACCAAAAGGAATTAACTTACAAACCAGCAGCCAATGTACGTGAGGATGAAAAAAGCTACACCATCGAACTGGCTCTGCCTGGCTTCTCCAAAGACGAAATAAGTATCAGTTTCGAGGAGGAAGTATTAACTGTAACTGCTGGCCGTCAGCCAAAAGAGGATGTTAAAGGGCCAAAGTACACCTGGAATGAATTCGGATATAAAAGTAAATACGAGCGCTCATTCCAACTTCCCGAAACAGTAGATTCTGAAGCTATTGGAGCCAATTTCGAAAACGGGATACTACTTGTAACGCTTCCTAAAAAAGAAGTTCAGCCCAAAGCTGTAAAACAGATTGTTATTGCATAATATACAAATCTGAACTTAGGGAATAAAAAAGCAACCTGAAAAGGTTGCTTTTTTATTTAACCTTATCAGTCCTTGGAACCCGATATGAATTTTCAAATAGCTGAAGGTTTTTTTGCAACTTTGCAGCCTGATTCTCTTCTCATAAAAATACACCAACAGGCATGGCAAAACATAATTTACGTGCACATCTTTCTATGCTTGCAGCTACTTTCCTTTTTGGTGCTAACTACTGGATTGCCAAAGGACTGATGCCTGACCACCTGATGCCGATGCAGATCATTTTTCTGCGTGTTCTCGGTACTTTTGGTATTGCATGGATCATTCAGTTGAGTGTCAGGGAATTGCGTATTCTGAAAATTGACCGCGCTGATTATCCGCGGCTGATAATAAGTAGCTTATTGGGCGTTGCCTTAAACCAGATGATGTTTTTTACCGGTTTGAATCAAACTACCCCGGTTGATGCTGCAATTATCAATTCAGCTAATCCGATTATGGTCCTGGTTTTTGCAGCCTGGTTGCTGAAAGACCGTATCGGGACATCGCGGTTGGCCGGCATACTTTTAGGTGCTGCCGGAGCGCTGTTACTGATCCTTCTTGGCAACCCGATTTTACTGAAAGGAAGTCATTTTACAGGCAATATGTTTATTGTGGTTAATACTGCAGCGTGGAGCCTCTACCTGGTGGTCTCTAAACCACTCATGGTAAAATATAATCCATTACTCATGATGAAATGGGTGTTCCTGATCGGGTTAATCGGTGTGTTTCCGTTTACTATTAAGCAAGCAATGGATATTGACTTCAATTCCTTTGATACCCGAACATGGTTTTCAATATTGTATATTATTTTTGGAACAACATTTGGGGCATATTTCTTTATCACCTATTCGCTGAAGCGTCTTTCGTCATCGGTTGTGGCTTACTACACATATTTACAACCTTTGATTGTAGCCATTATTGGCATTTTATTGTTTGCCGAAATAATTTCGTGGGTAAAAATTCTGAGCGCTTTATTGGTTTTTTCAGGAATATACTTTGTAACAAGGAAAAACAAACGTCAGAAAAATATTGTGTGATAAATCGTTTCAGATTCCAATTGTAATGCACTAAGAAACAAAGGCACGACGAGGATTGTAAAGTGGAATTGAACCTGTAAGAACTGAATAGTGCAGCAGCATTACTAAAATCCAAAACCTGAAATTCTGATTCTTTTCTAAAACATATGCCTGAAAGGCAGTAAAAGCCATCCGAATACTTTTTCAATTTTAGGCCTGCGCATCCAGCTTACATGATCAAATTCAAGGCAATTGAGAAGGGTTTGGGTTACATGGCGGTTAACATCCTCTACAATACCTTTGTGAGTTCCGAATAACATTACCTCGTGCTGGTACCTAAAACTACGGTAATCAATATTGGGCGAGCCTATGCCAAAAATTTCGCCATCGATAAGTATAAGTTTGGCATGCAGGTTATTGATGGTAAAAAAGTTAAGACTTATTTTATTGAAATAATAAAATCCATAATATTTGCTGCTAAGCAAGTCGATGGAGCGAACATCAGAATGACGAGGCAGGATTATCTTTACATTTACTCCACGCATTGCAGCATCGGCGAGACATTTACGTATTTTATGCCCTGGCAGAAAATAAGGCGTTTCGATAAAAATCTCCTTCCTGGCCTTACTTATTAAACGTTCGAGCTTGGTTTTGATCCGCTGCCGGTAAATGGAGGGCATATCTTCCACCAGTTCAAACCGGTCTAAGATTTTCGATTTTTTATACGTGAATTTATTAAAAATATATTTGTTATAAATCTTATAACTTTCAAGGAATGAACGTTTAAACATAAGCGCAATACCGCCTGTAAGCCTGATCACCGATTCGCGCCATTGCAAAGAATAACCGGTAATATTGGCAGAACCCATATAACTGATACTGTCGTCAATAATCAGGAATTTGCGATGGTTGCGCCTATGGTTTTTAGTAAAGAAGTCAAATGTGTATAGTATTTTTCTGAAAAAGCGTACTTCTCCTCCCAGTTGGATAAGTTCACTAAAAAAAGTCTCATTATAGGATACGCCCCACGAATCGAGAAGCAGTTTTACCTGAACACCTCTCGCAGCGGCCCTGGTGAGAGCTTCGCGGAAAAGCAGTCCGGTATCATCATTGCCGAATTTATAGGTCTCAAGGTAAATATAACGCTCAGCCTGCTCAATATCATGCAGCATAGCCTCATAAAACTTCGGAGGTTCGCTGTATAAACGGTGACTTGTGAGATTAGCTGCCTGGCGGTTCATTGTTAGATGATAAATTGTATTCCAAATATATGATATTTCTTTAAATGAACATGAAATTCATTGATCATTAAAAGGATAATGAGATTTACTGTTAATAAAAAGTGGAAAATGATCGATACCGTTCTGTGGATTTGTTATTTAAAAATCAAAAAAAAATTAAAGTGGTTAATTGACTAACCTATAATAGTAATATTTTAAAAGAAACAATATACAATAATAAGGATTGGTTCTTCATTCACTTTTTGATGATTGCCTCTTTTGGCTGATCAAATTTTCTGAACAACCCTCAAACAATGTATCTTTGTTGATTCAAAACAGAATTATGATCCGATCAATGACTGGCTTCGGCAAAACTACGGTTAACCTGGGCAAACGAACCGTAAACATCGAAATCCGTACTCTAAACAGCAAACAACTCGATGTAAATTCCAGAATACCTGCGATTTACCGCGACAAAGAACCCGAAATGCGTGCTGAAATCAATCGTGTGCTGGAACGTGGGAAAATCGATTTTATGATAACTGTTGACAGCGATACAGGGGAAAATGATGTTGCCATCAACCGACCGCTGGCCCGCATGTACTATAATGAGATCAAACAACTGGCAGATGAATTGGGTGAAACAGTCAGGGAATCCATTATTTCGGATATTCTTAAAATGCCGGATGTGTTGAAGCCTGCACGTGAAGCACCTGATGAATCGGAATGGGCCTTGATTAAAACCGCGATCAGTGAAGCGCTTGCACTCACTGATTCCTTCCGCTCTGCCGAAGGAGAATTGCTTGGTAAAGATATGAGTTCACGTATACAATTGATTCTTGACCTGTTACGTACAATTGAACCATTGGAAGGTGCGCGCATCGGTAATTTGCGTGATCGTTTTCAACGCAACCAGGACGAATTTCTTGAAAAAACAACAAAAATTGATAAATTCGACGAAAACCGATTTGAACAGGAGATATTCTGGTATCTTGAGAAACTTGATATAACCGAAGAAAAACTACGTTTACGCAAACATTGTGATTATTTTATTGATACTCTTCTCTCTAATGATTCAAACGGGCGGAAATTGGGATTTATCACACAGGAAATCGGACGCGAAATCAATACTCTTGGATCAAAAGCGTATGATGCTGAAATACAGATGATCGTGGTCCGGATGAAAGATGAACTGGAGAAGATCAAGGAACAGGTTAGTAATGTTTTGTAGCCGGTTTGAGGAGTTTGAGGTTTCAGCTTAACGCTAAACATAAAACATCTAATGCTAAATGAAAAAGTAAATGGTTGCAGGAATTAACTCTTTACCTGAAATTTGCCGATAGGGAGCATGACAATTCTTAAACGTTATTCAAATTATGTCTTTATCAATATTTCTCAAATGTTTCATAAACTATACTTGTTAACGCGATTTTTAAATGACATTTAATAAAACGGCTAAACAAAAAATGATTGTCGTTTCCGCTCCTTCCGGTGCAGGAAAAACTACCATTGTTAAACATCTGCTTCAGGCCTTCCCGCAACTCGGATTCTCGGTTTCGGCAACCAGCCGTAAAATCCGCGAAGGGGAGAAAGATGGTCGGGAATATTACTATATAACTTCCGACAAATTCAGGCTGATGATTGAACAGGGGAAATTGCTCGAATGGCAGGAAGTATACCCGGGCAGTTTTTACGGAACCCAGGTGTCGGAAGTAGAACGCATAAACACAAACGGGCAGTTCCCGGTTTTTGATGTGGATGTGGTTGGCGGACTGAATATTAAAAAAATGTATGCTGATAGCGCCCTGGCAGTTTTTATCAGGCCTCCCTCTTACGAAATACTCGAATCACGGCTCCGCACAAGAGCTACCGACAGTGAAGAAAGCCTTCAGAAAAGGCTGAATAAGGCTAAATGGGAGCTTACTTTTGAAAAAGAATTTGATGCTGTCATTGTGAATGATACATTGCAACATGCATTTCAGGAGGCGGAAACGCTTGCGCGTGAATTCCTTGGCATACCATTTTAAATCGTTAGTTTCATGAAAAAAACCGGACTTTTATTCGGCTCATTTAACCCCATACACATAGGGCACCTTATGATCGCCGGCTATATGTACGAGTTCAGTGACCTGGATGAGCTGTGGTTCGTAGTTTCACCGCTCAACCCACTAAAAGAAAAGCAAACACTTCTGGCAGATCACCACAGGTTGGAAATGGTTAACCTGGCAATCGAAGACGATAACCGTTTCAGGTCATGCAATATTGAGTTTAAACTGCCTAAACCTTCTTACACAATTCATACACTGACTTATCTGCACGACAAGTACCCGAACCGCGAATTTGTGATAATTTCAGGCACCGATATTTTGCCGAATTTTCATAAATGGAAAAATTGGGAACAGTTGCTTGATTTTTATACGTTTTATGTTTATCCCCGTGAAGGATCACAGAACCATGAACTAACAAGGCACCCATCAGTAAAAGTATTTCAGGCGCCCAAGGTCGAAATATCAGCAAGCTTTATACGCGAAGCCTTACGCGAAGGGAAAAACATGTCGTATTATCTGCCCGAAAAAACATACCGTTATATCCGGGAGATGCATTTTTACGAGAAATAGACTAAGTGAAACTTTCAAAATAACTTCCCCAAATAATTATCGGATTCTGAAAAACTTTCTTATGAAGGACCGTCCTTATAGAATTTCAGTAGTAGTTCAAGGAAGGTTTTATGAGCGTAGGGCATTTCAAGCCATGCAGAAGTGAGCGCCACTGTGACGCAGCATATTTGTTCAATCCTTTCAAGCGAA
>JBBRCH010000074.1:0-23179 GCA_038204995.1 Bacteroidales bacterium | reverse complement strand
ATGACACAAAAGAACCAAAATGTCTAGGCTTAATATAAATTTTACACATCTGTATGCCTAGGTAAAGGCTCGCAAAACAAGGCTTGAGAAGTTGGGAACATCATCCTGACAGCACGTGAAGCTGGTGTTTTGCTACGCACGTGCCTGCGCGTTTTACCTTCGTCAACAGCTGTTGTAAAATTTCTATTAGGCCGGTCCCTACACCCCGAAAATTGTGCTCATGAGCCAAACCGTTATTCCTCGATGTCGCCATAAGAATAGATTCTCTTAGAAGGGACCAGCATTAGAAAAATATGTTAGCGTTTCTTGACAGAGGTATCCCGCAAGGGCGGGACAGGTCGTGCGAATGGCATCCCGCAAAGCGGGAACACAGCAACCACAAATGCCTGGATTTGCAACAATCTTTCATGCCTTGTATTGCGAGAAGATACCTCTGGCTTAGAAAAGCAACATATTTTTCGAAAGCCTTGAATTTTTATGCACTCATTGCTTGTTTCTAAAGGTGTGCATGAGATCGCTGCGCTAAGTTGTTACTTTTTGATTAAGCAAAAAGTAAGAGAATAATCAATACCTTTCAAAACCTCAATTAAGAGATGCTTGAAAGTCAAAAAGATTTTTTAATTGAATTTATAATTCATCAGCTATTTATTTTAAGATGTTGTAACTTAGACCTCGCTCCCCAGAAAATGAATCTGATCCTTACATAGTTCTGTCAGTTGTGCCTGCAATTCCAAAAATGCCTGTCATTAAAAATGCCGTCAATAAGGAAACCTCTTTAATTTCCGGTCGGAAATATTAAATTTCTTGAAAGGTTTTTGAATCTTATAGGGTACTAACGGAAAAAGGCTGCCCCGGGGGACAGCCTTTTATGATACGATCACAGGTGATCGTGAAATCTTTTCAGCGATTTAGAATTTATCCCAGAAAAGTTTAGTTGTTAATTTATCGCTTCCGATTGCAGATGAAGCAGCCTGATATTCTACAGGATTGATTGTTGCTTCGCGTGCAGGATATGAGAAACGAACAGGAATTTCAGCATAACCGTCAACATTCGGTGGAACGTTAAGGATAGGGAAATCCAATCTTCTCCATGAGGTCCAGGCTACCAGGCCTTTTACATAATAGGCGAAATAAGCCTGAGTTCCGATTTTCTGTTTCCAGGTACCGGCAGCAGTTGCGTAAGCTACTTCAGGTTTAGCCAGGTAAGCAGGAGCTTCGTCAGCAATTCCCCATTTGGTAAAGGATGCAGTGATACCGGCATTATAGTATTCCGTAGCAGTTTTCCCAACGGAATATCCTCTTTCAGCAGCTTCAGCCAGATAGAATGACATTTCGATACCATCAAGAAGGACACTAGGATAGGTTTGCTCCTGAACAACATCAGCCACATGTGAGAATTGCGAAAATGCTGATAATACACCATACGTACCACCTATATATTCATCATTGAACAGAGTAAAGTAAACAGCTCTGCGTGGGTCAGCTAGAGTATTCATCATGTCAACAATGGTGTTGGCAGGAACAAAATCGTGACGTCCGCTCTGGATCATATCCTGGTACATAGGATTCGAGTTTGTTGCATCCAGGTAAACCAGTTCACATGTTTCGTCCGGTGCAAAAGCGCCGGCATATCCTGATTCAACAGCTGCTTTAGCAGTTGCGTTGTCGCCATCGGCAATGGTAATACCAATCCGTACTTTCAACGAATTAGCAAACTTTTTCCACATGGCTACATCGCCGGCAAAATACAGGTCAGCATCACCGAAACTGCCTTGTGCAACATCCATTGCTGCAAGGTCAGCATCTAAACGGGTTAACAGATCTTTGTAAACCGTTAATGCATCATCATATTGAGGATAGATATTAGTGATATCCAAAGCTTTGCTATAAGGAACATTACCGAAAATATCAAGTAATTCACTGTATGCAAACACTTCGGTAGCATCAATGATTGCCAGTTGATTTTTCTGTTCAGCTAAAGCAACATCACCGATAACCTCGCTTGCATTAATCACATTTCGGGCTTCCAGAAGATCTCTGAGAATATCGCGATAGTAAATAGCGAACATATTGTTTGCGATACCACGGTTAGCAACATCATAATTTGCTTCATCGGTATAAGTGGTTTCAGTCCATTGCTGGGCGAAGAGTTTGAACACATTCGTGTTCACGTTGGTGCTTGCTTCATTATCGGCAAGCGCTTTTTGAGCATTTGCGAATAAATTTTCAGCCGGTACTATTGTAGGGCGCTTTTTATCCGTATTGAAATCCTCAAAGTTTTTTGTACAGGATGTCATAATCCCGAACAAAACTATAATGACGAAAAATAATCTTTTCATAGGTTCTTGTTTTTTTTTTAGAATTGGAGATTAACACTGACACCTAAATTGCGTGTGGTTGGCATTACACCGCTCTGCCATCCCTGCACGTTACCGGAACTCTGGCCAGCTTCAGGATCAGCATGTGGAAGATCCTTCGAAATGATCCAAAGGTTTGACCCTACTACGCTAAATGATACTCCCTGGAAAAATGATTTTGCCAGTAAACTCTTTGGAAGGCTGTAGGTAAGAACAGCTTCACGTAGTTTTATAAAGGATGCTTTATAGATAAAAGCACTGTTCGGGTTTCTGGCCCAGCCTTGTAACAGGTAATTATCACCTCTTACGCGTATTGTATTTGGAGTACCATCAGCCATAACACCCTCAAGAATAGTTCCACCACCATCGGCGATACTGTTTCTGACAGGGTTGCCCAGGTCATTGATATAATCGCTTTCAGCATATATACCGGTTCCCATTCCGTACCACTGGTCGAGTGAGAAAATGTCGCCGCCCTGCTGCATATCAATAAGGAAACTGAATGCAAATCCTTTGTATGAGAACCTGTTGTTGATACCACCGGTCCAATCAGGGTTAACATTACCAATGATTTCAGCAGTTGTAGCTGATAGCTGGTAATAGCCATTTGATTTTACAATTTTCTGTCCTGCATCGTTGTATACGTAATCCAATCCCTGTATGGTTCCATAAGGTTCGCCAACGCGGGCATTGATTGATATACCACCTTGTAAGGCTGCAATCTGAAGGTTTTTAAGATCACCTTCCAATGAAACTACTTCATTGAGGTTCTTAGCCCAGTTTACAGTAATATCCCATTGGAAATCAGCAGATTTAACAGGGGTTCCAGTAAGCATAACTTCGATACCTTTATTTTGCATTTCACCTGCATTGATATACTTACTGCTATATCCGGTAGAAGTTGAAACAGCAACAGGGAGAATCTGGTTAACAGTGTTATCTTTATATATCGATATATCAAAACCTAACAAACCCTCGAAGAATTTCATTTCCAGACCGGCCTCGAGGCTGGTTGTTAACTCAGGTTTCAGATCGGTATTGGCTTTCGTGCCTGGAACCGAGAATAAGGCAGTTCCGCCGAAAGTAGTATTCTGAGTATATGTATCTTTTATACTTCCCCATGGGGCATCATTACCAACCTGTGCATATCCAAGTCTTACTTTTCCCAGATTCAACCAGCTGTTTTTAGGAATAACGTTCGAAAAAAGGAAGCTACCTGATACGGATGGGTAGTAATAATAGTTGTTAGCTGTAGGTAAAGTGGATGACTGATCGCGTCTGATATTTCCATCAAGGAATACAAAGTTTTTATATCCTAATGAGAAACCGGCAAATACACCATTTACACCTATTTGATTAACGGTTTCCTCCGGAGCAAGGATGGAGCTGGCGCTGTTACCGATTGAATATTGTCCGGGTACTATTAATCCGCCGTTGGTCGAAATATACATCTGATCAACAAATGATCTTCTGATATTGGTACCTAAAAGCGCACTCAGGTTCAGGTCTTCAGTTAGGTTTTTGTTGAATTTCAATAAGAAGTCAAGATTTCTTTCAGCAAAACTCCTGCCAAAACGCGAGTAACCTGAAGTTACAAGAGGACGCTGAACACCAAATTCACCTGATGTTGAACCAACGGCTTTTCTTTCTTCCTGAAGATCAGTATACGTGTCAATGGAATAACGGCCCATTAAGCTTAAATAGTCGTTAATTTTCCAGTCAGCCTGTGCATACCCTATAATACGGTCGCGGGTATCAGTTTCGTAATTTTTGTTACGTTGGAAATATGGATTATCCCAGTATGCCGGAATAGCAAGATCGAAAGGGCTGTTAGGATTCCAGGATATGTTTTCGCCTGTTTTTTCATACAAATCTTTCTGCATCTTATAATCCACATTGGTTTCCATCCACTGACGGAACGATGACATCATATTATCGCTGTATCCTGTAGAGTTACGGCCTTTGCCATCAGTTTTTACATAATTTGCATAGGCTGATACGGAAAGATTCTTAAGAATGTCGTATGAGCCATTGAGCGTCAGACTGTTTTTCTTGAGCGAGCTATTTGGCAGTATGCCTTTTTCGTCCTGGTTTGTATAACCCAGGCGGAAGGTTGTATTTTCACCGCCACCAGCGATTTCAATGCTGTTGGTCAGGTTAAGTGAATTATTGAAAACAGTGATAGGTCCGTTTTCCGGATATTTCCAGGGAGTGGCTTTATGATAATTAGGTGAAGCTGGATAGTATGAATCCCACTGGTAAATCATAAGACTCGGATCAAATTTCTGACCGTAAGAACCGTCTTCGTAAGTTGGAACAGTGTAATCAGTTACCCCGTCGCCATTAACGTCATAAATATATTCAAAACCACCCATTGGAGGATCGCCGTAATAATACGTTCCGTATCCACCGCCGTAATTGGTCTGGTATTTAGGGAAGGTGCTTTTATCAACCATACCGGTAGTAACACTTGAATTGATAGAAACGCCCAGGTTTTTCTTACCGCCTTCACCTTTTTTACCTTTTTTAGTGGTAATAAGAATAACACCGTTTGCGGCACGTGAACCATAAAGTGCGGTAGCAGCTGCACCTTTAAGAACGCTCATGGTCTCAATGTCGTTAGGGTCAATATCGGCAGCGGCATTACCATAGTCATAACCGCTTCTGCCCGATAGCTGGCCGGAGTTATTGGTGTTGTCGTTGTTAACAGGAACTCCGTCAACCACAAATAATGCCTGGTTGTTACCGGTCATCGAGGATGAACCACGGATAACAACGTTGGTTGAACCACCCATGTTACCGTTGGCTTTAACCTGAACACCGGCTAATTTACCTGAAAGGTTATCAACAAAGTTAGTACGCTTTGCATTGTTGATTTCACCGCCGGTAAGTTCCTGTGTGGAATACCCCAATGACTTCTTGTCGCGTGTAATACCGAGAGCTGTTACAACAACACCCTCAATATTTTGTGCTTCGCTTTGCATAACCACATCCACACTGTTTGAAGCGGTGAGTGCGATTTCCTGAGCTTTCATTCCGATGAATGAAAAGAGCAATGCGGTTGCATCTTTGGAAACATTGATGCTGAACTTTCCATCGAGATCTGTTAAAACTCCATTACTAGTTCCTTTTACAAGGACAGTAACGCCGGGAATTCCATTTCCATCGTCGGCGCTGGAAACTTTACCCGTGATGGTTCGTTGTGCCAGTAACTGCGTGGCTGAGAGCAGCAGCATTACCAGCAAAAAACTTAGTTTTCTCATAGGTTAATTGATTTGGTTAGTTAGTGTTTGATTGGTTAAGTGATTAATTATTTATTATTGGCAAATTATTTTTCATTTCATAGGCTATTATTTTTTGTTATACTATTTGGTGAAAGTGGTTCCCGAAATGGGTTTATTCTTCAAAATTAACTAATAAAATGGTATTATTTGTAAAGTAATCAAGTATTTATTAGTTTTTTTTTAACTTATTGTAAGTTTACATGTTGAAAGGTGAATGTGTTTTATTTGATAAAATAGCTTAAGGTGCTTATTATAAGTATGTTAGAGCTATAATGCCTTTTTTTCACTAAAACAGTATTAAACCGTAAAAGTAATAATTTCTTAATACGCATAACATGTATTGTGATTTTTCTTTGTTTATCATTTAGATTTCCGGTCATTTTTAAGGTTGGTTGAAAAGCTGACTCCATACATTATAATAAAGATGGAGGTTATAAAAAGACCGGGAAAAGTCAGATGATGGCTTCCGATATATATGACCGGCAGAAAATAGGTTAAAGCTTTTATCACTGCGTACAGGTAAAAACCACCTTTTTTTAACCTCCACATCAGGAAAACTCCTGTTAAGCCTATAGCGGTTAAGACAATTTCGGCTATCACAAAGGCGTAGCCCGCATGCAAGTATTCTATCACAATTCCGGGAAAAAGCGCAGAAGGCACATTTTTATTAAAAGAAGAGTAAACGATTAAGGTAAGAAACATAATGATCCATAAAAAGCCAAAAGCAGCAGAGCCAATACACAGAAAGGTGAGAAATTGTGGTCTGATTTTAATGGATTTTATAGTCATATTTCGGTTATTTGTTCAGTTTATCGAAGCCGGAATTTTTAATTTATCGGGAAATCCTTTTCGTTAGTAACTGCTAAAGGTTGTATTTATACGAACGAGTAGGAAAATCTTCAAACTTAATTAAATTTTTAAACCCCGGTTTCCGGATGTGGAGAAAACAGGAATCGTTCTCCTTGCTTCTCTTTTTCTCTGGCGGTTGATTTGAGTCTCTTCATTAGCGGAAATTTATCCGGTTTGCAGTATAGTAAGCAGATAGTAAGGCTATTTGAAATTATAAAGCGCTTCAATATTAGTGAATGAACGAAGTTAGTACTAAATCTGTCTGGATTATATGCGAAAAAAAGAGATAATGTCTTCTATCCATTGAGCCATTTGAACAAAATTCCGCATTTTATGAAAATGAATTAATTAATCCGTTTTAATGGGGTTGATAAGTAAATACCAGTCGTAAAACCAAAGGCCGATGCAAATTTAAAGACCTTTTTGCCAAAAAAATTCTGCAAACTCACCTTAATCCTGACACTAAAGTTTACTCTTCAATTGAATTATTTCATGTATTTCAGAAAACCGCTATAGCCCCAAATAAAAAGTATGGTTAAGAAAATATTCGTTCCTGGCATTGGAAATCCTTTAATATATGCCATCGGGAGTATAAGCAGCAGAAGTTGGGATGCTGTGTATAAATGGAATCCGGTTTTTTTCATCCGCCATATCAACACTGCACCTGCAAACGAAACAGCATAAAGAATAGCGTTTAAAAAAAAGAAAACTCTTCCTGCTGAAAGCATCATTTCAATTAACTCGCGGTTTTGTTCATCGGGGATCAGGGAAAGGTTGTTTGAAAAAAAATTGTGGATCAGCCCGATTATGCCATAGGATACCAGGCCTAGCCCGCTTCCGACAAATGTAAATATGCAGAGAATTTTCAGCAATGTAATATTCGGGCTAGCTTCATTTTGAACGGGTTGCTGTTGCTCTTCCATTTTGATTAGGGTTTGGGTGTTTCAGATTGAGGATTTGGGCATCAACCTATGTAAAATGCACTGAAAATCGGGTTAGTGCCTAAGTGTAATCTCCCTCGTCAGGCAGGGTAGCCGCAGGTTCAAAGCCCCAAAACGCAATGCCTGCAAGAAAATCTTTCCGGGAAATAGAATTTGTGAATTTGTACATAGAATATTTTATCACGTTTCTTGTCTTAGTAATTATTTCAAAATAAGTTCCTCAATTTTGTAAATTTAAAAGTTTGCTTTTTTTCAACTTTTGCATGATCAAAAGTTGAGCAACTTAGCGAAGCGATCTCATGCACACCTTTAAAAATAAGCAATGTGTGCATGAAAATCTAGTCTTTATATAATTTCAGTGTATTTCTACGTCAGGTTTTTGCCACGCCACGCAAGCCGTTCGCTTGAAAGGATTGAACAAATATGCTGCTTCACAGGGGCGCTCACTTCTGCATGGCTTGAAATGTCCTACGCTCATAAAACCTTCCTTGAACTACTACTGAAATTCTATAAGGACGGTCCTTCATAAGAAAGTTTTTCTGAATCCGACAATTATATGGGGAAGTTATTTTGAAAGTTTCACTTATCATTTCCGCTGAATTATTTTCTCTTAACTTCCTGAAGTTATCCCAAAAATCCAATCACTTTTTCCACTTCTTCTATTATTTCGCACGATTTTACCAGTGCTTTCATTGTATTGTGGTCATTGTAGAGAGGGCGGTCAATTTCGAGAAAGTCAACATGACGGCGAATTACTTCCTTAGCTTTAGTTACACCTGCTCCGAAGGAATACTCTCTGAAATCGAGCGCCTGTGCAGCTGCCATTAATTCGATTCCCAGGATGCCATAGGCATTATCCAGGATCTGGAAATTTTTAATAGCGGTATTCATACCCATGCTTACAAAATCTTCCTGGTCAGCGGCTGCAGGGATGGATTGTATGCTTGCAGGCGCTGATAAAATTCGTTGTTCAACTATTTGCATATCAGCTGTATACTGGCTCAGCATTAACCCGGAAAACATTCCCGCACCTTTTGTTAGGAAAGGTGGTAATCCAACGCTTAATGCAGGGTTATTAAGGCGGTTCATTCGCCGTTCGCTCAATACACAAACCATAGTTATCACCATTCCCGCCATATCCATAGGAACCGAAACAGGGGAACCCTGAAAATTGGCACCGGAAAGCTGCATGTTTTCTTCGGGGAAGAAAATCGGGTTATCGCCCACACCATTAAGTTCTATTTCAACCTGCGAACGGGCATACCTGAGTGCATCGTGAGCAGCGCCTATAACCTGTGGTGTCGAACGCATACTGTAGGCATCCTGTACCTTGCATTTTACATGCCCTTCGGACAGATCGCCGCCCAAAACCATTTTTCGAATGGCTGCGGCGCTACGAACGGCACCCGCAAACCCACGTACCTCGTGTATTTTCGAATCATATGGCTTCATGTTGGCTTTCAGCGCTTCTAGCGACATGGCGGCAGCAATCTCAGCCTGTTTCAGGAAATTGTTGGCATCTACCAGAAAAATGGCACTCATGGCTGTAAGCACATTTGAGCCATTTATGGTTGCAAGTCCATCCCGTGCCATCAGACCCGGAACAGGAATGCCTGCTTTATCCATGGCTTCCTTACCATCGAGCAGTTCGCCTTCAAAGTAAGCTTTCCCTTCGCCCATGAGCAGCAATGCGATCTGCGACATGGGAGCAAGGTCGCCGCTTGCACCCACTGAACCTTTCTGGCATACAAAAGGCGTAACACCTTTATTAAGCATATCGGCGAGCGTAAGCGTAATCTCAGGTCTGCAACCCGAATTGCCATGAGCATGCACGTTGATACGACCAAGCATCGCGCCTCGTACATATTCAAGGGGCATGGCATCGCCAATGCCAGCGGCATGGTTATATATAAGGTATTTCTGGAAATCTTTTACCTGATCATCGTTGAGAACCACTTCTGAAAACTCACCGATACCAGTATTAACACCATACATGATTTCGTGTGCATCAATCTTCTTTTCAAGCATAGCCCGGCAGGCCAGGATTCTTTTTAATGCATCAGGATGCAATTCAACTTTTTGGTTATTTCGGGCAACATCAACGACATTTTCTATGGTAAGCCCCTGTCCGGAAACGATATAAGTCATTATTGGTTTGATTAAGAATAATTGTACTGCAGCGGAATAAATTTTCAGAATTTTAATGCCTGGTTTGAGGTTACGGGTTTAAAATCCAGAGTTCGAAGTCTAAAATTTTATGTTAAAATGCATCGGTTAGTCATGTGATTACTTCATGTTTGGATTGAATGACGATCAAATTGCATTTTCTTTACATTTGAGAACTCCAAAAGAGTTCAATGAATAACACAGCAAACCTAATGAAAAAATCTTTCAACAGGCACGATATTTCATCCGGATTTTTTTTGTTGAAAGTGAAATGCTGTTTTTATTATCCCGGAAGATGGAAGTTATGGTTTTGAATAAAATGAAGCGAATGGTCGATCAACTCATACATAATTACATCTTCTTCAACATAAGGTACTTCCTGCCGGTATTCGCGGATGATAGATTGCAGGAAAGGCGAAGTATTGGCAATACCCCTGAATTCGAGCGCCTGGCAGCCTGCCATCAGTTCTATGGCAAGGATGTTTTCAACATTTTTCACAACACGCAAAGCTTTGGTTGCAGCATTGGCGCCCATGCTTACATGGTCCTCCTGTTCGTTTGAAGAAGTAATGCTATCAACCGACGAAGGGGTGCAAAGTTGTTTATTCTGACTCACTACCGAAGCTGCTGCATATTGCGGAATCATAAAACCTGAATTCAGTCCGGGATGTGCAACCAGGAACTCAGGCAACCCACGCTGGCCGGCAATAAGTCTGTAGAGTCGCCTTTCGGAAATGCTGCCAAGTTCAGCCAGTGCAATGGAAATAAAGTCGAGTACGAAAGCCAGTGGTTCACCATGGAAATTACCGCCTGACAGGATCAGGTCATCGTCAGGGAAAATGGTAGGATTGTCGGTTACGGAGTTTATTTCCCGCAGAATTACTTCGGCAGCATGTTTTACCGTATCCTTTACTGCTCCGTGAACCTGAGGAATGCATCTGAACGAATAGGGATCCTGCACAGCCTTGTCAGTTTTGGAGATAAGTTTACTTCCCTTTAGAATAGTGCGGAAATTATTCGCAGTTTCGATCTGGCCCGGATGAGGCCTTATCTGGTGAATCATGTGGTGAAAAGGATCGGGGCGGCCGTTAAAAGCTTCGAGCGAAATAGCTCCTGTAATATCTGCCAGCCTCAGTAATTTGAATGCTTTGAGCAAGACAAGCACTCCATGTGCACTCATAAACTGAGTCCCGTTCAGCAAGGCAAGGCCTTCTTTCGACTTAAGATGAACGGGTTGAAAACCATGCTGATCCATTACTGCGTCAGCGGGCTGCAGTTTATTCTGATAAAAGACTTTTCCTTTTCCTAAAATCGGAAGTACAAGGTGTGCCAGCGGTGCCAGGTCGCCTGATGCCCCCAGTGAACCCAGTTGACGCACCTCGGGGAGTATATTGTTATTGTAAAGATCGAGGAGACGCTGAACTGTTTCCGTTTGCACACCTGAATTTCCCAATGACAGGCCATAGGCTTTGAGCATCAGCATCAGTCTTACTATTTCAGGCTCTACAGGCTGACCTATTCCGCAGGCATGCGAAATCACGAGGTTTACCTGTAAGCGGGAAAGATCTTCTATAGAGATTGTCCGGTTACAAAGTGATCCAAATCCTGTGGTTATACCATAAATCGGATCTGTTTGGGTTTCGACTTTATGATCCAGGTATTTCCTGCACTTTTCAATTCTTGCTTTGGATTCGGGCGATAAGTAAAGTTGAGTATCCTCTGCAAGCATATTTTCGATCTGCCCGAAGGTAATAGGAGCAGGAGTAATTAATACAGTATTTTTTGCCATAATTTTTGGTATAGCTGATTTCACCTTTAAGAGGTGTGATTTTTTTGAATAAATAAAAATGAAATTCCAACCTGCGATAAGCAGGCATATACATTCTGTACCTAGAGGCAGGTGCGGTTTATCTGTATGATGAAATATAAATTCCAGTGCATGGAAAAGGATTTCAGATTGTCGGGCAAAAGTATAAAATTATCAGGCGCAAAAATAAATTGATTTTGTATGCGATCTGAACACGGAAAAGCCTGAAGTTTTACATTTTAGAAAGCTTTTATACAAAGTATTAGGTTCTGGAATTAATAAGTTGTCAACCTCCGGATTTTTTTTCACACCGACTTCAGTTTACTGATAATTTCATCAGACGATAATTTATCCTGCTCGCCGGTAAGCATGTTTTTCAACTGGTATATGCCTGAAGCAGCTTCGTCAGTACCTATTATTATAGTGAAAGGGATTTTTTTATTATCGGCATAGCTGAATTGTTTCTTCATCTTCAGGGGTTCGGGATAAATTTCAGCTGAAATACCGGCACCGTGGAGTTTATGCAACAGTTTAAGACTTTCAAGTTCTTCATTGCCGCCAAAATTTACTAGCAATACGGTAGTTGCCTGCTCAATATCAGCCGGAAATAGATTAAGATCGTTCATTACATCATAAATACGGTCGGCACCGAAAGATATGCCAATACCTGACATGCCTTTAAGCCCGAAAATTCCGGTAAGGTCATCGTATCGTCCACCGCCGCTGATACTGCCCATCTTCACATCATTGGCTTTTATTTCGATGATAGCCCCTGTATAATAGTTCAGTCCGCGGGCCAGGGTGAGGTCTATCTCGACACTTACATCAGGTTGCAACACTTCAATAAAATTGAAAATTGTCCTCATTTCTTCAATGCCTTTCAGGCCGTTTTCGGATGAACTAAGGATTGACGACAGTTTATCGAGTTTTTCGAGGCTGCTTCCCTTCAATCCTAAAATAGGTTGAAGTCGGGCAAGAGTTTCATCGCTGAGTCCTTTTTCGGAAAGTTCTTTATTTACGCCTTCCTGCCCGATTTTGTCGAGCTTATCGATAGCAATCGTAATATCAGTAATCCGCCCGGATTCGCCAATAATTTCAGCAATTCCCGAAAGAATTTTACGGTTGTTCATCAGGATAGTAATGCTGATGCCGAGTTTTTTGAAAATTTCCGCCGAAATTGTCACCATCTCAACTTCATAGAGCAATGAATTACTTCCAATCACATCCACGTCACACTGATAAAATTCGCGGTAACGGCCTTTCTGAGGCCGGTCGGCACGCCATACGGGTTGAATCTGGTACCGTTTGAACGGGAAAGTAATTTCGTTATTATGCTGTACCACGAATCGTGCAAACGGAACAGTAAGGTCATAACGCAATCCTTTCTCCGAGATGTATTTCAGCATTTTACCTGCTTCTTTTGCAGTATACACCTCATCAGTAACAGCTGAAAGATAATTTCCCGAATTCAGAATATTGAACAGGAGCTTGTCACCTTCTTCACCATATTTCCCCGTCAATGTGCTTAGATTTTCCATCGCCGGAGTTTCAATCGGCAGGTAGCCATAAAGTTTAAATATACTTCGGATAGCGTCAAAAATATAGTTACGTCGCGCCATTTCAACCGGGGTGAAGTCGCGGGTGCCTTTAGGTATTGAGGGAGTTGACATTATTATTTCGGATTTCGGAATGTGGATTTAAGATATACGATTTACGAGGTACAATTGATTAGTAGAGATTCAATTCTTTTTTCTGTTACCAGAAGATTTCATTTGTAAATTGTAATTCGTAAATAGTACCTGATTTTGTTTGTTGGCGAACATTTGATCAGAAATTTACTGTTATACCTATTTTAGCAAACACTTTTGCCAGGAATTCCTTAGCTTCAGGAGTGCCTTCTCTGGGGGCCCATGAAGCTGAATTCCTTTCGGTGTGAGGCTCGAACGGGCCTTCCTTAATTTCATACACAGCAGAACCCGTTTCGAGCGAAGTGAGCATATGAAAGCAGTTTCCTTCAAATTCAATTCCCTGTATTCCTGTCCGTGTGCTGAGAATCTCATGATCGCGTATTGTTCCGTCGTCATTGAATGCAACTGCAAGTATGGTTCCGCGGAGCAACACAAATGATTCTTCTTTTGTTGTATGCTTGTGCGGCCGGATGTAGGTCCAGGGTTCGAGTGCATTCAACAGCCGCTGAACGGGATCACTGAGCTGCGGGTGAAAATTGTAATTCATCCGTAAGCGGGGAGATTTGCGGGCCTGTTCTATCACGTTATCGATCAGTTGCGATGTTATACGTTTCATTTTTATTTTGTAAAATCATAATCTTAAAGAGCCAGAGTAAGTACTTTAGTGTCTGCACACCCTCAGGTATCTGACACTAAAGCAGGAGAACACCCCTACTTCTTATGAAATCAGTTTCCTGAATTTTATCCGCTTCGGCCCTTCGTCACCTAATCGTTTGCGCTTGTTTTCTTCATAATCGGTATATCCGCCTTCGAAAAAGTATACCTGCGAATCGCCCTCAAAAGCCAGGATATGGGTAGCAACACGATCGAGGAACCAGCGGTCGTGCGAAATCACAACGGCGCAACCTGCGAAATTTTCGAGGCCTTCTTCCAATGCCCTCAGTGTATTTACATCAATATCATTGGTAGGTTCATCCAATAAAAGCACGTTAGCTTCCGATTTCAATGTAAGTGCCAGGTGAAGCCTGTTTCGCTCGCCTCCTGATAGCACACCGGCTTTTTTGCCCTGGTCGGCACCTCCGAAATTGAAGCGCGAAACATATGCACGGGAGTTTATAAGCTTTCCTCCCAGTTGTATCGTCTCGTTTCCTTCAGAAATAACTTCCCAAACTGATTTCTCAGGATCAATGCTGGTATGTGCCTGGTCAATATAGCCGACTTTCACGGTATCGCCTACAATGAATGCTCCGTTATCGGGCTTGTCGATACCCATAATAAGGCGGAACAGGGTTGTTTTCCCGGCGCCATTGGGCCCTATAATCCCAACAATACCCCCAGGGGGGAGCATAAAGTTCAGGTTATCAAATAAGATCTTATCTCCGAACGCTTTGCTGACTCCTTTCACTTCAATAACCTGGTTTCCAAGACGCGGTCCGTTCGGGATATAAATTTCAAGCCTTTCTTCCTTCTGTTTTACATCCTCGTTAAGCATTTTTTCATAGGAATTCAAACGGGCTTTTCCTTTTGACTGCCTCGCTTTTGGAGCCATCCGCACCCATTCAAGTTCGTTTTCAAGAGTTTTACGGCGTTTACTTTCCGTTTTTTCCTCCATCTCCATTCGCTTGGTCTTCTGCTCAAGCCATTCAGTGTAATTGCCTTTCCAGGGGATACCTTCACCACGGTCGAGTTCAAGAATCCAGCCGGCTACATTATCGAGAAAATACCTGTCGTGCGTGACAGCAATCACGGTCCCTTTATACTGTTGCAGATAATGCTCAAGCCATTCGATGGATTCGGCATCCAGGTGGTTGGTAGGTTCATCGAGAAGCAGGATATCAGGTTGCTGGAGCAGAAGCCGGCACAATGCAACCCTGCGCCTTTCGCCTCCTGAAAGTACTTTCACAGAAGTGTCGCCATCGGGACAACGCAGCGCATCCATGGCTCTTTCCAGTTTAGTATCCAGTTCCCATGCGTCGTATTGCTCAATAAGATCCGTTAATTGCCCTTGTCTTTCGATGAGTTTATTCATTTCATCGTCGCTCATAGGTTCCATAAACCGGTTGTTAACCTCTTCGTATTCTTTCAGCAGGTTCACTACTTCCTGAACGCCTTCTTCAACGATTTCCTTAACTGTTTTGTTCTCATTCAGATGAGGTTCCTGCTCAAGCATGCCTACAGAGTATCCCGGTGAGAAAACAACTTCGCCGAGAAAAGATTTTTCCAGTCCGGCAATGATGCGCAGTAATGTTGATTTTCCCGATCCATTCAGACCAATGATACCAATTTTGGCACCATAATAAAAGGACAGGTAAATGTCTTTAAGCACCTGTTTGTTGGGTGGATGGATTTTCCCGACACCAACCATCGAAAATATAATTTTTTTATCGTCAGCCATAATTTGTCCTGTAAATTTAATGTAAGTATTTGAAAAAGTTAAAGTTTCATTGCAGTGTCAGACACCCTTCGGGTGTGCAGACACTTTCATTTAACAAGAGCGCAATCGCCTGAATTACAGAAAGATAAATCTGCAAATTATTTCTATCTATTCCTATCTATTTCTATTTATTTCTATTTATTTCTATGTATTTCTATGTATTTCTATGTATTTCAAATTTTTTAGTTAGTTCCCGTTTGTGCCATTGGTAAATGGTGGTTGTCTATTCATTATTCACTTTCATACTCCCACATTACACTTGCAGTGTCAGACACCCTTCGGGTGTGCAGACACTATCCACTATCTATCATTATTGCTTAACCATAAACTATCGAAAAAGCTCTTCCAGCACTGAAGTAGAATTCTCCCAGCTAAAAACCCTTTTTACAAATGTATTTCCATTCTGTGCCAGAGTCCGGGCATATTTTTCATTCTGTAAAATCCGGATAATATGATTTGCATACTCTTCAGCAGTATTTCCGATCAGTATTTCATCATTTTCTTTTGCTCCCAATGCCTGATTAGCAAGTTCCGAAGTGATACAAGGAAGTCCCATTGCCATAGCTTCGAGCAGTTTGTTCTGTAACCCTGTACCTATGCGCATAGGCGCTATAAAGAGGCGGGAACTTGCATAACTGTCACGGATATCCGGCAGCCAGCCTGTTACAGTAATATTTGAGGCTTGTAATGCCTGCACCTTAGAACTGGGATTGGCACCGGCCAATAAAAGCGTAGCTTCCGGAAATTGTCTTAAAACCAAAGGGAAAATTTCACCGGCAATAAACCGGGCAGCATCAATATTGGGCGGATAGCCCATATTACCGGTAAAAACGATATCATGTGTCTTTTGCCTTTCTAGAGGCTTGAAAAATTCATGATCAACACCATTCGGGATAATCACAACATCTTCGAAAGAAGGATGCGGTATCAGATCCCGATCAGGGCGGGAGATAATAGTTTTGTGATCAAATTTATTGAAAATATGATACTCATAACGCAGGAGCCTTCTGTATTCCATCATAAAAAACTGTCGCATAAGGAATGATGACGTTTCTGCCTGCCTTTTTGAGCCCATTGAAAAAATATCCTGGTAATCCAGAGTTTTCGGAATTTTGCTGTTTTTTACATATTCCGAAACCCGGGTAAGCTGACAGTATATGTGATCGGGTTTGCAATTTTCAATAAGTGCATTTATCCTTTTTCGGGCTTTGCAGCGGTAGAAATAGCCAACCTGCAGAGGTTTACCGTTAAAAAATGCCTTAATCACATTCCACACCATTCCAGGCTTGCTGATAGGAATGATATGAACTTCGTTGCAAAAACCTTTTAATTCATTGATGGCTTCCGGATGTACAGGAGAGTCGCTCAGTGCGCATACAATAACTTCATTATTTAGTGACAGGCACCGGATCTGATGATATGCCCTAAGTTTATCGCCTTTTTCGATAGGGAATGGTACCCGGGAAAGAAGAATAAATATTTTCATAAGCGATTAGGGCATCTCATATTGAATGAAGTTTAAAGTAACATCACAAAAATACTCACTACAACAGATAAAGCAAAATGATGGCCTTTAATTTGATTTCAATATTTCAATATAAAATCCAGTTAATTTTTGCATAAGCTTTTGGTTGTCGTGCTCTTTAGCAATAAGCATCCTGGCGTTTTTTCCCAATGAATCACGAAGGTTGCTGTCGTCGCACAATTTAACAATAGCTTCGGTAAAGGACCTGGAATCTTTAGCTATGAGCAGGTGCTGCCCGTGTTCGTAATTAATTCCTTCGGCCCCAATTGCTGTTGTGATAATCGCTTTGCCGGCGGCCATGGCTTCAACAATTTTAATACGTATTCCGCTGCCGGAGAACAGAGGAACCACCATTATTGAAAAACGTTGCATATATTCCCAGACATCAGGAACTTCTCCATCAATAATAATCCCGGGAGCCGAAAGTTTTTTCATCCAATCGGGCATATAACGTCCTGCCAGATGCAGTTCTATTTCTGGCAGTCTCTTTGTTACGGCAGGCCAAACTTCTTTAATAAGCCACCGGATGCCTTCTTCATTAGGAAACCAGTTCATGGTGCCTATATGGAAGAGTGACGCATCTTCAGGTTGAATCGGGTTTTCAGGCAGGGTATCAAGGTTAATCCCAAATGGAATCGAAATTATGTTGGTGCTATGCGATAGCCTGTCAAAATTCCTTGCATCAACGGGCGTTATAGCGACAATTCCATCAATCTTATTTAAAATACCAATTTCAAAGCGTCTTAAGGTTTTGTATAAATGGTTGATATATAACTTTTTTAAAGGATTCGGGCAGTTTTCAGCTATACGCTGCCAGATTTTATGTTCAATGTTATGCGCCCTTAGAACAACAGGAGCTTTGGAATATCTGCGGATAATATCAAGATAAGTTGCCATCTGCAGCGTTTCGAGCTGAATGATATCGAAAGTATCTTTTCGCAGTGTTTCGGTTATTTTCTGGGCAAAGGCTTTTGTATGAAAACGCGTAACATGGTATGATTTACCTGCTATAAAATTATACAATGCACCTGTAATACTGAGCGACAGATCGATATCTACAAATTCAATCTGTGTTTTTTCCCTGAAATCATCCGGGAGGGTCTCCGGATTAACATTATATTTATTCGTATTTGCAGCAAGTACCTTGACAGAATGCCCTGCCTGGAGCAGGCCGCTTATCATGGCATGCATGGCAATAGGGCCGCCTTCACGTTTAGGCCATGGCGACTTATTGCACAGCATTAAAATTTTCATCTTTCGGTTTTTGTTTTTTCTTAATTTTTTTAACCATGTTCCTGAAAAAGTGTTTATAACTCTCAGCATCCATGATGTTTGAATCGTTAGCCGCTTTATAGGCAAGGAATATCCCAACAGGTAAAAAGATCATGGTCGACATCCACATACCTTTCCATGGATCAGTAATAGCTGAACGCACTGATTTTTCGCCGGTAAATGAAATTACATGGTAGGCAACAAAGAGAAGGACTGATATTACCAAAGGCATTCCCAGTCCGCCTTTACGAATGATTGCTCCCAAGGGGGCACCGATAAGGAACAATGCAAAACATGCAAATGAAAGAGTAAATTTCCGGTGCCACTCTATATCATAACGGGCTTTTAATTCAACTTTTTCTTTAATAAGCTGGCGGCTGTATTCAAATGTCCCTTTTGCATTCCGGGCCAGGCCAAGTGCATAAGAAGTAATAGTTTTTCTTTCAGCCGCTGATTTGTTTTCAAATTTCATTGCTTCTTTGGCAGGAGGTAATGTTGCATACAAACTATCAGAAAGCTTTATCCTTGTATAATTGGAATAGAATGCCAAAATTGAATTGCGTAAATCTGTTACACGTTGGTCGACTTCTATGCCCAGTGAATCAGAAGCGTACCCAAGTTGCTGTACATTAAGCATATAGTAGGCATTCTTGAAAAAATCATCATCGGATCGTGTCATTTTAAACTGAGAAAGATCAAACTTGATCACTTCATCCGTAAATTGAATGCGTTGGAACGGAAGTTTCTGGGCATCCATCCGGCCACCACTTTCTTCGTAGTTAGTTCCGTTAAACAAAGTCAGCATCAGGTAATTTCCATCCGTGGTTTGTTCCATGCGTCCTGAATCGGCCATTATCAGCTTATTATTACCTTGAAACTGCGAATGATCATAAATCATAACATCCCGTATTCTTGTTCCATCAGGTTCTTTGTGTCCTATTCTGATAACATACCCTTGTAAACCGGAGTAAAAAATGCCATCGCGGATGTTAAGAGCAAGTTTTTTCTGACGTACATCATATAAGGTAGACCTGAATTTCAGGTTGGCATAGGGGAAGATTATATTCGAATAATAGTAAGCTCCAACGCTGATAAGCAAAGAGAACAGCCCTAATGGCATCATGATTTTGCGCAAAGAGATTCCTGCAGCTTTCATGGCTACCAGTTCATAGCGCTCACCAAGATTGCCGAATGTCATCAGCGAGGCCAGTAAAATCGAGATTGGCAGAGCCATGGGGACAAAGGTGAAGGATGCGTAGAACATAAGTTGCATGATAATATTCCACTCCAGTCCTTTGCCTACAAGTTCATCAACATAACGCCACAGAAACTGCATCAACAATACGAACACTACAATAAAGAATGTAGCTAATGCAGGTCCTGCATATGATCGTAAAATCAGCAGATAGAGTTTTTTCACAGAGGTGCTTTTTGCAACCTGCAAAGGTAAGATTAAAAATGAAAGGTGGAAATGGGAAAGTTTTTCCGGTAACAGTCCCAAACCTAACTTTTTTTACCTTTGCCCAAATTGTTTGCAGCCAACCCGAATGGAATATCATTTGATTATTGTCGAAGACGAACGCACCTGTGATCTTTTTCACGATGTTATGCGTAGTATATATAAGGACGACAAAAATTTTGTGTGCCCTCCTGATACTTTCATAGAAGGAATTTTTACCCCTTCGAAGAATGTATTTTTTAATCATGGAGAAGCAATCCGCTGGATATTGTTGGATGAGAAAAATAACCTGGTTGGCAGGGTAGCAGCTTTCATAAACAGGGAAAAGGCATATACTTTCCAGGTTCCTACAGGAGGAATGGGTTTTTTTGAATGTATTAATGATTTTAAAGCTGCGGAAATCTTATTTGATTCCTGCCATACCTGGCTGATGGATCGGGGCATGCAAGCCATGGATGGCCCTATTAATTTTGGCGAAAACGATAATTTCTGGGGATTGTTGGTCGAAGGTTTTATTCCTCAATCTTTTGGGATGAATTATAATCCTCCTTATTATAAAGACTTTTTCGAAAAATACGGATTTACAATCTACTTTGAGCAGGTTACCAATTTACTTGATTTAAGAAAGCCTTTTCCTGAACGATTCTGGAAAATTGCCGATTGGGTAAGGCAAAAAGTGGAATACAACTTCAGGCATTTTTCGTATGATGAATCCGAACAATTTATTGCTGATTTCATCGAAATATATAATGATGCCTGGCAATTTCACGAAAATTTTACGCCTACCGACCCTAATGCCATCCGCCTGATGTTGGCTGAACTTAAATCACTGCTTGTTCCCGAATTTATCTGGTTCGCATACCATGGCGATGAACCCATAGCATTTGAGGTTATGCTGCCGGATATTAATCAGATGCTCAGGTATTTTAACGGAAAAATTAATCTTTGGGGAAAACTGAAAGTAGGCCTTTTAGGGAAGAAGAGAATATTTACAAGGGCACGCATTACCATTATGGGTGTTAAGACACAATACCAGAAATCAGGTATTGAGTCAGCACTTTTCTGGCATATGAATACCGTTATGGTGAAAAATCCTCAGTATAATGAAGTGGAACTTTCCTGGGTCGGCGACTTTAATCCTAAGATGCGAATGTTGCACGAAGCCGTAGGTGGCATTTTTTCAAAAAGACATCTTACATACCGTAAATATTTCTCTGAAACCAGCGTGGCTGGCAGGTCAACAATCATTCCGGTTGATACAAAACAGAAAAAAATCAACAATAATTGATTTTTTGTTAAAAAAAACATGCATTTATTTAATCCTTAAGGTTAAAATATTATATTTGCATACCCTTAGATGCGTAACAAAAGTATTGTTTGCAATTAAAATAAACCATAATCAATAATGTTCAACTAAAACGAAAACAAAATGAAGACATCGTTACTCTTTATCATTGCACTTTTTATAGGCTTCTCGGTCTATTCTCAGAAAGCTGTTAAGGTCACTCCGGTGATGCAAAAAGCTAAAGCAACTATTGAAAAAATCAGAATTGAACCTGAATACACAAGTAATTCAGCTCCTTTACCTGCTTATGTTCCCCGCACTACCAAAGGTTCAAATTTAGCTGTACAGAAAGTTTATATGGGTACTTCGCGTAATGCTTTTACCTTACTGGTAAATGAACAAAACTGTATGTATTATAATAAGGAAGTCAACGCCATTATGGGAACCCATCGTGGTAATGATAAAGCCGTTCCTTCGCTTCCTGGAAGTGGAATAATGGGTAACGGTAATGATATAGTTACTGCATGGTCAACCGATATGGGTACTACCATTACAGAAAAATTATCCCTGGTTGGAACTAGTGTTCTGCGAAACCGCTATCCATCCGGAGTTATTTTCAATCCTGCTGGGAACACAGATCTTGACCTCTCATACTCATTAGTTGCTGGTCCTGTTACCAATGGCGCCGGCTGGACAAACAAATATTTAAGTTCAGTACAGTACAACGGAAATAACCTGGATAAGGATTATCCGGTAACCAGCAGTTATGGTGAATTGGTTCGCCAGGGTTTAAGTGTCAGCCCCGATGGTATGGCTCATATCTGTACAATGAAAACTGCTGATGATGGCGTAAATTATACTGAGTTAGTACCTTTTGTAATGAACGGAACCTTTAATAACAATACCCTGGGTTTCGACTGGACTGAAATGGATCTGACAAATAATTTCTGGATGAATAATGGTTTACCCGAAGGCAACAGCTATTCAAATATGGCATGGAGCAAAGACGGCAGCGTTGGTTACATTATGAATGTAGGGGTTGACAGCCGTGCAGGCGATATTAAAGGATATTATCCGGTCATTTTCAAATCAGTTGATCATGGTACAAGCTGGGGTGTAATGGATTATTTTGATTTCAGCATCTTCCCTGATGTATTTGACCATGTAGGATCAACATCGGCAAACCCTGATGTTGCAGTTCCTTGGTTCTGGGAATCAGATATGGTTGTTGACGGCGCTAATAACCTGCACATTATGGCGCTTTGTAAGGGTCATATTTCACAAGACCCTGATTCACTCAGCTGGTACAATTCAGCTGAATTAGGCGCTTTATTCGAATTCTCGAATGAAAACGGAGAATGGTTCTGCCATTATATTGACCACCCTATGCTATCGCGTGAAGTTGCCGGCGCTGATTCACCTTACGCTACTTCTCCTCCTCCGAATGTTGGATGGGATATGAGGCTCCAGGCTTCACGTACCGATGATGGCAGCAAGGTATTTGCTATCTGGACAGATACAAACCCTGACGAATGGAATTTGACCGATCCTCTCAACTTATATCCTGATGCATTGATTTGGGGACGTGACGTGAATACGAACGGAGAAACTGCCGTGAAAAATGTTACCCAATATGAAGATGGTTATGGACAATGCCACTTTATGTTTGTTTCCCCTGTAACTATTGACAATGCAGGTGAATATGATATTCCTATCAGGATTTCGGATCTCGAAACAAGTAATTATAATGCTGACGAACCTGTAGCTCATTATTACCTACAGGGCGCCTCATTCATGGAAAGTGACTTTTCATTTAAAGTTGGTGGAACGGTAGCTCCAAAAGCCAGCAAAATGGCTGTCACCAACTATCCTAATCCATTCATCGGAAAAACAAGTATAGATGTGAATCTCAGCAAATCTAGCCCTGTCAGCATTGTAGTTAACTCACTCACAGGCCAGCAGGTAAGCAGTGTAAATTACGGTACTATGGGCGCAGGTTCACATACCCTTACACTTGATGCCAGCAACCTTACAAGCGGTGTTTATTTCTATACCGTAACCATTGGCGATCAGAAAGCTACTAACAAATTGGTTATCAAATAACCAGGTTTG
>JBBRCH010000073.1:0-23319 GCA_038204995.1 Bacteroidales bacterium | reverse complement strand
ATCTTTCATGCCTTGTATTGCGAGAAGATACCTCTGGCTTAGAAAAGCAACATATTTTTCGAAAGCCTTGAATTTTTATGCACTCATTGCTTGTTTCTAAAGGTGTGCATGAGATCGCTGCGCTAAGTTGTTACTTTTTGTTTAAGCAAAAAGTAAGAGAATGAATATATTCAATCCGATATTAACAAAAACAATCTCATTTCTTTAAAATATCATACATAAAATTTGTTTCCGGCACATCTAAATAATATGTAGCCAATAAAGAAGTGAAATTCATCTGAATATGATAGTATAGTTTTGTTGATGTTATCGGGATGATAACTGATGATTTTACAAAATTGGTCTGTCTGATTCTATCTTGTCTCTATCCGCACTGAAAAATCATCCAGCAGAACCGGAAATTTACCTGTGTTCAAGGCGTAAACCTTTTGCACAAGTCCTTTCTGCAGTAGGAATTCATTTTCCAGAATGGAATAATTGGTTATAAAATTCATCATGTGTTGATTATGAATAAAGGCTTGGATATCAACCGCTTTCCAGATAAGCGATTTCCCATTCATTTCGAGAGAAATAACATACACTGCTTTTGCTCCCGGCATTGCCTGCGCCCACACTCCTGTCCTGACTATGTATCCGTTTGGTTCATTTTCAAGTAAAAGTGAATCAAGCGGATACTCAAATGAAACCGAATAATCACCGGGAAGCAAATTCAATCTCTTGTTTCTTCCTGTTTTAAAAATCTTTGTTTCCCCGGGAGATGACCAAAATAATGTTTTTTCTTCCAGAGAATTATTGCTTGCCAGTATTACGACCGAATGTATGTTTTCCGTAATTCCGAAAAAAGCGTAAAAAGGATTTTTGACCGGGATTTTTGAACCGGGAGATTTATCCGTTTTCGAAAAAGAAACCCGGCCCCATTTAATGTTAATTTCATCCTTCATCATGCCTGGGTTTGAGCAGCTAAACATGATTTTCCTCACCAAAGGCTCATTTTTTCCAAGTTCAGGATTAAGAATCAAAGGATTTATCCACAATCCATAGGAAGCATTTTTAGGAACTATACGGTATAATCGGATATCCCCGTTCGCAAGCAGGAAGTAAACATAAGTTGCTTCGTCTTTATAGAAAAAGCTAAGTAGTTTTCCAGTTGTATTCCTTTTCAACTCAACCATAGCTTTCAGAATATCCTGAGAATTTGCGGGTACATCAATCCATGTATTCCACCTTGCCACTGTCCGACCGGCTATACTTGTTTTCGCTTCAAGCGTTTCCTTTCTCTTCTGGTAGACAAATACCGGAAATGTCCCTTTTTGACTAGCTGCCAATTCATACCTGCTGAACAATGTAATCAGTGTTTCCGGCTCATCATTCAATAAATAACGCCCATCAATACTTTCGAGCGCTCCACCATGGATATCATGAGTTATTTTACGCAACTCCCAGATTAAAAACTCTGGTGCTTTATCACTCTGAAAATGCATAGCATTGAGTTCATCCAGTTCACGGGTATAGGAGGCATAGCTCTGTATTACAGGCCGGGGTTGCCAGTTCAGATTGTTTGCGGCAATATATGAATAATCCCATGGATAAATATCGGCAGATTGATCGCCTATCATATCCCTGATATTTTTATCCAATTTGTTACGGGCTATTAATCTCTCAGAAGACTGATTGCAGGTATCCGCAAAATATTTATTATTGAATGCTTTTATTACCAGGTTCTGCACTCCGTTTGCCCTGATATGGAAAGGCTCAAAAAAATATGCCTTCTGAAGAGTCAGATAAAACATCACAACCACCACTGCAGTCAATAAAATGTTTACAATCCGGAATTTCGCGGACAGAACATGGTATATCAGAACAATAAAAAGTATAAAAATGAACATCATTGAAGTGTGAAGATAATCTTCACGGGCCATGCCATATTTCCATAGCGCAAAAAGTGCCGGTCCAACCAGGATTGTGTACCTAACGAGAGTAGTGTTCTTTAAATTTATTAGTATCAGCACAAGTCCGCTGAATAGCGCAATTCCGGTTATCCACCAGTTGTTGATCGGGTAAACCGCAACCGCCGATGAATTATCAGCTGCCAGAAATAACATTCCTTTGAGGTAACCACTGAAACCGTTTAAATCGCCATAAAGTAGAATCCATAGAAAAGGTATAATTACCGGAACTATCAGGAACAGCAGTAAACGGTACCTGCTTTCGAGACCTGTAAGGGTCCGGTAAACCATGATGCCGGCAAACGACAGTGTTACAACCAGGCTCACTATACCTGCAAAAGCTTTAATGTAGAGGGTAACAGGAGTTATTACCAGGGCTGGGATAAGCCAGAGCACATTGCGGCGTTCGAAGAAATTCAGGTAACAGAGGATAATGATCTGAACAATGGTTAACAACAGATCGTTGATTGCCAGCATGGTACAAGCCGAAACCAGGGCTAGAACCATGTAGCCCGGAGGTTTTCGGGTAGCAAGTTTCAGCAGGCTGTAGGCCAGGAAAATCCGAGCTGCCAGGTGAACTGAAATGGCAATCCACAAATTTGAGCTTATTGGTAACGGATACATTAAAAATGCCAGGGGACCATGAGGAAAAATAATATTTTTACCTAACGACAACTTCCCCTGTATAAGGTAATTGAAGACCCACGCCAGAGGTGGATCTATTCCATTTGAAAATACGGAAGCAGGGAAAGGGAAAAGAACAAATGCGGGTATCAGGGCAATAATAAAAAGCAGTAAATTATTGGTTTTACCTGAAACCGGGTGATACAAGATATCTCTTACTGACATGTACATGCTTTGGCGCCTCTAAATTAAACAACTATTAACGAAAAGCAATTAAACAGCAGAAAGAGTTTTTTTTCAGAAAATCGTTTTATATTTGTATATATAATATATTTGCAATCTATTCAACTGATTTAAAGCATAAGTTGAGAGAATGTACATTAACCGAGTAACGAATTTCAGAAATGGGTTTGTTTTTTCATTCAACAACGTACGTATCTGAAATTCATAGATTTAGAATTGGAATAGCCTTAATTACCGGGTTTTTATTTACTTTATCACATTTTGCTTTTCTTCTTCGAACAAAACCTGATCAACTAATTTTCAAATCTTATTTATGAGAAAACTAACTACCCTCCTGCTCAGCCTGCTGCTTGTAACTTTTACTTTTGGCAAATCAGTTACCATGGAAAAAGCCAGCCAGGTGGCAAATAACTATTTTTCACTCCATTCAGGTAAAGCTAATACTAGTATCGCAAATAGTTTCAGTAATTCTTACAACGGAATAACAACCTATTACGTGTTTAATTATGCCGGAGGCGGATTTGTGGTTGTTTCAGCCGATGACGTAGCAACACCTATTCTGGCGCAATCAAACGAAGGTTTTGTTGAAACACAGATCACAAACCCGTCAACCAGGTACTGGTTTGACTGCTATAGCAGGGAGATAGCCCATGCTGTTGCTTCAGGAACAGATAATAACAAGTCTGTTTCGGAATGGAACAGTATCCTTAATAATGAAATGGATGCATCTGTTCTTGATGTTGGGCCTTTAATTGATCCAATTCATTGGGATCAGGGACAATGGTACAATTATTATTGTCCTGCTGCACCAGGGGGACCTGGAGGAAAAGCCTGGGCAGGTTGTGTCGCAACTTCAATGGGGCAGATCATGAAATATTATAACTTCCCTCCGACAGGAGTTGGATCACATTCCTATGTTCATCCTGTTTACGGACTTCAAACAGCAAATTTCGGAGCAACAAATTACAATTTTACAGCTATGGGCAATTCAGCAAATAGCGGTAGTTACCAACAAATTGCAACCTTATTGTATCATGCAGGCGTTTCTGTTGATATGAATTATGACCCCAGTGGTTCCGGTGCCTTCTCCGAAGATGTTCCCTGGGCTATGAGTAATTATTTTAATTATGACAATTCAACAATTGGAATAGCTTATAAAGCAAATTACACCCTAACCGACTGGAAAACATTTCTTAAATCAGAACTGGATGCAAGTCGTCCCATGTATTATGCCGGATCCACTACAAGCAATGAAGGCCATGCCTGGGTTTGCGACGGATACCGCAATAGCGACGGCAAGTTCCATATGAACTGGGGGTGGTCAGGAATTTCAAATGGTTATTTTGCAATAGGAGCGCTCAATTCAGGTAATGGAAATTTTAATTCAAATAACACAGTTGTTTATGGTATTCAACCCGGAAACCCGGATTTGATCGTGCGTTTTACCGACCTTGAACAAAATAATTCAGCAGCTTACGGATCCACATTCGATATTAACTGCTCAGTTATTACCGGTACGCCAACAGCTGTAAACCTTTATATTGACAACCAATTGGTTTATAATACAACACAAACCACTTTTACGTTTCCCTGGAATACACTTGCGGCTGGCTTAGGCTCGCATATAGTCCGCGTTGAAGCAATGGATGCAGCTGATACTGTTTACCAACAAGTTAACATAGGAGTCAGCGAGTGGATTTCAGAAGCAAGTGGATTCAGTGTTCCGAACAGAGTAGTAACCTATATGCATGCCGTTGATTCATCACTGGTTTGGGCTACTGCTGCTGACGGTTCAACCGGGATAGGAACGCCTGAATTTACAAAGACCACAACTGGTGGTGATACATGGACAGTCGGACAAGTACTCACGAATCCAGTTTACGGACTTGGCAATATTTGCGGAATAAATGCTAATGTAGCATTTACAGCAGTATATAATGGTGGTGCCACCCAGGACAATACATGCGGCGTATATAAAACTACAAACGGCGGTACAACCTGGGCCCATATGGCAGGCGCTCTGCAGGGATCCGCTTCGTTTGCCGATAATGTATGGTTCTGGAATCAGAATGAAGGTATGTGCCATGGCGACGTTAAAGATAATTATTTTGAAATCTATACCACTAACAATGGTGGCAGCACCTGGACCCGCGTTCCTAAGGCAAATATAGGAGGTGGAGCTAATCCGGTAACAGGTGAAGGAGGATGGACCTCGGTAATTCAGGCTGTCGGAGCCAGTACCATTATGTTTGGCACCAATAAAAGTAATCTCTACATTTCACACGATAAAGGTTTAAACTGGACGATTTCGAATACCGGGATTCTCCCTGAAGCAAACGGAGGCGTCAACAGGATCTGCTTTAAAGATGAAATGAACGGCCTGGTCGCTCAGACTAACGTAACAGTAGTTTTGAAAGCAACACATGACGGCGGACTTACCTGGCAAACGATTAATCCATCCGGGCCCTACCTTTTAAGTGACCTTGCATATGTGCCTGGTACTGACAACACATTTGTATCGACAGGATCAACTGGCGCATCCTATAGTTTCGACGGTGGATATACCTGGACCCAGTTTATGGGTACCGAAACTGAACAGTTCTTTGCCTGCAATTTTATAAATAACCATTGCGGATGGGCCGGTGGGATTAATGCAAGTGCAACTGTAAAAGGCATGAATAAGTATGTTGGTCTCCTGGAGCCCTCCGTCATACTTAACCCGGTCACAAACGTTATTGCACAGCCTTTTAATAACAGCGTACAACTAACCTGGACCGAGCCGCTTACACTTCCATTAAGTTACAACATTTACCGTAACGATACCCTTATTAATAGTTCAACTATACCTCAGTACAACGACTTTCCGGTTGCCAACGGACAACAAACCTATTGCGTAACTGCCGTGTACGATATGGGTGAATCACCTAAATCCTGCACAGTGGCATGGATTTCGGTAGGTGTTCCCAATACTGATGAAGCTGCTTACAGGGTATATCCAAACCCAGCAAATGAAATTATCAATGTTGTGACTCCTGTTAAGTTCAATGAAGTCCGCTTAATTAATAACCTGGGGCAGATCGTTTACCTTACTGCCGATAAGAGTACCAACCTGCATATACTTACTGATCAATTTTATCCGGGAATGTATATCCTTCAGATCTATACCGGATCGCAGGTTATTTCGAAGAAAGTTTCGATTAAAAGGTAGTCATTCAGCATATTACTTTTCGTTAATAAAGCCGGGCATAACCCGGCTTTTTTCTTTGTGCCGGCTTAGCTTTTCTGTTTGCTGACAATATTACCTGGCAATAAAGATAACCGGATTGTGATATAAGGTTGCCACGATTCAAAACTCAGAAGCCATTGACAAAGAAATCTGGCTTTTCATGAAACATTTGTCCTTTTGGTGTAAACAAGAAATATTGCCGCCAGGTGCATTGAAATCCCAAAACAAAACAATAACCAATCAAACGATCGCGGAACAAATTGCGAAGGCATGAGTAACATCAACTGATCCCAGTTGAGTTTTCCACCAGGGAAAGACTGCCTGAAATCCAAGGCATAACCAGCGAAATCTTTCATATAAGCAATCAGTACAATCATCGTACCGGATAATAATAATATCCACACCCGGCCCAAAAGTCGGTAAACCGGCGTTGAGCCTAACCTTTCGGTGAGGATTACCCAGGCAAGCAGCATCATGGTAAGTGAATTAATAATCGGGGCAAGCACCGGACCGGTCCACATACTTGGAAGAAGGAATAAGATATCAGTTGTAAAAAATGAATCAGGCCATCCAAGCAACATTTTCAGAAACACATAATACATGCTATCCCATACGGCAAATATAACCAGGAACCATGCAAAGCGATGCAGCCAGCGTTTCGCGGCCAGAACACTTACAGAAAGTATCATGATTATTGTTGCGGCTTCTCTGAAAAGCTCGGTAACTGCAAGGTTAGTTGCCATTGCCTTCATCGGGAAGTTAAACCCTTCGGGGTAATACAATGCCCTCAGGTAAACAACTACAGAGCTTTCGAGGTAACCCATAGCGATAGCAAAAAAAACTATCCAGATTGTTTTAGTGTATTGTTGCATTTCCGGTGCATTAATAATTATAATGCAAATATAATCACCGCTTTACAAAATAAGAAAATAAAACAAAAATAGTATGAGTGTGTTTCGTAATTTTAACAGCTATATCACCTTTCAACAAAAACAAAAAACACTTTAACAAATGAGCCTAAATATGAACAGATTGTTGTTGCTGATACCGGCAGTCCTTATAAACCTTTGTGTCACAGCCCAGATGAAGGAATACGTACTTTCTGCTCCCGCCGGAGACAGGATAACTAAAATAGACAAAAACGGGGAAACTATTATACCTAATGGTCGCATCATTACGCCTGTCGGGAAATGCTATACTGTTGCGCCACATCCATACGGACTGGCAATCAGCAGGGATGGTACCCTTGCTGTAACAGCCAACTCAGGCACATCCCCGCTGGCAATAACAATTTTACGAAACCTGGATTCAGATAATCCAGATATTCAGCAGGTTCCACCCGGACCTTCTACAGATAAAGGTGTTCTGGCATCCGTGTTTATGGGACTCGCCATTTCACCTGATAATAAAGTGGTTTATGTAGCCGGAGGCCAGGAAAACGTAGTTTTTATATTTGATCTAAAAACAGGCACCAAACTCGGAAGCATTGATTGCAAAGCTATTGAAGGCGAAACGGATTATACGAACGGATATATCGGCGATATGGTACTCAACCGCGATGGCAGCAGGTTGTATGCTGTCGACCAGGTAGGGTTCCGGATGCTGGTTATTAATCCGATAGAGAAAAAAGTGCTTCATAATGTCCCTGTAGGCAGGTATCCGTTTGGGATAGCGCTTTCCCCCGACGAAAGCACTGTATATGTTGCTAATGCCGGCATGTATCAATATAGCCTGATCAAACGTAAAAAACATGGGAAATGGGAAAAAGGTGTGATAGACTTCCCTGCATTTGCATATGGAACAAAAGAAGCAGAACAGGGAATCTCTTCCGATTCCCTTCAAATCCCCGGGCTGGGGCCTCAACATTCAGATAAGTCTTTTTCGGTATGGGCCGTAAGTTTGAAAAAAAATGCAAAACCCGAAGTAACAGCCAAAATTAATACCGGAACACTCGTCGGGCAGATGGTTGAAGGCTTTCCTGCCGTCGGTGGTTCGAGTCCGAATTCAATTGTAGCTTCTGAACGTTATATTTTCATCAGTAATGGCAATAATGATAATATTACAGTTCTCGATGCCCTTAAAAACACCATCATAAAACACATTTCGCTTTGTCCTGACAAACGAATTTCAAAACTGCGGGGTATTATTCCATTCGGACTGGACATTTCGCCGGATGGGAAAACCGTTTTTGTAACAGAGTCGGGGCTCAACGCAATAGGAGTGATTGATGTAGAAACTTTAACTGTAACCGGACATATACCTGCCGGCTGGTTTCCGGCAAAAATAAAGGTCTCGCCCGACGGCAGAAGACTTATAGTGGCAAATGCAAAAGGATTCGGAAGCGGGCCGAACGGTGGCAGCAATTTTGTAACCGGCCCGGAAGGAAGCTATATCGGCAGCCTGATGAAAGGTACCGTTGAAGTGCTTGATATCCCGGATGATTCCCTGTTGAAATTGAATACCCGAAAAGTGATTGAAAACAATTTCTCATTTCAGGAAATATCTTCAACCAGCTTCAGTTGGCGGAAAAATAATCCCATACCACTGACACCTGTATTAAACGGTTCTCCCATTAAACACATCGTTTTTATTTCGAAAGAAAACCGGACTTACGACGAAATATTCGGCCAGGTAAAAGGCGCTGACGGAGATTCTACCCTGGCACGTTATGGAACCAAAGCGAATTTCACTAATCGTGATAAGAGTAAAAAGGTTGAAAATGCAACTGTGATGCCCAATCACCTGAAACTTGCCAGGCAATTCAGCATCAGCGATAACTTTTATGTGGATTCTGATGTATCGGCCGACGGGCATCGCTGGCTGGCAAATACCTATCCGAACGAATGGGTCGAAGCTACTACACCTGCCAATTATGGAGGCAACCGGAACTACAGGGAAAATTCGAATGCACCCGGTAACCTTGGCATGAATGGTGCCTCGGGGGCAATTTATCCTGAAGATTATAATGAATCTGGTTCCATGTGGGATCATCTTGCCAGGAATAAGGTTGAATACTTTAATTTCGGATTCGGTGTGATGTTTGAGCCTGCCGATTACCAGGTCACATATAAATATGGGGGAGTAAAACAAGTAGCCAATTTCCCTCTTCCTGCTTCACTTTTCGATCATACTTCGAGGGTATATCCCACTTATAATACGGCAATCCCTGACCAGTTCAGGATTGATGTTTTTAAGAAAGAGTTTAACGAAAAATGGGGGTCAGCGAAAGATACCTTACCACAGTTGATTACGGTAATTATACCAAACGACCATGGTGCCGGCGAACTTCCGGAAACCGGTTACCCATTCCGCGAAAGCTATATGGCTGATAATGACCTTGCTGTGGGACGCATTGTCGAATTTTTGTCCCATACACCTTACTGGGCAAGCATGGCAATAGTTATTACCGAAGACGATGCTCAAAATGGTGTGGATCATATTGATGCACATCGCAGCGTTTTAATGGTGATTTCGCCTTATGCCAAAAAGAACTATGTTAGTCATACTCATTATAGTTTTGGCAGTATATTTAAAACCTTCTGGAATGTATTGGGACTTCCCTACCTGAACCAATATGACGCAAGTGCAAATGACCTGGCAGAAATGTTTTCGGAAAAACCCGACTTCACACCTTATTCTGCATTAGCAGCCGATAAGCGGATTTTTGATGCACAAAAAGCATTGAATCCGTTTGATGAAAAATTCGATTGGAAACAACTGTTGAAGGGTCCTGACATGGACAATCCCGAAGATATGATTCGCGAAAGCAAGGAGCAGGATGAATGGAGAAATGAGAACAGGGAAAAGTAGGGATTTGGATATTGGAACTGGGGACTTGGGATCAGGAGAAAGGCAATAACAGGAGACAACAATCTAATGCTTCAGCAAAATATGATCATCCGGATCGTATTGATTGTAATCCTGTTTTATGTTCCTCTTTTGCAGGTAAAAAAATTCTGCTCAGCGGAGTTTACAATCCCGCCTGGCGGTTTAAAATAACTAATTGATATCATGAACCAAAGCCTGGAATAATATATATTATCATTGCTGTCCAGTAAAAAAATATAATTTGTCGCAGACTAATCAACAAATTGAGTGTTAACTGGTTTATATTCTGTATTTACAACACAAACCACTTTTTCCTGAAAATTCCAGATGAAGTATATGAATGGTTCAGATGGTGATAAAATATCTCATTTCAAGGATACTTCGCTTGTCTATACTGTTCGAAAATTACATATGCAAGGCAGGAACACTAAATCCGGTAAAAGAATATCTGTATCTTTGCAAATAGACCTATACGGAAAATGACTTACACCGAAACCGGATTTACTTATTATATAACCCTACCCTGACAGGGTTGAGACGGAATGCTTATAGAGTGTGCGCCTTTCTCAACTTCAGGGGAAGGTGTTTTTATTTTTAGTCAGAATTGATAAAAACCTGAAAGTATGCGGATATTAAAATTTGGAGGCTCATCCATAGCAAATCCCGAACGTATAAAAAATGTACTTGAAATTGTAAAACAGTATCACGACTTATACCAGGAGGTTACATTAGTTGTTTCAGCACTAGGAGGGATAACTGACCAGCTCGTAAATTTATGCGAATTCATCCCCACGGATAAGGGTAGGTGTGAGTCCATTATGCATGAAATAGAAAAAAGGCATCTTGATACAATCAAGGAACTTCTTCCCATGTTTCAGCAGCCTTCGGCTATGGCGGAGGTAATGTCCATTTGCAACGAACTGGCAGGTATAGCAAAAGGTGCATCATTGGTTGGCGAGCTGACGTTGCGCACACGCGACCTGATACTAAGTTTCGGGGAGCGTCTTTCAGCTTTTGTAATTACGCATGCGTTAAAATCGCAGGTTAACAATGCAAATTATACCGATGCACGAAACCTTATCAAAACAGATGCGAATTTTGGCTATGCAAAAGTGGATTTTGAAATCAGCAATCCATTAATCCGGGATTACTACGCGGTAAATAAAGGATTGAATGTAGTGACCGGTTTTATTGGCAGTACCTCCCAGGGACAAACCACAACTTTAGGCCGCAGCGGATCTGATTACACAGCCTCAATTTTAGGCGCTGCCCTGAAAGCGGATGCTATCGAAATTTGGACGGATGTGGATGGCGTTATGACTGCCGATCCCCGTTTTGTTGAGGAAGCACATAGCATTGAACAGCTATCGTACAACGAAGCAATGGAAATCACCCATTTCGGAGCAAAAGTCATTTTCCCGGCTACCATGCAGCCTGCCATGGCTAAAGAAATCCCGATATTCGTAAAAAACAGTTTTAATCCATCGCACAAAGGCACATTGATTTGTAAGGAATCAGGCAAGGGTATCGGATTTATTAAAGGTATTTCATCGCTCCGCGATATTTGTCTTATCAATGTCGAAGGAAGCGGAATGGTTGGAGTTGCAGGGGTTTCGGCACGGATGTTCAGGGTTCTGGCACAGCATCAGATCAGCGTAATACTTATCAGCCAGGCATCTTCGGAACATTCCATTTGTATCGGATTAGCCCATGAAGAGGCCGAACAGGCCTGTCAACTGCTGCGGAAGGCTTTTTCGGAAGAATTACATGCAGGTTTAATATCTGACATTTATTATGAGGGCGACCTGGCCGTAGTAGCTGTTGTAGGCGAAAATATGCGAAAGATGCCGGGAGTTTCGGCACGTGTTTTTGGCCCGTTAGGACGAAATGGTATTAATGTGAAAGCCATCAGCCAGGGAAGTTCAGAGTTGAATATCTCGATGGTTATCAATCAGAAAGATTTAAAAAAGGCTTTGCGGGTACTTCATCAGTCGTTGTTTAATTATGAGTTGCTGCAATTGCATCTGTATGTGGTAGGGACCGGTGTAATTGGTAGTAAATTGCTCGAAATGATTGAAAAACAGAAGAAATCACTTTCAGAACAGAAAATTTTACTCAAAATCTGTGGCATAAGCAACAGCCGTAGAATGATTGTTGGTGAAGAGGATTTAGTGATTTCGGAATGGCGGAATTCCCTGGAAACCCATTATCAAAATGCGGATCTTCAGAAGCTGACTGACATTATCATACTTCAGAACCTTGAAAACTCAGTTTTTATTGATGTTACTGCATCGGATGAGCCGGTTAAACATTATAACGAACTGCTCACGAATAACATAGCAATAGTTACTGCCAATAAGCGGGCCAATACGCAAAATATGATTCAGTATAACCTGTTACATGCTTCAGCAAAAAAAAGGAATACTCCGTTTCATTACGAAACCAATGTAGGCGCCGGATTACCTGTTATCAATGTTCTGCAAAGCCTGATAAACAGCGGCGACCAGGTAAATGTTATTGAAGCAGTTCTTTCGGGAACGATGAATTATCTTTTATCAGAATACGATGGCGGGAAACCATTCAGCGAACTTGTAAAATTTGCAAAGGATAACAGTTACAGCGAACCCGATCCGCGTGATGACCTCAGTGGAATGGATGTAGCCCGTAAATGCCTGATCCTTGCCCGTGAATGTGGCTGGGCAATTGAAGAATCGGATATTGAAGTTGAACCCTTGATGTCGCCTGAAAGTGCAAGTGCAAAAGATATTCCTGGTTTCTTTACCGAATTAAAAAATTACGATCAGCCTTTTCATCAGCGGTTTGAGGCTGCCAGATCGAAAGGACTAAGATTACGTTATGTTGCTAAAATAGAAAATGGCAAAGCCAGGGTTTCGGTGATGGAAGTGGACGAAACACACGCTTTTTACAGTTTGCGGGGAACAGAAAATTGTATCAGTCTCACTACCCGATATTACCGTCAATACCCGCTGGTAGTTAAAGGACCCGGAGCCGGAGTAGATGTAACCTCAGCAGGGGTTTTAGCAGATATTGTGCGGATTGCCGAAGGATTAAAGCGTTAAATTGTCAGGAGAAGGGAGAACGGAGAACGGAGAACGGAGAACGGAGAACGGAGAACGGAGAACGGAGAACGGAGAACGGAGAACGGAGACGGGAGACGGGAGACGGGAGTCCGATGGCCGAAATAGAATGACAAGAGCAAGTATCAACAAAAATTTCGTATTGAAAGAAAAAGTAAATTCATAACATGAGAAACTCCGGACCTCGGTCACCTGACTTCCGGTTATCAAAACAGCAGCAGTTCTATAATACAACTATCTTTTTATGACAAAATACAAATCAGTCACTGCTTTCGCCCCGGCATCTGTTGCCAATGTAGGTTGTGGTTTCGATATTATGGGCTATGCGATTGAAGGCACCGGTGACAGCGTTACCATCTCTGTTCAGGAGAATATTGACACTTCCAAAGTAACCCTGCACGGTCTTTACGGACATCTCACACCGGCTGACCGGACCAAAAATACATCGGGAGTTTCTGTTGATACATTTCTTACAGCCATTGGTAAAAGCGATTTAAAGCTGAATATTACGCTTGAAAAAAATATGCCCCTGGGCAGCGGCATGGGAAGCAGTGCAGCCAGTTCGGCGGCTGCAGTATTTGCCGTTAATTTCCTGTTGGGCAATCCATTAAGCACCACTGAGTTAATTCCTTTTGCCATGGAAGGCGAACGCGTAGCATGTGGCTATGCTCATGCTGATAACGTGGCTCCTTCCCTACTCGGCGGTTTCACACTGATTCGGAGTTACCGGCCCCTGGATATTATCCCCGTGCAGGGTCCTGATGATTTATACTCTGCTGTGGTTCATCCTCACATTGAACTGAATACTTCCGACTCGAGGCGTGTGTTGAAAAATGAAGTTTCAGTTGAAAACGCGATTATTCAAAGTGCCAATACCGCAGGCTTTATGGTGGCCCTGATAAGAGGCGATTACGAATTAATGAAGCGTTCGATGTCCGATTTATTAGCAGAACCCTACCGTACTCAGCTTATCCCTGGTTTCGATGCGATAAAAAATGCAGCAATGATATCCGGAGCCACAGGATGTGGAATTTCAGGTTCCGGACCTTCTGTTTTTGCCTTGTGCAAAGGAGAATCAACTGCCAGAAGGGTAGCTAAAGTAATTCAGTATGAGTTTTTAAAGATAGGTCTTCTTACCGAGGCTTATGTTTCAAAAGCTAATGCACCAGGAACACGTATTACCGAATTTATTGAATGGGATTAAACTGAAGAATATCAACAACCAGAATTCAGGATATCAATCGACATTATAAAATCCTGTAAAGTTTGGGATTAACGCAACTTTGTTTCTTATAAAACAAAATTCATCAACGGAGAATTTTATGAAATACTACGATATAAAAAACCCGGATCAAAAAGTATCTTTGAAAGAGGCTGTTTTAAAAAGCATTTCGAGCGAATCGGGTTTATATATGCCTGAACGCTTTCCTGTTTTACCCGGGTCATTTTTTACAAATCTTGCGAATCTGAGTTTGCATGAAATTGCTTTTGAAGTCTCAAATGCTATGATGGGAGAGGATATCTCAGCCGAAGCATTAAAACAAATTATACATGAAGCACTTTCCTTCCCGATTCCATTAAAGCAGCTGGATGAATACCTGTTTGTGCTTGAATTATTTCATGGCCCGACATTGGCATTCAAAGATGTAGGGGCACGTTTTATGGCAGGACTTTTTCAGCATTTTTTGCGTAACGAAAACCGGGAAGTTGTGCTATTGGTAGCAACTTCAGGTGATACCGGCAGCGCCGTGGCCAATGCTTTTTACAATAGTAAAGGCGTCAGAGTAGTAATCCTGTATCCTTCGGGCAAGGTGAGCGGATTGCAGGAAAAACAACTCACAACTATGGGCGGGAATATTACGGCCCTCGAAGTGGAAGGAAATTTTGATGATTGCCAGCGCATGGTGAAACAAGCTTTTGCCGATACGGAACTCAACCGGCAGTTGAATCTAACCTCTGCCAATTCCATCAATTTTGCCAGATTATTTCCTCAATCCTTTTTTTACTTCAATGCATTTGCGCAGTTGGGTAAAGCGAAAAAGCCGGTGGTACTAAGCGTGCCAAGCGGAAATTTCGGAAATCTTACATCCGGTCTTATCGCAAAAAAAATGGGTTTACCGGTTCGCCGGTTTATAGCAGCCACCAACCGCAACCATGTTGTGCCCGATTATTTAAATAACGGCAAATTTCAGCCTCAGCCAACGCATCATACCATTACCAATGCCATGGATGTGGGAAATCCAAGTAATTTCCCACGCATGTCGGAAATATACCAGGCCCGGCATCAGGCAATGGCAGCCGATGTTAAAGGATATTGGTTTACCGATGACCAGATCCGCACAGCCATGGCCGAATTGCAGCAGAAATTCGGGTACCAGTCCGATCCTCACGGAGCTGTAGCCTATGCAGGTATCAAGGAATCAGGTTTTCTGAAAGACAATACCTGTATTTTCCTTGAAACAGCACACCCGGCTAAATTTCCTGAAGAGGTGGAGAAATCAACATTAACCAAAGTACAGATACCCGCATCATTAACAGAAATAATGAAACTGGAGAAGAAAGCTATTAAATTGCCGAATAATTACACTTACCTGCTTGAACAACTGAAACAAATGAAATAGGTGTTCCGGTTTTTACTTTTTCTACTATTCATACTATCAGGCTACTTTGTACTCTCTTAAAATAATAAACTTTCAATTCGTTCAATTTTTGCCTGTCGCTCAAACGAATAAGTTAAATCCCGATCGTTGAGATATTTATATACTTTTAAGCATTTATCATATAAATTCAGGTCCTGTTTGCTGTCAGGATAACTGCTGTGGATATCATTTGCTATATGTAAAAGAATATCCGCCAGTAATTCCAGGTTCGAATAATTGAACTTTTTATCTTCTTTCATACGAATGACGAAGTCTTCACCAGGAATAGCAGACAATTCATCCAGATCGATATTCAGTTCAGTTTTTAATGAAAGACTCGTCATTTCAATAGCTTCCGGAACTTTTCCCTGGTCTCTGAATCCCATAAGTTTTGAATAGATCATAGCAAGCGCTTGTCCGAGTTGTTCAATCTGATCCATTAAATAATCGCGTTTTTCCATATGCATTTTTACTTTAAACCTAAATTCAGTACAGGTAACATATCCTATTTCTTTGAATCAAATACTACTAAAGGAGGTTGCCAGTTTATGGGGTCGCTTACAATTCCGCGGGTATAGCTTAAAACTTCCATCCATTCCGGGGTAACTTTAATCAGAAGATAACTTTCAGTTTTATCCGGATAAAATGCCTCCCATTCTGCTTTCCATCGTTTTTCTTTCTCCTTCTCATCGTTCACCAATTGAGCTTTGCCATGAATCACCACATAGCCTGATGCATCTTTATCTAAATAATACAAAGTTACTTTAGGATTTTTTTTAATCTGACTTACTTTTCTGCTTTTAGCGTTGGTGCCAAACCAAACGGTAAAATCACTTTCCGGAAGAAAAGGATCCATTGTTCTAACCATGGGAGAATCATTTTCATCTAAAGATATTAATGCACAAGTCCCTGCTGCAGCCATTATTTCTCTGGCTGCATTCAATAAGTTACTATTTATAGAGTCTTTTTGAGCTATGTTCTGACTGGAAATCCTTAAAGGCATTAGCAGTGATGCCACGAAAATATAAAAGATAGTTTTTCTTGATAGATTCATTTTTCTGTTTTTAAAGTCTTGTTTTTATATTCCAATACTACTTCACAATATTCCAATATTACTTCACACCTCTTTAAGTATGCATAACTATTTAATATCTCCAAGATAAACTTCCCATACTTTAAGTTGTTCTTCGCCAAAATATTTTACTTTTCGCAAAGCATATACCCCTATCAGGCGTTTAGTTGTGTTACTTCCCGGTTGGTCCGGATGGTCATAAGCGAAAGGCTGCAGATAAAATGAAAGGCTGCCTCTGAAGGTTGAATCATTTTCCTGGCGAAAAGGAGAATTTACTTCGATATTAACCGGCTTTAACCAATAAGACATTTCAAGGGACTGGCTTTTTGACAAAAGTTGTTCCAGTGTAATCATTGTATTTGTATGATTGGTCATGCTCCAGTTTCGGGTGTCAATATCAGTGGAAATAAACAGTTTTCCCGCCATCTCAAGGGCCTGGTGCCTGAAATTTTTCTCCATTGATGTATCAGAGGCAATTTTCAGAAAGTCAGCGAAATCGATAAGCTTCTGAATGGCGTTTGCTTCATAACTTTTTAATAAGCGGTTACCCGGAATATCTATATCAAAAGCTTTTTTAATGCTATCAACTTTGGCAGATAAGAGTCTGTCTTCTAACCTTTCCTGCGGCCCCCCGTCATTGCAACTGGGTGCCCCGCAAAGGAGCCAGAAAAGAACAAGAATTACTATGTTTTTAAATCTTTTCATTTCACAATTGCATTAACTTTAAACCTGAGAATCACAATCTGACCTTTTTTGTAGCGCGAATCAAGTATTTCAATTTTCCGGAGGCTCGAAACCGGCATGGTAATTTTATCAATAAACTCCCATTTGTTATACAGTTCCATCCCTGTACCCTCTTTTTGATCAGGAACCTGGTAAATGATCGCTTCATCGCTGAACATTTTATCCAGTTGGTCCCGCCGTTTCTGCCACGACTTATTATCCGTTTTCGAAAAATAATGAATCATCAGTGCATAGGCATCGGCATGAAGCCTGATCTGTTCATCGCGGTTGAATTTTTTCAGAATTCTGTCTACAGTATCTGTCTGATAATAAGGCGATTGTATAAGCATTCTGATTTTGCTCTGATTTGTCCGCAACCCGAAATGTCCATCCTTATCGCTGGTATAACTAACAGGAGACTCGTCTTTAAGTAGAAGGTCTACCTGGATTTTTGTATTTTTTATGGTATCCCCGGTCTCGGCATCAATAAAAGTAAAGCGGTAATTCTGAGTATTTACCATTTTAGAATACATTATGAACAACAAAAACATGGCAGTAAGCACAAGTAAGGGCACCCATATAAAAATGCTGTTAGTCTTCCTTAATTTTTCGGATAGAGCCGCTGGCGCAGAGTTTTTAAACCTGAAATCATCCCAATTGCTGTAGCCGGCATATTTGCACAACATATTTAACACATCGATGCGCGGCAGGGATGACGCGGATGTTTTGATATGGGTGTAAAACCACTTTTCGCTCAGCCGCCCGTTCACTTTCATCAACAATTCTTCCTGGAAGTCAGTAATTTCCTGGCCCTTCCAATCCGATATCACAGGATTCATTCCCGGGTAGGATCGCTTCATGGCAGCGACAATTTCCTTTTCAAGGAGCGTAAACAGTATTTTATCTTTTTGCTGCAAAATTGAGAAAGAATAAGTAATAGTGGTTGCTGAATCCTTGTAAAATACTTTACAGCTAATTTACAAAAGAATTACAATTCGTAACTGCAAGTTGCAAGGTAATTTTACATAATAAATCCTGAATATGATTCTTCCGGACGAAAATTCAATATCTCAGGATAATAAACGAATCCATATTAAACCAACTTTATAAAAATGATGAAACAGAAAATACTTTACTGGACACCAAGGATACTAGCCATATTGGCTATCCTCTTTATGATGATGTTTTCCCTTGACTGCTTTGGAGAATATTCCACGTTAAGGGAAAAACTCCTGTGTTTCATCATGCACAACATACCTGCTTACATTGTAATAGCAGTGCTGATTATCGCCTGGAAACGGGAACTTGCAGGTGGCATCTTATTCCTGCTTACAGCATTGGCAGGGAGCCTTTATTTCAGAGCATTCAGCGGAAATCCAGGTGTTCTCCTTATCATGTTGCCTTTTTTAATTACCGGAATATTATTCATAATACTTAATTTTTATCAAAAAAAAATAATTCACCTTTCTAAAAACGAATCATTATGAAAAAGCTGATCTTTTTACAAATCATCATTTTCGGGGTATTGACATCATGCACCTTTGCCGGCAACAAACCCGATAAAGAAGTACAAAAAGCCTTCGAATTACGAATGAATGGCAAAGTTGATGAAGCGAAAGCAATGCTGGAAGGCATCCTGGCCAAAGATTCGACAAATGCAATGGCTCATTATGAAATGGCCAGGATTAATCAATATAAGTTTGTCGGTGGAGGAGGAACGAATAGTGAGGATATGTTAGCTTCGGTTAATAAAGCTGTAAAGTATGATCCGAAAAATGTAACGTATGCCTATTACCAGGCTTTCTCAAGTTTCTTTAATGCTTTTATGGCGATGCAGATGGGACAACAGGATGAGGTGAAAAACCGGGTTGCTCAAACCTGCAAACAGTTCGAAAATGTACTTGCATTGAAACCGGATTATAATGAGGCAATGCTTTACCTGGTTGAAATATATGGCTTGCTGCCCGCTGACATGGGAGGTGACAGCATAAAAGCAGTTGCTTATGCAGGAAAACTGGAAAAAATGGATAAATATTTTGGAGCCAAAGCTAAAGCTTTACTGGCCACAGAAAATACCGACCTGGTTAAATATTGGAATGACATGTTTCTAACAAATCCTAAAGTTCCTGAATACGCTGTGGAAGCAGGAAAAGCGTGTCTTTTTAAAGAAGATGCTGTAAAAGCAGAAAAGTATTTTGATGAGGCAATTAAATCAGATCCTTCGGAGAACATCCTGATTCTCGACCTGGGAAGGTACCATATGATGCAGGTTATGCAAAACCGGGATCTGGCTAAGACAGAACTTCCTGTTGCCAAAACTTATTTTGAAAAATACCTGAAGACTGTTCCGGAACCGGTTCTCCCATTAAAAGCTTACACATTGGGATTATTGACCAAGATTGAACGCTTCCTCGGCAACCAGGAAGAGTCGGATAAACTGATGAAAGAAGCTACTTCGCTGGATAAATACTTTTCAAAAGCTTCAGGTGTTCCTACCTTGTTATTGTTTGACCCGCCCAGCCAGATCAGCCATCATTACTCTTCGTTTTTCAGCCCGTTTTAGGAGCTGGCTAAATATCAAACTGACACAGACAGATAACAATAAGCTGAAAATCGTTGTACCTTTATAATCAAACACAATCTTAGGGCTAATAATGATTTTAATTGGTATAATGATTTTTATAGAGAGAAAACGGGAAATATAATAATAATCACCATTTTAAAGCCATCGCTATGATCGAACATGTTCACAACCACATTACAAGCGAATTGCAGCAGAACACGCGCACGGATACCATCTTTATCCTGAGTGCAATTTTACTTAACCTTATAACCCTGGGAATTAATTCAGGAATGGTAGAGCAGTCACGAACGGACAATTCCAAACTGATCGTCATGTTCTTGTTTGTTATACTCATCGTCCTGGTAAATATTGTAGTGATCTTTGGCTTGCTCAAGGGTAAGCAAACCCGGATGAAATTAGTCGAAGGGCTTTTAAAAATGTATAAGGATAAAGAAGTTGACAAATATTATAACGAATCGCTCCTGGGCAATTATAACATCCGTTACAATCTTTTCATCATGGTGGTAACGTTCACCGGAATTATTGCCATTGTTGTCCCGTTTGTCCTGCGTTAAGAGGTAAAACAGCAATCTGTTACGATGTATTTTTTTTTGAATCTGCATTCCAAAATTATTGGAATCAGATTCGTTTTGAAAACTAACTAAACCACAATGCATTGAAAATACATTGGTTGAATGTTTCGAATGAAATTCGATTAAGTAATACCAGTGTGCTGGAAGACCAGAGTCAGAAGTCAGAAGGGGCTGAACTCGGTTTACACAAATTGTAAACTAATAACAAGATTATGAAAACTGTCTACTTGCAAAAACTTCAGTCTTCGGACTTCTGACTTCTGACTTCTGACAATAATAATTAATGTTTATAGAAACTGAAGTTGCTGCAATTAAATTGCAGGGTTTTAACCATCAATTTGAAAATAAAAAAATAAGAACAATAAAAACCGGTAGCTATGAAAAAGACATGTATACTTTTAGCAGGGCTTGCATTTTTGACGCTGAAAAACCAGGCCCAAACGGTAAGCGATTACGATGGTAATTTGTATGATACCGTAAATATAGGTTCACAGGTTTGGCTGAAGCAGAATCTGAAAGTAACCCATTACAACAATGGAGAGCTTATCCCCAATGTAACAGTCACTGCTGATTGGGATAATTTAACATCCGGAGCCCGCTGCTATTATACTAATGATTCTGCGGCTTACGATACGGTTTATGGCGCACTGTATAATGGGTACGCGGTAAATAATTCCAACAGGATTTGTCCTGAAGGTTGGCACGTTCCTACAAGTGCAGAATGGGAATCAGTTGAAATATACCTGGGGGGTGCTGATGTTGCCGGAGGTAAAATGAAAGAGGAAGGAACTCTGCATTGGGCCAGTCCGAATACAGGAGCCACCAACAGCAGCAGATTTACAGGTATCCCTGGCGGAATGCGGGATCCTGTTAACCATGTATTCTCCACTTTGGGTGAAAACGGGCTTTGTTGGACGTCATCCCAATATGGTGCAGCCAATGCTTGGAGCGTATATCTTTGGTACCTGTCCCCCGGCGTGGATCATAACCCGGCTCCCAAAAGGTACGGTCTCAGTATACGGTGCATAAAGGATGTAGCAGTGGGAGTTGGCGAAACAAAGAAAGAGCAAAACGTAAACATCTTTCCAAACCCTGCATACAACAAGGTGCAGATTAGTGTGGAAGAAAATAAGGTTTGGAATTTGCGGATGTATGATGCTTCAGGAAGATGCGTTCTTCAGGACCGGTTGAGCAATCCTGTTGCCGAAATTGATATAAGCGCCTTAAATAAAGGGATTTATATCGTAGAAATTTCATATCCTGATCGGGTATTTCACCGGAAACTGCTCAGGAAATAACCAGGAATTGAGTGTAAAATTGAGGCGCTATTTATTTCCAGGCGGAGGCAATATACTAAGCGACGAACCAGCTGCATCTGCAACCTTATACTCACAATTCACTGAACATTGTAAACAGTCATTTAGTAAGCTTCCAGGCATTCATAGCTGATGCTTAGTTGCCGGCTTTTAAGCGGGCTACTCTTTGCTTCAACGATAGTTGATGCTCTTCGTCCGAACTGTTGGGGTCCTTCATTTCGCGAAACAATTTGCAGGGAAGTTCTTCACAATCGCCGCAACTTGTAAATCCCTTTTCGTTAACCGAACAGTTGAATAACGGGCAGGTCTTGTTCGGCATCATTTCCCTGGCCCAGAAAGTCTGGCCTTTTACAGCCAGGCATCCGCTGCATTCCTTGCCGTAAAATTCGCATTCGTCGCAGATTAATCCGCATGCTGAGAGAATCATAGGTTTATTATTTTAGTTTGTCAAAAATATATTTAAATAATTCTGTCCGGTGGTTGGTGTTCCGGTATTCAGTAAATGTAACTCTTTCAATGGCGATGGTTTCCATTTTCGAAAACCCTGGTAAATATAAAAAATAATGAGTATCGGGAATCAAAAATAAGTTTGATTGTTATGCTCAATTCTTATTAGCTATTAAAACTTGTTTTATCTTACTTTCTTTTGCCTTGATGCCAAAGAAAGTAACAACTTAGCAAAGCGATCTCATGAGCTCCTTTGAAAATAGGCAATGCGCGAATAAAGAAAAGATCAAGACTATATAAAATTTCAGTGTATTTCGACGTCAGGTTTTTTACTACGCCACAGTTTATCCCGTTTTTGCGGGACAAGCCGTTCGCTGTGAAAACTTTGAACCGATGAAGTGACCTCATAACGGCGCTCACTTCTGCATGGCTTGGTATGCCTTTCGCTCACAAAACCTTCCTTGAACTACTACTGAAATTTTATAAGGCCGGTCCTACACCCTATATATTTTGACTAAAAGCCAGATCCTTGTTCCATAAGGTCACCCAATGAGGAAACCTTCTCAGGAGAGAGAAAGCGGACTTTTTACTTTTATTGGGAGCTATGCACTGGTTGTTGATTAGTGCAAGGATTTAAGGTCTTCACTTCGGGGAGATTCAGAGGGGTCAACCCAATGGATGTTAAGAGCAGAATCCAGATATCTGATGCGACATTATTTGATTCGCATTACGTAATAGAAAATAAAGATAAGTGAAGTGTCCTGCATGCATAGTCTTGGCAGGATTTTATTTTGATGTGCTGGGCAATATTACCACATGAAGAAAAATTTCCATATTGATATTGATTTTGTTCTTTTGTTATGACACAAAAGAACCAAAATGTCTAGGCTTAATATAAATTTTACACATCTGTATGCCTAGGTAAAGGCTCGCAAAACAAGGCTTGAGAAGTTGGGAACATCATCCTGACAGCACGTGAAGCTGGTGTTTTGCTACGCACG
>JBBRCH010000072.1:0-24897 GCA_038204995.1 Bacteroidales bacterium | reverse complement strand
CAGGCAGCTACCTGACAGGTTGGTGCCATCGGTTGACGTTGCTGTAATAGTAACATCTCCTCCACTTAAACCGCTTACTAATCCGGTACCGTCAACAGAGGCTTTACCAGGATCACTTGTGGACCAGGAAAGAACCATGTTTGCAGCGTTTAACGGTAATACGGTAGCCGGTATCGATACCTGTGAGCCTACATTTACTGAGGATATAGCCGGCAAAGTAACTGAACTCACAAGGATGGGTTGCGATAAATCCAGTGGCGATAATACAGATCCCGGAATAACCTCCGAAGGTTCTGTTCCGCTTTGCCCTGGTATTAACCAGCCCACAGCCATGTTATCATTTCCTCCGCCTTCTTTCATAAGAGCCGAAATATAGTATTTCTGCCCCTGAACCAGGTTTACGGCTGCTGATTTTTGCGTAGCATACTTGTTCCATTGCCTTACTCCCGTATAACCGGTATGGAATGCAATTTTCTGTGCATTTGCAGGCTGGTCGTCGGTGCTGAGCCATAGCTCTGCATTATCGTCGGATGCGATCCAGAAGGTATAGCTACCCGTTAATGGTGCACAAACATAACCTGCTATTCTTGCTCCATAATTGTTTGCCACGTCGGTGGCGCCTTCCATGGAAGTAATCAGTTGTGTTGTGGTAGGATTATACGGGTAATTAATATTACTTGTCAGATTGCTCACGGCAACACCGGGGATATCATTCCAAACCTGGTAGGTAATGTTGCCCGTGGCTGAGCAAACCGGCGGAATGGCAATCACGCTGACCAGACAGCTTCCGGACAGGTTGGTACCATCGGTTGACGTTGCTGTAATAGTAACATCTCCTGCACTTAAACCACTTACCAATCCGTTACTGTTTACAGTTGCTTTTAAAGGATCGCTCGTTGACCAGGCCAGAACGCTGTTTGCAGCATTTGAAGGCGATACGGTTGCCGGAATCAATACCAGTGAACCAACATTAACGGCTGAAACAGGGGGAAGTGTAACTGCACTTACAAGTACAGGGCCACTTGGAACAAAGGGTGATAATACCGAACCCGGAACTACTTCAGAAGGAACTGAACCTGTTTCGCCTGGTTTTAACCATCCGACAGCAAGGTTATCTCCTCCTCCTCCTTCTTTCATCAGGGCCTCAACATAATAGGTTTGCCCTTGCGTTAAATTAATTACTGCCGATTTTTGAGTTGGGTATTTATTCCATAGCCTTGGGGCGGTCCAACCGATATGAAACGCAATTTTCTGTTTGTTAGCCGGTTGGTTGTCGGTACTGAGCCATAATTCTCCGTTATCATCCGATGCGATCCAGAACGTATAGTCTCCGGTAGCCGGGGCACATATATATCCGGCAATTCTGGCACCGTAATTATTCGTCACATCGGTAGGTCCCTCCATGGAGGTAAGAAATTGTGTCGACGTTGGATTATCAGGGTAATTTACATTACTGGTCAGGTTGCTTACAGCCATACCTGTGATATTATTCCATACCTGGTAGGTGATATTCCCGGTGGCTGTGCAGGTGGAAGGACTTCCATCAAATACGGTGATTACCTGTGTGAAATCTAAACTGGTGTTTCCGTTTCCATCGGTGAAATTCCAAACACGTGTCTGAACATATTCATTGCTGTTAGCCGGACTAATAACGGTATTATCACTGATTAAATGGATAGTCGGAAGAGCGGCGCAGTTATCGGTTGCTGCAGGAGCTAAATCAAGGGCAGCAGCTATTCCTGCGGCATCGGTATACTCAAGGGTAGCATCGAGGGCGTTTGGTAAGGTTGTAATAGCGGGCGCTTCATTGTCCACTACGGTTACTGTAGCCTGGCAGGTGCTGCTATTGCCGTTTATATCCGTTACCGTGAGAACCACGGTGTTGGGACCTAAATTTAAACAGCTGAAAGTGTTGGGCGATACAGTCATGCTTTGTAATCCACAGGCATAGGTACTTCCGTTGTCAACATTGGCAGCCGATACTGATGCCTGGCCTGAACTATTGAGCATTGCTGAATAGGATTTACAACTGGCAGCGGGTGCTGCGCCGTTTTCGTCCACCGTACCATCGCAGTTATCGTCAATTCCATTGCCGCAGATTTCTGCAGCACCGGGATTAACGGAAGCCTCTGCGTCGTCGCAATCTCCGGCAACACTAACGTATCCGGCGCCACATACAGAGCAGAATGTTTGGGTATTTCCCGCATCTCCATAGGTATCGACGTCCTGGTCGCGATAACAGGTAATTTCTTCAGATCCATAACATATTTCCAGACTCCATCCATTGAGGGATCCACCGTCCAAATTTGCAACATCAGCAACAGTAAGCGTCCACATGCCTGCCAGGTTTTCACCATCGAATGCAGAAAGTGGAGCAAACGGCTGGTAATAGCCATTATCTGTCGGGGGACAAGGGAAAGTCGGACTTGCCGCTTCATCATCAAAATTGATAAGAATATTATCCTGAGATCCGCAAGGTCGGTTCATCAGTCTTACCGTTGTGCCGCCCGGGCTGGTGAGGTCAATCACAAGGTCGTTAACAAATGTGTGTGTAATATTCAGTCCAAGTAGGTTCAAATCAGTAATAGTACCGCCACAACCCGGTATATTCAGGGTGGAAGTAATAGTTGCTACCGTTGTTGGTATTGTTTTCGGTACGTCGGAACTAACAAAAGTGTTGCAAACAATATTTGCAGTAGTAAAGGAGAACGGAGCTGAATAGTCCCCGTCTCCGCATGCATTTACGCCCCTGGACCTCCAGAAGTAGGAGGTGAGATTATTCAGGCCAACAGTGTTAAAGGCAGGGTTAGTTAAGCCGGTGGCGCCTGCAATTACATTTGTAAATGCATTGTCAGTGGCTACCTGCACATCATAGGTTTCTGCAGTGGCAACCGGATCCCAGGTCAGCGTCGGATTAACCAGGTTAACAGCCAGGTTTGCCGGTGAAACAAGGTTGGGGACTCCCGGAACACCTGATTGAATAATAAGCGTTACGGTAGCTGATACGTTAACACTTGTACCTGTTCCTGTAACGGTTAGGGTATAGGAACCGGTGGCAGCGGCTCCGGTATTACCGATAGTCATAGTGCCTGTGCTTCCGTCAGAGATTGGATTCGCTGAAAAAGTAACAGTCGTTCCTGCTGGATTGCCAGTTGCACTCAGCGTTAACGTTTCGCCTGTACCATTAGAGGAATTATACTCAGCGTTGGCTGGTGAACAAACAGAAACACTGCCTGGAGTCACTTCCAAAAGGCAGAAGTTTGGCACATCAAATGCTTCCGTACCGTCGCCAATACTGCCAGAGCTACCCTGTAACGCACTGAAGCCTAAGCCTCTGCGGGCAAATACTTCCCAAATCCGGCAGCGGTTGGCACCTGCATAAAGTTCCAGATCAGCGGCGAGTATGGCATTCCTGCCATCAACGAATCCAGGGCTGCATGGCTGTAAGCGCATTCCCTCAGTCACCAGATTCATAGCAACATCAAAACCGGCACTTTGGCCATGATCTTCAATCATTGCCCAGGCCAGGTCCCATATCATTCCGCACCATACATAGCCTACGCCGTGGGGAACTACTGAAGTTTTAATGGTGTTGTATGTCACAGGGTTGATCGTCATATCCGTTGAGTACGGCGTGGGGCGTATGCCCGGGCCATTGGCCGGCTGGCCAAAGAGGTATGTACCTATGCCCCTGGCACCTGTACCTATGTCAGTAGGTTTCATTGTGCTCATGAGGCCAAAAAAGTCACTCCATCCCTCACCCATTTGTTCATTGTTACCCAGACAGCTTACATTAGCAGGTCCGCCGGTTAAGCGGTTGGAAATACCGTGGGCATATTCGTGAGCGATCACAGCATTGTCGAGGTCGCCATCCACATCAGGTGTGGGATCAGTGCCTATGTACATTTGCATGCGCGGTTTTTGTCCATCGGGAGGTGTTGCAAAATTGGCGTTGTTGGTACCGCTTCCATCCTGGGCTTCAGCCTGAACATAGTCGTTACCGAGGCCACCGTTTCCATAGTTGTTTACCTGGAAGTTACCGCTAAGTTCGTCAAAACCATAGGCATAGGCAAAATCATGGATATAATTATTCCAATAAAAAAGATTGGTAACAACTGCCGGCCGGTAAAAGCTTGGGGCCTGAGTCAAATCAATAGGGAAATTAAAAACCAGGTCGGCTCCGCCATCCGGACTGGAGCCTGCATCCGGCACATTGTTTCCATCTATATCGGTATAGGCATGTGCATTATTGCCTTGGGTGGTGGTAAACTCAGCACCGTCCACACCATTGGTGTCGTGCCAGCCAAAGGGCGAGGCCGTCGGGCTTGCAGGGTCGCTCACCAATACCCGTCCATCTGCCGGGGGGGCAGGAGTTATATGATTCGGGCTTTCGTACGGATGAGGATAAACCTTATACTGGTTCAGAGCAGGTAAGGCAAAGGGCGGATTCGGCAAAACCAAAGGCTTTGAGAAATCACTGTTCACGTCATAAAAAGAAAAATTCGATGCTTCGTCTGTTTCTATCAACTTGCAAGCACTTGCATGATCCACACCAAAATCACACTGTGCAACGTAATTGTTCTTATCAAGGAGTTCACCGGTTTCAGCGTCAATTCGCGCCAGCCACCAGTTTTGGGCATCGGCTGTGTATATTTCCACCTCCCAGGCGAGCCGGACTCCCTGGTTCTGGTTTTCAAGGGGCTGATAGACCAGTTGTACCTTTATGTCTTCCATGGCAATCGATCCCTTATCAAAAACAGTCAAATGCACCGGAGTGTTATCCTCCGATTTTTGAACTAAAACGCCATTCTCTTTGATATTCAAAGATTTAAGAGCTGAATGGAGAGCCTGTTCAGGAGTAAGAACCGGCTGTGCGTTGCCTTTAATCCCGGCCTTAGCCAAGGGGACAAAGCGGTTGCCGTAAGTAAGCAGTTCGTTCCCTTTGGTAACATGGGCATTTAGTATTGCGCCATGAACAGGGATTTCATTAATATACTGCTGAAAATAAATGCTGGTAAGTCCGCTCCTGGAACTGAATGTTTCAGAGGATACCTTCATTGCTGACAGTTCTTCAGCACCTAACTGCGTTTCCGCCGATTTGGATTGAAGAAGTTTTATAGCAATACCGGCTTTTGAACTAACCTGGGCGCTGACAGGTAATGCTGTATTAAGCGCCAACAACAGGATAAAAAGAATGGATAGGACAGATTTAGTAAACATTTTCATGTGATTTGGATTTGATTAATAATTGAATTTAAAGGAGTCAATTTTAAATGTAAGAATCTAAAATACCTTGCAAAATTAAATTCTCAGAATCCAAAAGTCTTGTACTTTCGGCGCAAATGCTTGGACTTTTCGGCCATTTTTCAAAAAAAGAGGGTTAATTGAGATATAAAAGTGGGTTTAGGAATAAATTGATCCTCCGGATATTTATATGGCTTGCCCAAATGATTCTGGAAATCGAATTTGAAAATTTTTCGAATGAAATATAATAAAGAATTGGAAGACGGAAGTCGGAAGACGGAAGACGGAAGTCGGAAGTCGGAAGTCGGAAGTCGGGGGACGGGAGACGGAAGTCCGAAGTCCGTAGTCCAAAGTCCGTAGTCCGAAGTCGGAAGAAAGAAGAAAGAAGAAAGGACATCATTGCTATATTAGTAACTAATCACACCATATAATGTATTGATATGCAAACATATAACTTTACCACAATTTGTCCGGTAAGGACTGAATAGGCAGTTTTATAGCAAATAATTGTGTATTGTGTTAAGGAACAATCTTTTCCCTTCCAGATTCAGGAGGACGTCCTCTACAGAGATTCAGGCATCAGAATCCAGCTATCATTTTAAATATTCAGTCGGACTACAGCCAAACTGTTTTTTGAAAGCGCGCGAAAAGTAAGCCTGATCAGTGAAGCCAAGCTGATAACAAATCCCTGCGACAGTTCCCGCTTTACTCTTCAACAGATCCGCAGCCCGCTGCAAACAAAGGGAACGCATAAGTTTACCCGCCGGCTGATCAATAAGGGCATTTAGTTTTCTGTTTAGCTGCGATACACTCATGTTCATTATTTTTGCCAGCGATTCAATGGTAAAATGCTGATCTTCAAAATGTGACTCAATGGTTTTCAGTACTTTATCGAGGAATACCTGGTCAACAGAAGCAGTAGTAACTTCATCCGGACTGATAACGCTCAGGCTGCTGAAGCGTTTCCGGAGTTGTTTACGCTGAAGTATCAGGTTTCTTACCCTTACCTTTAGTTCCCGGGGACTAAAGGGTTTTGTAATATAATCATCAACGCCGGTTTCCAGTCCTTCTATTTTATCATCAAATCCTGCTTTGGCGGTTAACATGATGAGCGGAATATGACTGGTCAGTTCGTCCCTGCGAATCTCCCTGCAGAACCCGTAACCATCCAACTTTGGCATCATCAGATCTGTAATGATAAGGTCAGGCACTGCTTCTTTGGCCCTTAAAATCCCTTCTTCCCCGTCGTCAGCTTCTATGACCTGGTAGTCCTTTTCAAGCTGCTCGCGGATAAATGCCCGCACCGCCTTATTATCTTCAACAATCAGTATGATTTCGCTTTGGTCATATGAAGAGCTGGAGAAATCATTATCCGACTCCGCTGCATCATCACGTTCAGTATCGATAATACCATCGATAGAAAAATCCCGATTTTCATGAGTATTTTCATTGATATCATTCCCAGGTTTGATTTCACCCAGAGGAAGCCTGATAATAAAGACGGTGCCTTCTCCTTCCCTGCTATCGGCTATTATAGTTCCCTTGTGAAGTTCAACCAGTTCTTTTGTAAGAGCCAGGCCAATCCCTGAGCCATCGTACCGGCGGGTATTCGAACTGTCGACCTGGTAAAAACGATCGAAAATATTCAGAAGCTGGTCTTCCGGAATGCCCGGTCCATCATCTTCGATGCGGATTTCAAAAAAAAGCGGGTCAGTTAATTGAATTTTAACTTTCACCTCTCCGTTCGAACCGGTAAATTTGATTGCATTAGAAACAAGATTATAAATGACTTTTTCCAGTTTTTCGGGATCAAAGACCGCAGGAATATTGTCCGGATCAGATTCAAACAACAGGCTTATTTCTTTCTGGGCTGCTAAAGATTCGAATGAGAAAAAGAGGCTTTTTAAAAAGGACACGACATTATGCTGCGACGCAGATAAAACCATATTGCCGGCTTCGAGTTTTGACAGATCAAGGAGCTGGTTGATAAGTGTTAATAATCTGTGGGAGTTCTTTTGGGCAACCTGTAGTTTTGTTTTCTCTTTCCGATCAATACCTGAAGACATAACGTTCTCGATCTGACCCAGAATGAGAGTAAGAGGTGTTCGGAATTCGTGCGAGATATTGGCAAAAAACCGGGATCTCATCTGATCTATGTTGCGTAAAGTATCAGAATCAACCTTTTCGAGTTCCAGCAGGGTTTTGAGCTTCAATCTGTTCAGTTCACTGTGCCTGATAAAGTAAAGCACGCTGATAATCAGCAATCCCACTAAAAGATATAGCCACCAGCTACGCCACCAGGGTGGTGAAATGATCAACTTTACAGCTAAGCCGTTTTCATTCCATATCCCATCGCTATTCGAAGCTTTAGCCCTGAAAACATATTTTCCCGGTGACAGATTAGTGTAAGTTGCTGATCTTACCGAACCTGTAAAAATCCAATCATCATCAAAATTTTCAAGTCTATGGGCATACTGATTTTTTTCAGGGTTCGAAAAATCCAGTGCTGCATATTCAAAAGTGATCACCTTATCATTGTATGACAGGGAAACAGAGCTGGTTTCAGAAATTGATTTTCTCAAAAGTCCGGGATCAGTTTTATGCGATATACTGCGATCACCAAGTTTTATTTTTGTTAACACTACTTCAGGCCTGACAAGGTTGTCATAAATTTCATCAGGCTTGAAATAGTTTAATCCTTTCATTCCCCCGAAAAACAATTCACCGATTTTGCTGCGGAAATATGCCCCCGCATTAAATTCGTTGCTCTCCAGACCATCGTGCACATCAAAGTTGCGGAACACTCCTGTGAGCAGATTGAATCGTGTTACTCCCTTATTCGTGCTGAGCCACAGGTTATTTTCTTCATCATGCGAAATACCATAGACCACAGTATTGGCCAGGCCGTCCTGTTCGGATACATGCACAAAATTCTCTTTTTTAATGTCGAAACGGCTAAGTCCTCTCGTTGAACCTATCCAAAAATATGTATCCGGATGCAAAGGATCGGCACATATAGAATGGATAGTAAAATTGAAGAGGCGGTCTGAAATAGCCGTTTCGCTCTTAAAAGTATGAAATGACTCATAATCAGAATTTAACCTGAGCAATCCATCCTTTGTCCCTAACCATATCGACTTGTTCTTATCCTGAAAAATCACAGGTCTGTCCTGAATATTTATGGTTTGATCGTAGCTGTAACGGATACTGCGGAAGGTGCCTTTTTCAGTATCAGTACATTTACAAAGAAAATTTCCGGTAGCCACCCAAACTGCTTGGTCCTGGTCTTTGAAAACGCAATAAACTTCTTTTTGGGGCAGGCCGTTTTTTTTGTTCTTTTCAAATTTATAGTATGTTACTTTCGTGCTTGAAGGAAAATACCGGCTTATCCCTTCGTTGGTGGCAGTCCAGATAGTTCCGTCAGGTGTTTTTATCATGGACCAGATACCGGCGCTTCCAAATGCAGCAGTTTGATTAAGCTTTCGGTTAAAATTGTGAAATTTCCCTGTTTTCCGGTTCCATTTATACAACACATCAGAACCTATCCACACATTGCCTTCATCATCATCCAAAACTGACCATACACTAAAATTGCTGAAAAGCGATGATGGGTCAATTTTTACTTTCAGAGTCGGGAACCTGTTGGCTTTCAGATCATAAATACTAATACCCATATTGGTTGTGCCAATCCACAGTAACTGGGTTTTATCAATAAACAAACTGGAAATTGAGTTAAAATTTATGTTCCACTGGCTAACCGGATCATGGTTGAAATAAGAAAATGTATTTGTTGTAGTGTCGAACTGCATTAACACAGCCGCATTGGCTAGCCAGAGAAACCCCTTTTGATCCTCAGTTATTTGAACTATGTTTCCCAAACCATATCCCTGAACTTCAAAACGATGCGCATACAACTCGTATTTACCGTTCAGTTTGTTGAATTTCACCAGCCCGCTCAATGCACCCAACCACATTGTGCCATTTTTAGTTTCATACACAGTGCTGACACTGGATTGAAAATCATTCTCAGGCGTATTATAGTGCTTAGTCAGGATTTCATAATTTGTGAATTTACCTGATTTCAGATCCAGTTTACTCAAGCCGGTTCTTGTTCCAATCCACAATATTCCTTGAGAATCGAAATGCAAATCATTAATAAGATTACTACCAATTGCGGAAGCATCAGCCGGATCATGAACAAAATTTACAGATGTGACATTTATCTTTTTTTTATGTTCAATATTCAATCTGAACAATCCGCCGCCATTAGTTCCAACCCATATTTTTCCTTCCTTATCCCCGGCAATTGACTGAACAGAATAAACACTTTCGCCTGATTTGTCTTTAGCTCCAAGTTTTACAGGATAAAAAACTCCGGATTCCCGGTCAAAAACGTTTAAACCCCCATCATGAGTTCCTACCCATATCAGTCCGCTTCTGTCTTCGAAAAGACAGGTTATATAACTGCAGGAAACCGAAGTGGTATCCATTGGATTATGCCTGTAAACCCTAAATGAATATCCATCATACCGGTTCAATCCATCTTTGGTGCCAAACCACATAAATCCTTTACTGTCCTGCATGACTGCCAGAACAGTATTTTGAGAAAGCCCGTCATAAATGTTCAAAGTTTTGAAACTTCCTGATTGTGCCTTTACCGGAAATGAACTGATTACGACCAGCAAAAAAATACTGTAAAAAAGAAAAGGGGCAACATGGTATTTGTTTTCCCGCGCTTTGTTTTGCCTGTTGATCATATTCCCCGATATCACCAGATGAATTATATTAAAATACCTGAATTACATACGTACTTGTCTGATCGTTTGACTAAAGACTTCCCGACATATAGTATCCAACCTTACACGTATTTAAAATAACCGTGTTTTAAACCGATCTTATACATAAAACTGTATGGGGTTGTAAACAAAATTTCCTTTAAAAAGTTTAATGAATATGAGGCAAGAAAGTCATTTTCAGAAAAAATTTATAAGGCATTGGTGAAATTAGTAAACTTTTGCCAGTCAACCCCTTTTGAGATCATTTTATTGAAAATCCCTTCCGAAAACCCTTAAACGCCAGGAACTATTTGATAAACCGTAGCAGTCAGGAAGGTAATAACGAATAGCGTGCCTGACATCCTGATCGTATGATTACCAGCGAATTCCGGTTGAAACGCCGGACAGACTAAAACTCTGAATACTTTTTAATAAAAAAGCAATTGTGATGGTATGCGGATGGCCCGGGCTTCCACCAATACTTCATGATTTTTTTACTGCATGTCAGCGGCCTTCAATTGATGTTTATCAGAAAAATTGTGAAATATTAAAAGACAGTATTCTCAGCCAGTATTTTAGCTTCTTCTCTGGCTTTGATAAGATTAGCTTCTGTAATTCCAGGCGCAAAATCCATTGCCTGGGCATTGATAAATGAGATATCATATATTCCGGCCAGGCCAAAAATAGATCTGAGGTAAGGTTCCTGAAAGTCAAATTGTTGCATCTGGCTACCCGGGCTGTAATCATTGCCTCTTGAAGTGATACAAAACATTTTCTTGTTTTTTGCAAAGCCTTCAACACCGTTTTCGGTAAAACTAAAAAGAATGCCGGCCTGCATAATGACATCGATATAGTGTTTTAGTTTATAAGGTATATTGAAATTCCACATCGGACTTGAAATCAGATAAGCATCATGGGCTAAAAAATTACCTGAAAATTCCGAAATCTGATCCCAGGATTTTTTAGATTGTTCATTAAGTGATCCTCCACTCATAAGAGCATATTTTGCATCAACTGCACTGCCATAAACTTCCGGTAATTTTACTTTGAAAAGATCTAAATCTTCAATAACCAGATTTGGATATTTTGCTTTCAGAGTATTTAAAAATTCATTTGAAACACTAAGTGTCCGCGATTTCTCCCCTCTGGGTGAGGCAATAATGTGAAGTAATCTCATAGTGTTAATTTTATTTATTATTAATTTTCGGACTGCTTATAACTAACTGATTAACAAGTGAAACCTACTTTGTACTTTCGTGAAATTTCCGGTAGATACCAGGCCATGAGTTCAGCGTAGGGTGTATTGTGTCAACTGCTGCTTTTGATCATTCAATAAAAATCATGTGCTCATCAAAACAAAGAAATAATGGTCTTGTTCACGGAGCTCAAAAGATTGATGTAATTATTCCGGAAAATTATTCTGCAAATAGCATAAACAAAGCTCCTCGCAGCAAACTGACGAGGTATCTCAGCGGAATCAGGGTCAAATCCGCTCCAGGGAGCGGGGAATATTACCCATGTGATCTCTCGTTCCGATAAACATAAGGGTCGCTCGGGATCAGTTCGACTAAATAGTTTTGTTTCTCAAAACTATAGTCTCACTGGTTTAATTACGGGTGAAATTGCAACTCAGAATTCAACTAAATATAAAATATAAACCACAGAAGATATTTCCGTTGGTTTTTAAGTTTACACTTAATTCGCCGCCTGTCGGCACCTCCCCTTTGCTTCAACTTGGTTCGGCTGCGCTCACCAGCTATCGCTCAGCATCCGGGGAGGCAGATATTAACCAACAGAATTACAATCTGTTAAGTTAATACTACGCACCATGCACTACGCACTATGCACCAAGAACCATGCACGTAATCCCCTTCCCCACAACCCCTATTTATCAACAGGGTATGCCTCATGCTTCGGAGCTTTATAGGGATTTTCGCTGATTTTTTTCATAACTTCCTCAACGGCTTTCATGAGTTGTGAATCATAACCCTCCGACATTTTTTTGGAATCCACATCAATTATAATATCGGGTACAACTCCCTTATTCTCCACTACCCACTCACCTTTTCCGTTGTAGATGCGGTAGTCGGGAGCCGTGAGGCCGCCGCCGTCAATCAGTTTGATAAACATGGAGATGCCAACCAATCCGCCCCAGGTCCGTGTCCCGATAATGGGCCCCATTTTATTCCAGCGAAATTCGTAGGGGAGTTCATCACCGCCCGAGCCTGCATACCGGTTGGTTAACAAGGCCATTTGTGCCGTTACGGCAAGGTAAGGTATCGCCTGGTCAACAGAGTTGCGGCGTGTCCAGTACCCATGAGGTTTCTTCAGCAAACGTTGCAGGAAAATCTCCGGATCGAGGCCACCGCCGTTAAAGCGACCATCGATAATCAATCCTTCTTTTTGGGTTTGCGAGTAGAAATACTTCGGGAAATCAGTCGCAGAAGAATTATATGTATCAGGCAGATAAATATACCCGATCTTACCGTTCGATGCTTTATCAACAGCCAAACGGTTGGTTTCGAGCCAGTCCATATACCTGATACCACCTTCGCTGCTAACGGGTTCAACCACAACTTCCCTGGCACCAACAAGTGTAGGTTTGGAATTAACGGTTAAAGTAACCTGTTTACCGGCCAGCCCTGTAAAGTAACTGTATATTTCCTTATCTGCCTTTACCAGATCATTGTTTACTTTGAGCAGGTAGTCGCCTTCTGATATTATTACACCAGGTTTCACAAGCGGAGGCCAGGTTTCGCGCGTCCAGTCCTTTTCCCTGTATATTTTCTTGAACTGGTAGAGGTTATTCTGCAGATCGGTTGTATAATCGGCTCCAAGCATGCCGACGTTCACCCTGTCCGCGGTGCGTTTACTGTCGCCTCCGTAAACATAGGTATGCGAAGTATTCAGTTCACCAATCAGTTCACCGATGATAAACGTTAAATCCCTGCGGCACGATGCCCTTTCGACAAGTTTCCCGTATTTCTGTTTCATGAAATTCCAGTCCTGTCCGTGCATACCGGGCTCGTAATAGTAATCACGCTCCATCCGCCATGCCTCGTCGAATATCTGTTTCCACTCCTTCATGGGCTCGTACCAAATTTTCAGGTCCTTGAGGTTAACTGCTGTGCCGGTTCCCCCGGCAGACGGGATGATTAAAACACCGTTATCCTTCTGGTAGATAATACTTTCGCCATCCGATGAAAGCTTATAGCTGCTAATATCCTCAACAATTGACTTCTCTTTTTTGGTGCCGAACGAATACGAATACAGAGTCCTGGGACCCGGCTCACCTACCTCAAAGCGGTTGAAATTGCCCTCGTCGGCATTCAAGTAGAACAGCGAAGATCCATTCACTGATAAATCTCTGTAATTCCCTTTTTTAAGAGGAAGCGCTTCGGTACGGCCGGCAATTCCTTCAAAGTCAATGCGAACCTGGACCGGGGTATTTGTTTTTGCCGGAGATTCAGTTGCATTTTCCTCATCACTTTTAAAAGGTATAATTGATTTCCCGTCTTTTTTGAGTGTAACAGCATAAAGCGCTGCAATTTTCCGGTAAACCATTTCCCACTCCAGATCACAATACGTAGGCTCAAACCTCCGGTCGGAAACAAAAAGTATATATTCTCCGTTATTGGTGAAAACCGGGTTAAAATCGTGGAATAAGCCGCTGCTGATGCAATTTATGGCTTTTGCTTCCAGACTGTAAACGTAAAGCTGGTACATAAAATCCTTGTTCATTTTTGAATAAACCAGGAACCGGCTGTCGGGCGACCAGGAATAGTCATAAATAGATTTTACATCCATCGAAACATCCACATTTTCGTATTCTTCCTTATCGACTCTGGTTATAGCTTTGGTTGCAACATCAATAAAATAAAGAGTTAGCGTCTGATCGGTGAAGGCTATTTTTTTGCTGTCGGGCGACCATTTCAGTGTGTGCCTGTAACCATTTTTATGTGTGGTAAGCTTTACAGCGTCCTCTTTTCCATCAGGATTTACGATATATATCTCGTATTCACCGGTTTTATCGGAAAGGTAGGCAATCCATTTGCCATCCGGCGACCAGGTCGCATCCTTATCGCGTGTGCCGCAATTGCTGGTGAGATTTCGCGCAGGACCGTCGTTCTGCGGAACAGTGAAAACCTCGCCGCGTGCAACAAGTAAAGCTCTTTTCCCGGTCGGGGAAATATCAATGCTGTTAATCTCCTTACTGATATCCTTCATAAACGGGCGGGTTTCCTCCATATCGGCCAATACCTGTACCGGGATTTTATGAGTTTCCTTTGTAGCAATATCGAGCACCCATAGGTCACCACCCACTTCGTAAACGATTTTATTTCCTCCGTAACCCGGGTGCCGCACATCATAATCCGTGTGCTTTGTGATCTGTTCAATTATTCCTGTGCCTCTATCGTAGGAATAGATATTGAGAACCCTGTCCCTGTCGGAACTGAAGTATATTTTATCGCCAATCCACATCGGGAACTGGTCGGCGCCGCTATAGTTGCTGATATTGGTTTCGATGTTGGTTATAAAATCATAGATAAACACTTCCTGTGCCCTGCCGCCTGTATAGCGTTTCCAGGTTGCCTCGTCCTGGTTATCTTTATTGTAGGCTATTTTAGAGCCGTCAGGGGAAAAACTGCCTCGGGCCGCATCGTACATAATCATCTCTTCAAGTCCGGTGCCATCAGGTGATACAAGAAACATCTTGTTATACCTCGAAGTGCTTTGCCTGCCCGAAATAAACATGATTTTATTTTTAACGGGGTTCCATCCGATCACTTCGTCCATACCGGGATAGAACGTGATGCGTTTAATGTCTCCGCCTTCAGTGTTCATCACATACACATCCGGATTCCCGTCGTATTCGCCGGTAAAAGCTATTAATTTGCCGTCGGGCGAAAATTTGGGATTGCTCTCCCTGCCATCGCTGAAGGTAAGACGTGTGGCAACACCGCCATCGGCTGCCACTTTCCAGATATCGCCACCACTCACAAAAACAACGGTTTGTTTATAAATATCAGGATATTGCATCATAGGATTTTGTGCAGTTACAACAGTAACGGCAAGGATCAGAACCAATGTGGCCATTGTATAGAAAATGGTACTTGATTTCCCTGGAATTTTAGAATAGGTTTTCATATGTATCGGTTTTTGGGATCATGTTATGAAAGGGTAAAAATAAGAACTTCTCCGGTTCTGCAGGTATTATATTGAACTTAAGAATTATTTTACATAATAAAGCTATACAAATGTATGGAATCTTCATATTTAGGGTTTATTTCCGAAGAATGAAATCTGCTGCCATTGACCAGGCAAAACTTGGGCGATCGTATTTTAAAAAAGGCATTTTGAATACCGATACCATACTTTCTGAATCCTTTATCAGGGATGCAACCCGAAGGGATATCTCAGAAGGTATATCTCCGAAGGGAGCCTGTGGGATTATGAATATAATTCCGGAGTTGGCCCGGCGAAATACAACAGTTTATAAGCCATAGGACTTTGCGGGCAACACGTATATGTGTATCCTGAGAAAAATGTGATCATAGTCCGTGTGGCTGAGTCAACCGCGCGTTACAATCCTCCGTTTGTGTACTGCATTCCGGATCAGGTTATGGACCAGCTTTAGTTATTATTTTGACGACGAAATAATACTAAACAAAGCAGCCCCTTTTTATAAAGATTTTTTGTGATATACACTGCTTTAACCACAAAGAGCGCAAAGAAAAATCACGAAGATCACAAAGTGAAAAATGAGCTAATTAATTCTTAAAATAACTTTGTGAACTTTGTGCAAGCTGTGTGTACTAATTGGTAAAATTATGTCTTTGAATATCAATACATTAGATAGAGTGATTAGTTAACCTGCTTTTATTTTCAGCAAATTCTCCCGTATTTTATTTCCTCCTCTGATTCACCTTGTCCAATAACCAATCTATCAAGCCTGACGTTAAAAATCCACCAGCCGGAAGTATAAATCGTATATTCGCAGCTTCATCTGCAAGGTATAAATTTAAACTTGCAAATTCCTTTAGAATCGCCTTTTACATTAGCATCAGTTAAACCAATAAAATATAAAAATGACAAATTTGATGCTGCTGATTGTAGCTGCAGCCATGATCAGTTTGAATGCCTGTGGCCAGAATGCCAGAGATGTTCCGGTAAAAGTAAAAACCGGGTTTGATCAGACGTTTCCGGGAGCTGAGAAAGTTACATGGGGAAAAGAAAATGCCACTGAATGGGAAGCCGAGTTCACTTTCAACAGCAAATCGTATTCAGCAAACTACAAATCCGACGGAACCTGGGTTGAAACCGAATACAAAATTGAAGCTAATGAGATTCCGGCCGCTATTGCAAATACTTTAAATAAAAAATATCCCGGTTACAAAGTGACAGGATCGGAAGTCTCTGAAACTCCCGAGGGAAAAGTGTATGAAATTGCAATTAAAACCGGAAATAAGAAAATGAAAGTTGCCTTGCATGAAGATGGAACTCCCGTAAAGAAGGAAGCAGCCTCCGAAAGAAAAGCAGAAAAAGACCAGGCTTTCCCGAAATCCTGAAACCAGCGTTTGTGATCCGGTATGAATTATGAACGCTGTTTTAGTATAGATCCACTTTTCTATAGCAGGGCTAACAGGTATTTTGGATGTGCTGTTCTAAACCAGCATCAATATTTATCTTTCCTGAAAAATTAAAACCAGATAATGAAATGATTGTTGTCGAATAAAAAAAACAATGTGCTGAATCCATTGATATTGTTACGTCCCTAACGGGACTTAACCGTTCAGGGTTGCTAATAAATCTACCAATGGGTATTTGCTGCGCAAATAATCTACGGGACTGTCGTGTTAGGGACAACATATTGGTAGAAAACAAGATACAAAATTAATCAAAGTCCCGTCAGGGACGAAACAAATTTTACCAGACAATAGTGTAATGAAATATACATTTAGCATCCTTTTTATCCTGTTGCTCGCTAACCACCTGTTTGCCCAGCCATGGAATTTTGTAAAAGAAAAAGACGGGATAAAAGTATATACAAGGGTGGAAACTAACAGTACGCTGAAATCATTTAAGGGGGAAGTAACATTCCATGCTGCTACGGAAAAAATTTGTTCCATGCTTGGAAACCCGCATAACAGGGATTGGTGGGATAAAGCCATGACTGGTATAAAGATGCTTGGCTATGAAGAGAACAGATACGTTCAGTATTACCTGGTTTATACTATGCCCTGGCCCCTGGTGGACCGCGACCTTGTGGCTGAAACAAAAATGGTATCCGACCCGGTAAGCGGTGTTCATACTTTTACTGCTCAACCTTTACCAAATGCGGTACCGGATAAACAAAACCTGGTCCGGATCCGAAATTACCGGCAAACATGGACCGTACAACCCGTGGAAGGAGGAGATGTGCATGTATCCCTTGAAGGTTTTATCGATCCCGGCGGGAATATACCAGCCTGGTTCTACAATATGGTTGTTGCCGAAACTCCTATGAGGGCCATACATTCATTGCGCGAAAGGGTGTTATCGGTTAAACCGGCCAACAAATGATCAACTGAAATATTTTTAAAAAGCTTGCCGGACAATCAAAAAAAACAGGAGTTTTGCACTTTACAATATCATTTTCTTTAACCATTTTTTCAACTGTAACATATATCACCTTTTTTACACTTTGATTTTAATAATTGTGTTTTCAACTCAATTTCAAAATATTTTTCAATTTCAGAGACAATTACAGTTTAAAATATTCAATCTTTATCTATTTTAGCCTTTTGTTTTGAAATACATTTGCATAACAAAACCAACCAGCACAATATGTTCATCTCAAACATAACACATTTCCTCGATGAGGAAGGAAACATTGCAACAACCATGAACAAGCATGGTAGAGAAATTGCCAGCTTTCTTGCAATGGTTATCGATTCAGAAACCAAGCCACCATCCGAAGAATATGTTGAGCTTAGTTGTTGGAAGAAAAAGTGTACTGGTACAATTGAAAGTTTTGTTGATGAGGAATCCAATTCAATTGAATATTGGTGTACCGACTGCGAAAATGCTGGTGTAATTAGTGGATGGGAAGGTACGAAATGGGATTTGAGTTGATAAAATTTTAATCCTCAAATCAGTTATTTGATTGATTTTTGGTTGCTAATTTCAGGTATCGTTTGGTTGCTAATAAGCAAAAACCCTGCAAATCATCGATTTACAGGGTGTATTTGCGGTCCGGACGGGAGATACTGTTCTTATCTAAGTTCACCAGAATACCTTGTAACTATCAGAATATAAAGTTATTACCATTATATTTTCTTATAGTATCTCATCTGATTCTAACAATAAATATCTGTTGTGCTTCCCTTTTTGCGAACCTAAGTGTGTTATCAACTCAATTAATTGGAGAAGCCAGTAAATAACCATTCTCCGCCGAATATAACAGCGCAACTTTTAACACCGCACATGTCGGACTTGCAGAGGTCATTACTAAATGGCCCAGGGTGGTATATTTAACTGGCATGACCAATAACACACTATTCTATGCATCGATCCAACTAGATTACTCATCATTATAATAAATTCAGAATATTTACGTCCTGATGATAAATAATGGAAAGTGTTTTCCATTTTACGATTATATAATGGAATTTATTTTCCACTATTTTAGATTTTAGACTTTGAGTGGAAATTTTTTGATTCTCCGTTTTTTATTATAATGGAAATTATTTTCTATAATTAACCCAATAGTGGAAATATTTTTCTAATTTTGCTATTAAACACAATCACAATGGAAAATAATATCCCCTTTCACCTCCAGGAGATTATCTTCGGTTCTTCGGAATCCAGAATATCCAAACAAATCTCAAAGTTGGAAAAGGAAGGCAAAATCAGAAAAATTGCTCCTCGTACCTATTCATCAAACCTCACGGATTCAATAGAGGAGATTATCAAACGAAACCTATTCAGGATTTTAGGGAAATTATATCCCGGAGCAATATTAAGTCATAGGTCTGCTTTTGAATTTCAACCCACTAAGGCAGGACACGTTTTTCTGACTTACAGCTATACAAAAAAGGTAACACTACCCGGAATTACCCTTCGCTTCCTGGAAGGTCATAAACCCATTGAAGGTGATAATGCGATGTCGGGCGAATTGTTTGCATCACAAAAACCGAGAGCATTTCTGGAAAACCTGCAAACATCGAAAAATATCGGAGACACTTCCAAATGCCTGACTTTGCCTGAAATTGAAGGAAAGTTGGACCAGATCATCAGGGTGAACGGTGAGGAAGAAATAAACAGAGTAAGGGACCGAGCCAGGGAAATTGCAGCGGAACTCAATATGCAAAAAGAGTTTGAACGGCTGAATAAAATGATAAGCGCATTACTTACCACGCATTCTTCAAAAATTCTTTCTTCACCTCTCGCCATTGCAAGAGCATTTGGGTCACCTTATGACCCTGGTAGAATGGAATTGTTTGAAGAGCTTTTCCGTGATTTACAAAAAAGGGAGTTCAGGAACCGGCCCGAAAGAAACGTGACAACAAGTGCATTCCGGAATTTTGCTTTTTTTGAAAGCTACTTCTCGAACTACATTGAAGGGACAGTATTTGAGGTTGATGAAGCCAAACAGATTATTGATACCAATACACCCATACCTGCAAGAAACCAGGACAGCCACGATGTATTGGGAACGTACCAGCTTTTGTCGAATCAACAGGAGATGTCAGTAACACCTCAATCACCGGATGAGTTACTCACTATATTATCGTACCGGCATAAAATTTTACTTAGCTCCAGGGAAGAAAAAAATCCTGGTCAATTTAAGGACAAGAACAACTTTGCAGGAAGTACTTCATTCGTTGATTTTAACCTGGTGAAAGGTACGCTGATTCAAAGTTTTGATCTTTACAAAGCCCTGGAACAGCCATTTGCCAAAGCAGCCTTCATAATGTTTATTTTGAGCGAAGTTCATCCATTCCTGGATGGAAATGGCAGACTTGCCAGGGTAATGATGAATGCAGAATTGGTAAAAGCAGGCCAGTCGAAAATCATTATACCGACTGTTTTCAGGGATGATTATATGGGTGCCTTACGGAAACTGACACGACAAAGTGAAACAGGCCCATACATCAGGATGTTACAGAAAGCACAAGAGTTCAGCGAAAACATCTTTGGCGATGATATGAATGAAATGCGTGATTATCTCGAAAAATGCAATGCATTTCTGGAACATACTGAAGGAAGGCTTAAGATATTTGGTGTCTAATTTTGATGGCTAATTTTGGTGTCTAAAAAGCAAAATGCCCTGTAAATCTATAACTTACAGAGCAAATGGCGGTCCGGACGGGACTCGAACCCGCGACCACATGCGTGACAGGCACGTATTCTAACCAACTGAACTACCGAACCATTTATAGTTATTGGGAGTGCAAAAGTAACACTTATTATTTAATCTCAAAAATTATACATGATTTTTTTGAAAATAAATTTACCTGGAAAAACAACTGCAAATTAACATCCTAATTTACCAGGCGGTTGCATATCGTATTGAAATCACAGTTGGTGCAAATATCACGGTTTTCAGTCTGAATGAATGATTCAGAGCTATCGAAAATACTGCTGATCACATTTTCGAGTTCACCTCTGAATGCTAATAGTAATTCCTTGTCAATTACATCACTCTTGTTAATACTGGTTTTTATCAGGTAGGCGGAAGTCATGCGTAATGACATAATTCCGGAAATCAGCTTTTCCGGGAATTCTTTATGCATATCGGTGTACATCAGGGCATAAGTGAGTACCTGTAGTATTTTTGAAGGATCGTCCTTATCACGGAATCCCGAAATCAGGTCAAGTTTTAAATCTTTTGCTTCAACCCTGCCGGTTTTATAATCGATTATTCGCGTTACGCCTCCTACCCTGTCAATCCGGTCGGCTTTCCCGTGAAGGTTGACTTTGATTATCTCACCACTTACAGGATCAGCGATTTCAATACATGACTTCAACTCTTCCTCAAGGATCAGGATTTCGATTGTGGCAGAGGATTGTTCGAGATATTTCATTTCAGCCAGCAAAAAACGCTTCACCATATTCTCTGCTACCTTAACAATCAGAAGATTTTTACCGGCACTCAGTTCCTGTGTATTGAAATGTAAGGCGAAAGCCTCATGCACATGCTGCTTAGCGGCCGAGAGCATACTCATCAGAACCTGGGGAGAAAGTATTTCATTTTTCTTCGCCAAATAGGTTTTGTGCAGGGCATCATGAACAATTTCGCCGAGTTTTGCTGCATCAATGGTTTCGGAAACTTCATCGGGTTCGCTGATTCGCAGAACCTGCGAAAAGTAAAACTGCAGACTGCATTTCATATACATCGAAAGGGCTGTTGGCGAAATACCCCTTTCGGCAATCTGGCTTAAACGCGCCAGTACTTCGGGAGTTTTTTGTATTACGATCTCTGCAGTATTTGTATTGCCGGGTGCAACCGATAACGTCTTCTCACTTATTCTCACTTTCGGATTAATACCCGGCAACTCGAACAATAGCTGGCTGATAAACCTGCTTTTCTCACCCCCGCCTAATTCGTCACCTTCGGTATTGTAAAGCAGCCAGGCGTTTTCGACCCGCTGCATCAGGCGGTAGAAATGGTAAGCAAACACGGCGGTTCGTTCGCTGTAACGCTGCATGCCGAATTGTGAACGTACTTCGTCAGGAATAAAGGTATTCTGATGTTTTCCCCTGGGCAAAAGTCCTTCGTTTACTGAAATCATGATAACATCTGTAAAGTCCAGCATACGTGTTTCGAGCATCCCCATTACCTGCAACCCATTCAGCGGCTCACCATAAAAAGGAAGGCGCATTCCGGCAATCAGGTTGCCTACAAGCGTCTGAACAGTCAGAATATCGGGTTTTAATTCGGGATCGTTAAGTATCACATCCAGTTTCGAACAGAGTACCGCAGCCTGAAACAGGTATTCCATTTCAATGGAACGGGTATTGCCGGTGCTTTTATCTTCAACTGTTTCGGAGGGTGAAAATACATTTGCTAGAAAGGTAATGATATCACGGATCAACGAGATTACATCAACGGATTCCATTTCCTGTTTATCCAGGTAGGGTTTAAAAACTCCGGCAAGCGGAATGCTGACCTTAATCAGCAAAGCATGCAGCTCACCGGGGAGATAGAAGGATTTAACAAGACGCGCACCTTCAGGTTTTGAGTTCTCGGACCCGTTCTGTTTCTGAGCAGTCAGTATGAAGGGATGTGTGAGAAACCGCTGAATATCTTTATAGTAAAATCGTAAAACAAGTTCCGGTTCTGACCCGGGATTTCCATCCGGTATCTTTTGTGAGAAGCGTTTAGCATTGGCAAACATAGCCATCACAATATTCAGGAGCGAAAAAACCGGTGTCTGTTTCAATGGAAATCCCATGGTTACATTGAAATCCCCTGTTTCGGAAGGGATAGAATTAAGCACAGGCAGCAGCAATCCTTCATCGACCAATACCAGTGCTATACCATTGGCGGTACTTTTTTGCTTTACAATCTGCTTAATAAGTTCACCTGCCAGTTTTGCCTGTCCTACATTCCCGGGGACACCGATTACCGAAACCGACTTTTCTTCCGTACTCAACGAATTCCCAATCCAGTTTAATGGACCGAACGTGTTTTTGCTCCTGTATTCCCGCAAAAAGCGTCCGGCTTCCTGCCGGGGATCATCCAGGTAATAATCGTCTGCATCCCAGAAAATTTCTGCTTTCCCGGCATCAATCAGATATTTCAGGAGTTTTTCCTCAGCAACAGTCAGCGCGTTAAATCCGGCAAATACAATGCTGTCCCACTCATCGAATGAGTTATTCTGAATATCCTTAAGTAACATATCGAAAGCCAGGCCGAAATAGGCTTCGCCATTGCCAAGCAACTCTTCACGAAACCGGGTAAAGCAAGGTGCCAATGAGTTATAAAAATGAAGATAACTGAGTTCGAAATCCGTAAGTTGTTCACCACCAGGATTCCATTGTTTCATGGCTTTGATCTCATCCAGGTAGCGGAAAACTTTTTCACCATCAGCTAGGTACTGATCAATTTCATCGAAATCACCGAGCAGCATATTCCCCCACGAAATAAACTCAGAAAAAGATTGGGCCTTTTCTTTTTCAAGAGACTTATACACCTTATATAACCTGGCTATCAAGTGAATCGGATCACTTAATGTCAAACCCGATTTGTGTACAACAAAGTCTTCGAGCGCATAAATAGCAGGAAGCCATATTGGCTTGTCGATTATCCTCGAAACATATTGCTTAAAGAATAAACCTGCCCTGCGGCTTGGAAACACCAGGCAAATGCGGCTGAAAGTATCGCCGTGGGTTGAGTAAAGGTGTTTGGCTAGTTTATCGAGGAAGGGTTGCATATTAGTATATTTCTTGAATTCACAACTTCTCCTTTTGTAATAAAGGAGTTGAGAAGGGATGGTTTGACCTCTCCCCCTGCCCTCTCTCACCACATCCGCCCGCCTGAGGCTTGCACCTTCTCCTCAAGGAGAAAGCAAGCGGAATTATTTATTTTGAGAGGGGGTGGTAAAGGGAAGTCAGTACATTGTCTGATTTATTCTTATTCCATTTAGTTTAACTTATCCACTATTAGTTCGGCTTTTTTCAACTCCTCCGGCTTTCCCATATCCACCCAGTTTTCCGGATTGTGTTCAAAGCCGGTAATTTTATGATCTGAAGCAAGTTCCAGGTATGTATCAACAATGGAAAACTTCCCGCATAGATGCATGAAACTGAAAATTTCCGGATCGATAATATGAATGCCGCTGAATGCCAGCCGTTTCAGGTTCATCGTTTCCGGACGGACTATTTTCAATTCTGCAGTTTTGGTATTTTCCCATCCACAGAGACGCATGGTATCATCAAACAGGAAATACCTTGAAGTTTCACGCTGACTTACAGCTAATGTTGCAATGGATCCTGATTCAGTATGCATCCCAAGCATCTGATTATAGTTCAGATCGCTTATCACATCCACATTCTGAACCAGGAAAGGCTGCTGATCATTAAAAAACCAGGCTGCTTTTTTCAGTCCGCCGCCGGTATCAAGCAACATATCTGTTTCGTCCGAAATGGCAATATTTGCCCCGAAATTGTTATTTTTTTCGAGGAATGATATCACCTGACCAGCAAAATGATGAACATTAACAATGATATCGGTTATCCCGTCCTTTAGTAGATTTTTTACCAGGATCTCAATCATAGGAATACCTGCAACCGGCACCAGCGCTTTGGGTATGGTTTCGGTATAAGGCTTTAGCCTGGTCCCTAAACCGGCGGCAAATATCATTGCCTTCATAATTTATCCGGATTGTTTTTGTAATAATTGCGTATTAAGACTTTCTTCAACTCCCGGTGAATAATGAGTTCTGTAATTACTTCTGCCAGAGGCCATTCGGGGTGCAATGCACTGGATTCCATAATCTTGTTTTCACCCAGGTCGACCTGGTAGAGTAATGACGAAAGCCTGTGGGGATCGATTTCGAGCATATGTGCTACATAAGATGAAAGCTGCATAAACATTTCATTATAAGCCATTTCTGTATTGCCTGTGAACTCCACATCCATGCCAAACATGGTAAAATCCTTCTTCACCTGTTCTACCGTCTGGCGAATCACCCCGGTTTTATTCTTATAAAGCTCAATATCGAATGATTCCAAAACAGGCTATAATTTATCGGGTTTGCAAACGTATTTCTTCGCATTTACTTTTTTTCCGCATTTTTTGCATTCAAACTTCGGATCCTTCTGCTTTTTGGCCCGTTTTTCCTCATCCTTGGTTTCACACATTGTTTTCGACATAACTACTTTTCTGTTT
>JBBRCH010000071.1:0-24964 GCA_038204995.1 Bacteroidales bacterium | reverse complement strand
AAGCCTAGACTTTTTGGTTCTTTTGTGGCATGACAAAAGAACAAGAATAATAAAGATGCTTATGAAAATTCGGGGTTAACAAGTAAATTGAATTAATACCTGAGGTTATATCTCATAGCACCTCAATGTAAGAATTAGCCGCCCGTAAAGTAAAAATGGAACTTTCGGTGATTGTTCGTAACTTTGCCGGCTATTTTTTACGCATGGACAAATCAAAAAAAGAAGGCCGTTACCACCGCATAATCAGTCAGCTCGAAAGATTACTCACCAAAACCAGCGATCCGGTGGCCAGAATGGCTACCGTTGCAGCAGTGCTGAGCCATAAATTTGATTATTTTTTCTGGTGTGGATTTTATATTGCTCACGGCGATACAATGCTGGTTGGTCCCTACCAGGGACCCGTTGCTTGCCAGGTTTTGAAGGGTTCCGGTACTTGTATTTCCAGTCTTGACCAGAACAAAAGTATTGTTGTTCCTGATGTACATAAATACCCCGGTCATATAGCATGCGATTCGCGCTCCAATTCCGAAATTGTTGTGCCTGTCCGTGACAAAAACGGTAATGTCAGAGCCGTTCTGGATGTTGATAGTACTTCTTTTAATTCGTTTGATGAAACTGATCAGCTGAACCTCGAAATTATTAGTGAACTGATTTACATAAGAAATGATATTATCGGTTAAGTTATAGTATGAATACTTTCGAAATCATAATACTGGCCATGGCCCTTGTCTTCAACTCCTGGATGGCTTACCTTAATGCAGGAATTGTACTGGCAGGCAAGCCGATGCTACGTTTGGTGAACTATGCAGGCATTATGTGCCTGACGCAATTTTTGATGGCGGGTGTTGGTATTTGGGTGGGTTATAAGATTGGCAGTTTCGAGGTAAGAGTTAATATGCTGATCAGTTTGAGTATCCTGCTTATTTTCGGGCTGAAAGTATTATTTACCGGTATCAGGATGCAGACTCTGGATAAGGCTTTTGATTATACCGACAATAAAGTAATCGTTTTTGCAGCCCTTGCAGAAGGGATTACGCCTTTGATTATTGGCACTGCAATCGGTTTACTATCGGTTCATCTCTACCTGCACTGGTTTGTGGTAGGAGGCTTTTTACTTGCAGGTATACTCTCAGCACTAATTCTGACCTCGAGGATGGGCTCTGACTCGCTTAAACTCAGGCTGGGTCCTGTTGGCGGACTGCTGTTACTGGCTGCTGCTCTCAAATTGATGCTTAGCTTAACAACCTACTATATTTAAATGTGTCTTACTCAATGTTACATTTTTCAACAAATAAAATTTTAATAACAATAAAATGAGCAAATCCTTACTTACCATCCTTCTTATTATCCTAATTGCATTTGTAAAAGCACAGCCCCCGGCAGGATACTATAATAATGCTTCCGGGAAATTAGGGACTCAACTGCAGCAGGCGCTTCATGATATTATCGATAATCATACAGCGATTTCGTATGCTGCCATCTGGACTGCCTTCCAAACCACGGATAAGAAACCGAATGGAAAAGTATGGGACATGTATTCAGATATTCCTGGCGGTACACCGCCTTATGAATATACTTTTATTAGCAATCAGTGCGGTAATTACAGTATTGAAGGCGATTGTTACAACCGTGAACATTCATGGCCCAAAAGCTGGTTTAATGATGGAAATCCAATGTACACCGATTTGTTTCACATTGTTGCTACTGATGGCTATGTAAATGGAAGAAGGTCTAATTACCCTTATGGGGAAGTTGGTACTGCATCATGGACCTCCCTGAATGGCTCTAAGCTGGGCGATTGTGCTACCCCTGGATATTCGGGAGTTGTTTTTGAACCCCGCGATGAATATAAAGGCGATTTCGCCCGGAATTATTTTTATATGGCTACCAGGTATTTCAATGAAGATGCCGGATGGCCGGGCAGCGATATGGTAACGGGTTCGCAATTTAAGCCTTGGGCAAGGGTGATGCTGCTGATTTGGGCTCAGCAGGATCCGGTTTCGCAAAAGGAAATTGACCGGAACAACGCAGTTTTTGTCATACAGCATAACCGGAATCCGTTTATCGATCACCCTGAATATGCCAACAGCATTTGGGGTACCAATGCAGGAATTTTCGACGAACCTGCTCAGGTCGCCCTACAGGTTTATCCAAATCCTGTATCAGGAAACTGTAATATTACTCTGCCACCGGAATTCAATCAACAAAATAATGTATTTGCTGTTTATTCTTCAACAGGGCTCCCTGTTTATGCTCCTATAACTATAACAGGCGACAGGGCAATAGTAAACATGGAGGAATTGCCTGCTGGTTTCTACCTTATCAGGCTTGCTCTGAATGATTACAAAACCCTTTACCAGGCACGCATCATTAAAAAATAAAAACTTATTATTTTGCAGACAGTCCGCATTACTAAATTATTCAAGTTTGAGATGGCTCATGCCCTGAAAGGATATGACGGGCTTTGCCGTAATATTCACGGACATTCTTACGAACTTCTGGTTACCATTACCGGTAAGCCGGTTTCTGACATAAATTCTGCAAAACTGGGAATGGTTATGGATTTCGGAGACCTGAAGAAAATGGTGCGCAAAAGCATAATTGATGAATTCGATCATGCTCTGGTACTGAATCAGGATTCAGCTAATGATTTTAAACCGGAAAACGAAATGTTCGGGCGTACTATTCTTGTTGATTATCAGCCGACAAGCGAAAATATGCTTATCGATTTTGTTACCAGGCTTAAAAAGCATTTGCCATTAAATATACATCTTCATCATTTGCTTTTACGCGAAACTGTCACTTCTTATGCTGAGTGGTTTGCAGAGGATAATAAAGAATAAATGATTCCAGATGTCGTATGTCATCATGAGTATTCTGAAATCCTGTGACTCTGAAATCCTTTCAGTCCCCGGAATCTAATTTCATCTTGATCCTTGAAGTAAGTATATCAATTGCAACTTTATTTTCACCTCCCTGTGGTACAATAATATCAGCAATTCTCTTTGTAGGTTCGATAAATTGAAGATGCATTGGCTTTACCCAACGCGAATAGTGTTCAAGAACCTTCATCGGATCGCGGCCACGCTCCACCGTATCGCGCCGGATAATACGCATTAATCTCTCGTCACTTTCAGCATCTACATATACTTTAATATCGAGCCGTTTTACCATTTCGAGGTCACTGTATATCAGAATTCCTTCAACAATTATAACTTTGCGGGGCTCTACGGTTACCGTTTCATTCAGCCTGGCGCAATCAATATATGAGTATACGGGCATCTCTATACTTTCGCCCCGCCGGAGCGCATCAATATGCTCAATTAAAAGATTCCATTCAATAGAATTGGGATGGTCGAAGTTGATCCGGAGTTTCTCTTCAGGCGAAAGATGCCCGTTATCCCAATAATAAGCATCCTGAGGAATCACGGCAACGGAATTCCTGGGCAATCGTTTAATGATTTCGCGAACAACTGTTGTTTTACCGCATCCTGAGCCTCCTGCAATTCCTATAATAAGCATGTTTTGAATAGATTATAATTATTTTCCCGGGTTACCAATCATTTGTAAAAGTAAAAAAAGCCCCGGATTTACGGAGCTTTCTTTATGATTATAATGATATTTTAGTTTGTCATTAATACAGGAAGCTAAGTAAAATACCAGCTGCAACAGCACTTCCGATAACTCCCGCTACATTAGGACCCATGGCATGCATAAGCAAGTAATTGGTCTTGTCATATTCAAGGCCTACAACCTGCGATACACGGGCACTGGCCGGGACCGCAGATACGCCTGCATTTCCGATAAGCGGGTTAATTTTGTTCCCTTCTTTAAGAAACAGGTTAAATATTTTTACGAACATCACACCGCCAAAAGTAGCAATTGCAAAAGATACTGCACCAATGGCAAAGATACCAACTGATTTAGGCGTTAAAAAGGTGGTTGCCTGGGTAGAAGCTCCTACAGTGAGTCCAAGAAGAATAGTTACTATATCTATCAGCGGGCCTTTGGCTGTATCAGCAAGGCGTTTTGTTACTGTGCTTTCTTTAAGCAGGTTACCTAAAAACAGCATTCCCAGCAGAGGAATTGCAGCCGGAACAATGAAGCAGGTAAACAACATCCCGATTATTGGAAAGATAATTTTTTCTCGTTTGGAAACTGAGCGGGCTGGTTTCATCCGGATTAAACGTTCCTTCGGAGTAGTAAGTAATCTCATGATAAGAGGTTGTATTACCGGCACAAGGGCCATATAGGAATAAGCGGAAACTGCTATTGCGCCCAATAAGTCAGGTGCAAGCTTGGAAGTAAGAAAGATAGCCGTAGGACCATCGGCACCACCAATAATACCGATTGAACCAGCTTCGGAGGGTGAAAATCCCAGGGCAAGAGCTCCGGCATAAGCACCAAAGATACCTATCTGTGCTGCAGCCCCGACGAGCATGAGTTTAGGATTAGATATCAATGCTGAAAAATCGGTCATGGCTCCGATACCAAGAAAAATAATTGGTGGATAAATACCATACCTTACACCAAAATAAAGGTAGTTGAGCACACTTCCGCTTTGGTATATCCCAATCTCTGAATTTAGAGGATCACCGCCGGCAATATGATCAGCTCCCAGAAAAGGAATATTCCCAACCAGGATGCCAAAACCGATTGGCACGAGTAACATGGGTTCAAATCCCTTCGCTATGGCCAGATATATAAATAACAAACCAATAATGATCATAATCAAATGACCTACTGTAAAGTTGGCGAAAGCTGTATACCCGATGAAGTGAGTTATGTTATCGCCCATAAATGTCAACACATTTCCTGAAGAGCCCATGTCTTTAATCTCCGATTACGATAAGAATATCACCTTCCATCACACTGTCACCTTTGCCTACTTTAATCAGGGCAACAAGTCCTTCTTTATCGGCATTGATAATATTCTCCATTTTCATAGCCTCGAGCATTAAGAGCTTCTGGCCTATTTTCACGGTATCACCTTCGTGAACATAAATCTCGAGAATAACACCCGGCAATGGCGATTTAATTTTACCTGCACCTTTAGGAGCTGAAGGACTTGATGTTTTTGTCATCGATGGATGCGAATCTGTGGATGGCACAGCCATGGTCCTGACTAATTTTGGTGTTTTAGTGCTCTGCTGTTTCCTGCTGATCTCAACAGAATAAGCCACACCGTTTATTGCTACTTCAGCAATATTATCTTCGAAACCTATAATTTCGGCATCGTATATATTACCATTTATGGTGAGTTTAAAGTTCTTCATTTTTTAGCTTTTAGGGGTTCTGCGTAATCCATAAATTTTTGAACTCCATGGAGAATATGTTTTAGCTGCATTTTTGAAAGTCATTACTGCATCCTCCAATCCCTGCAACTCCATTTGATAAAGATACAATGCCAGTGATATGGCAGCAAGAGTCTCTTCCGGGATATCGACAGGTGCTTTATCTACCTGATCTTCATGATGTTGTCTTTTTTTAAAGAGCTTTTTAAAGTCGACATTGTACAGTTTGGCCAGATATTTAAATGTGATATATAGGAGCGTTAGTGAGGATAGAACAATTGTCATGGCAATAACTGCCATTGCAATTCCCGTGGGATCCATCCGGCCAAATTCCTCAGCAGCTGCGCTTTGCACATGGGTTCCGGATTCTTTAAGCAGAAGTATTGATAACATCATAACGGCAGGTTTGAATGTTTCTTTGGAGGGTTGGTATCTTTTTTGGTTGATAAAGCCTGAAAAGCCCGGATAATCCTGAAACGCGTGTTACGAGGTACAATAATATCATCTATAAAGCCATATTTTGCTGCATCATAAGGATTTGCGAATTTGGCTCTATATTCTGCTTCATATTTATGAAATTCAACTTCTCTTTCGGATGGATCTTCAATTTCGGAAAGCTTTTTATTGTAAAGCACTTCAATAGCGCCTTTCGGACCCATAACAGCGATTTCGGCAGATGGCCAGGCATAATTTATATCTCCTCGCAAATGTTTGGAACTCATCACATCATATGCACCGCCATAGGCTTTCCGGAGAATTATTGTGACTTTGGGAACGGTTGCTTCACCGTACGCGAAAAGCAGTTTGGCTCCGTGAATAATAATTCCGCCATATTCCTGCGCCGTGCCCGGAAGGAATCCCGGAACGTCAACCAAAGTAAGAATAGGGATATTGAAAGCATCGCAAAAACGGACGAAACGTGCCGCCTTGCGCGAAGCATTGATGTCAAGTACCCCTGCCAGATAACTGGGCTGATTAGCTACAATTCCTACCGACATACCATTGAAACGTGCAAATCCTGTTACAATATTGGGAGCAAAGTGGCGTGCAACTTCCAGAAATTCATTGTTATCGGCAATCAGGTGGATAACATCCTTGATATCATAAGGTTTGTTCGGGTTTTCAGGAACAATATAATTCAGAGATTCTTCGAGGCGGTCAATCGGATCCATACATGGGATAAGTGGCGGATCTTCGAGATTGTTTTGGGGCAAATAACTAAGCAGCTTGCGCAGAAGAAGGATTCCTTCCTGTTCGTCTTCGGCAACAAAATGCGAAACCCCTGATTTCGAACCATGAACCATGGCTCCACCAAGTTCCGCGTCGGTTACCACTTCACCGGTAACGGTTTTTACTACTTTCGGGCCGGTAACAAACATATAGCTGTTTGTTTTCGACATAATGATAAAATCAGTAAGGGCAGGGCTGTAAACGGCTCCGCCTGCACAGGGGCCGAAAATGGCAGATAATTGCGGAATAACACCTGATGCCATGATATTGCGCTGGAAAATCTCAGCATAACCAGCCAGGCTCTGAATGCCTTCCTGTATGCGTGCGCCACCCGAATCATTAATGCCAATAACCGGGGCACCTACTTTCATGGCCTGATCCATCACCTTGCATATTTTTTTTGCATATCCTTCGCTAAGGGAACCTCCGAAAACAGTAAAGTCCTGCGAGAAAACATACACCAGGCGGCCGTCGATAGTTCCAAAACCTGTAATTACGCCATCAGTAAGATACTTTTCGTTTTCGATGCCAAAATCCGTGCAGCGGTGCGAGACAAACATATCGAATTCTTCAAAACTGCCTTCGTCGAGCAGCAGGTCGACGCGTTCGCGGGCAGTGAATTTACCTTTTTTGTGTTGCGAGTCTATGCGTTTCTGGCCACCACCCAGTTTTGCAAGCTCACGTATATCATGCAACTGCTTGATTTTGTCTTCGATTGCCATTGTGTTTTATTGGAGTTAGATAATTGATAGGGTTTAGGATTTAGGGGTTAGGGTCAACTCCGGCTTCTAAAACCATGCACCATGCACTAAATACTAAGTACTTTTATTCTCACACAATTCTGTAAGCACGCCAAAAGTAGATTTTGGGTGCAAAAAGCCGATGCTCATGCCTTCGGCGCCCTTACGCGACTGTTTGTCGATAAGCTGAATGCCGTTGGCTTCGGTTTCGGTCAAAGCATTTTCAATATCCTTTACAGCAAAAGCAATATGATGAATACCTTCGCCTTTTTTCTCAAGGAATTTTCCGATGGGTCCTTCAGGATCGGTGCTTTCGAGCAATTCGATCTTGGTTTGGCCTACCATAAAAAATGCGGTCTTCACCCGCTGGTCGGCGACTTCCTCAATTGCATAGCATTTCAGCCCGAATACTTTTTCCCAGTATGGAATACTGATATCCAGACTTTTAACAGCAATTCCGATGTGTTCTATGTGCGATAAATTCATGAGTTGAAATTTTCTGCAAAATTAATTTCTTTTTGTTATTGAAATAACAATAGACAAAGAATTTAGCTTGAAATTGTTAATATGGAATTATTCCAGATAAGTGTTTCACTTAAATATGAGTGAATAGGTTGCAGCCAGTGGAAGCGGTGATTGTGGCTCAGGAGAAATAGTGCTTTGATTTAAATGCAGCCCGGCTGTCGTATCATGTGCCAATGCCTGCACATTACAACTTAGTGAAACATACTCAACGAAAGTGGATTTGCTCCAACGGAGCTATACTGATGTTATGATTGCTTTTAAAACAAGCTGGTTTGTAATTCAATTTTAGGATAAAAGGCGCCGATTATAATAAAAGGATTTGGCGCAACACAATGGTGTACCTGTGTTGTGCCCAAAAAGAAGTAAAGGTCTTTGGTCCTTGCCAGATCATCAAGGTATTTGCTTTTCACATCGGCAATAGCTTTACGCTCATCCCCCTCATATTTAGCCATCTGTTTCCAGAACAATTGCCCGGTTTCCCAGTCTTCAATCATCATCTTTCGCTCTTTGCCTGTTTCATCATTGAGTTTGAATGAAAATTTATAGGGTAATTTCCTCACAACTTCAAGTTTGTTGTCCGACCTCGATGTATCAAACAAATTGAGTTGTTTTAGCTTTTCGAGTTTTTCGCGACTCCATTCCCCGTCAACCTTTTCGGCAGCAAAATCAATGATTTTAGTCGGTTTGAAAACAGCCAGTGAAGTAAACTTCGTTTTGTCCTTGGCATTGGCAATTAGCTCCGGGAGATTATAATATACATTTTGCAGAACAATATTTTTTCGCTCTGCCCAGTTATGAGTGGTATCGATATGACCAACAATATCAATTTCACTTTCGAGTAAACGGGGTCTGAAACTTTCGGACCGGAAATCGCGCTCGTTTTTAACCAGGTCAAGCTCAATCCAATCGTATTTACTATACTGTTCCGAATAAGCTTTTTTGCGAAATGGAACCGGATATATCCGTATCCAGCTTCCATCTTCACGGAAACCTGCCGTACACACCAATTCATCGTATTTCGATGAAATTGTCGGATAGGTTTTAACCGTGATTAATACACGGGTTAAAGTCATTTTATATATGTTTTACTTCATATTCAAAGCCGGGTAAAGCCTCTATAGCCCTGGCCAGATGGGTTCGGTGGCATTGGCAGGTATCAGCCTCAAAACATGTTAATGCAATACGTTTATGCTGTTCAAGTAAATGTAATATTTCTTTTTGTGTAGTGATGGTCTGAGTTAAATTATTTAACCGGTATGTTGCAAATAAACGATCGAAATCAGCCTGTGTATTCAGTTCCTGCCGTTGATCGGATTGTATCCCGACATCAGGGAAATGCATATATGTAATCCCAAGGTTGCCACAGTACCGCATAAGCTGGCTTTTGCTGAATCCGTATTTCATACTTTGCGGATTGTTACGTACATCAACCAAAACTTTGATACTATTTTTTATCAAACGGTTCAGATATTCTTCGAGTGATATTCCCTGGTAGCCAATGGTAAACAAAATAGTTTTATCCGAATCAGGTATGCTCTCGGTTACTTTGCGGTATTCGGCTGAGGTAAGCATCTCCTTAGCCTTAACGCTATGGGTTGCCCAATACGGATAATTAATATAGGTATGTTTCATTAAAGCTTCGGTATTCATTGTACCGTATAGCTTTTTTGTTTCATGTAATAATTTATAATCTGCATCTTTTACCATTTTAAGGTAATCGTCCTTTTGAAGTATGGCAAATGAAGTTTCTGTCTCAGTAAGTATTCCGTGTTTTACCATAGCCGTTAAATCGGCATTGGCCGAATACGAAAAGCATCCAAACTTATAAGGTACAAAATCATAAACAGAAGCCTGCTGCTTTTGGCCCAGCATAAACAGCAGTTTTTGAAGCCGTATTTTTTCAAGCTCTCCTTCGAAGAGTTGCAACAAGGCTAATATAATTTTGCGGCGGTAAAACATAGTACAAAAGTAATGTAAAAACCGCGTATCAGGGATATGGAACCAAGTTGCTTTTTAACTTTGCATTGTTAACGAAATAGTTTTTTGATCAATATTGCGTTCGACTTCAACTTGCCCCTTGATTTTACATTTACTTTGAACAACTTCATCGTCCGATCTTCCTCCTCTTTCATCATTGTGGAAATTATAGTTGTGACTTATCCCGATATTTTGGTCAAAATGATCTTACCACTCGAAAGGATTACCTGACGTGAGAGTAGTTCGTGCGGCAGCGGTGCACTTGAATTTAACCCAAATGTTTATTCAAATTATTAACTGCCAGGGATATATAATTAGGATTAGTAAATAATGTTTTCTTTCGGTCACTCCATTTTTCAAGATGTCTCGTTATTTCTTCAATTGAGTTCACATTGTTTTCCTTCATGATAAAATCAATGCTCGACAACAATTCTAACGCGAACGCCGAGTAAAATCCTGACAGGAATGCTTTTGTTTTTTGAACAGTCTCTTTGCAACCTGCATTTTCCGGAATATCCAGGTATTCAGTTACCTCCTTTTCAGCATCAAACATTAAGCCCAGTTCTTCAAAAGGTTTTTTGTCTTTGGCACTATATCCACTTATATAGCTTCCATTCATATAATACAAAACATGCTTTACCTTTCCCGAGTACGGGCCATAAAAATTAGGCTCAAATTCCAGTTTGAAATAATCCTTTGCCCCAAAACGCTGTAAAAAATAGGCAACTTTTTCGGCAGCAAATTCCGAAACAAATTCGCCGTTTCGTACCAATTCGAAAAGTACTGATAATAACATTGCACGGGCAGGCGTTAATTTCACCCGTTCTTTTTTCAGGACTTCCTTTATCAGAACATTAGGAAGATAAATCTGTATATCACATTCCAAATCCGACAAGTATTTCTCAATCAAGGCTTTTACTTTGTTCCAATCCAGACCTCCGTTGCCGGTTCCTAAAGGCGGAATTGCTATTGATTTTATCGAATTCTCCTGAATATATTTTGATAGTTCAATTAAACCGTTTTCAATGTAACTGTATTCCGACGGTTTACGCCAATCCGTTTTAGTTGGGAAATTTATTATCTTTTTTTTGCCTCCCAATAATGAAGTGTCTTCCAATATAAACAGGCTGCCGACTTTCACCTGCTTCTCCTTACACGCCTTTGCGTAACGCTTGTAATTAGAGGGAAAGTGGTTTTTAAACTGCAATGCAATACCCTTACCCATAATGCCGACCGTATTAACAGTGTTAACAAGAGCTTCGGCTTTGCTTTCCAATAAATCTCCTTCTATATATTGTATCATGGCTTAAAAATAAGATTCAGAATCTATATGAATGTTTGAAGCAGCTATTCCCATTTCCAGTAATCGTGTTTTTGCTTTTTCATTATACACAACCCATCCAATTATGGTTGTAGGAGGAAGATCCTCTTCAACAAGGAACTCTGCTTCTTTGCGGCGTTTCAGATCAAGGTCATATTCATCTTTCCAATACTTGGCGTGTATAGCCTTGGTATCGATGATAGATCCTATTTGGGAAATTTGTGATGCATGGTAAAATGATGAAAAATTATCTACCGCATGGCCGTTAGTAAACACAAAAGGTAGATTGTGATTGATTATCGCCTGAACATTGCTGGTGCAATATACAATTTCTTCGGCCTGTGTGGTGCTAACACCATTGTATCCGTGTTGAATTACATAGAGCATTGGCATTCGTACCCCGAAATAAAACGGAATATACTGCCCTAATGTTTTGCCATTTGGCATTAAAAAAGAATTCCGGTTGCTGATAAGGCTAGGATCACCAATGGGTATGTAATTTTTGTTCGCATTTGCTGATGATATATGAGTTATGCCATATTCAAGAATATGCGGAATATTCCCTATATGCGTCATTCTGAACAAATATATTTTACTTAAATCCGACATGCGAATTTTTCTTCAAATATAGCTAATCCTTTCTAACTTCTGTTTTCCTGCAAAACTTAACTGAGACGGTTGGTTTTGAGATTGAAAAAACCCGCTTTGCTTTATGTGGCAGAAGATAGAATTGTGCAAACGGGGTTTTAACGTTGACACTTATTGCAAATCCTTGCCAGCCGGAGAGCATGCGCTACAAGCGCGCGCAAGCCGAGTATGGCGTTGAGCAAAATTGTTTGATCATTTGATAGTGAAAAGTTAATAGCAAATAGTAGTTTGTATACATCTCTGCCCGTGAGGTGGCGGGGATTTTTGTTTGTGTACATCACCAATGATGCTAACCATTTAGCGCACATCAGTAGAAAAATCCTCCCCTGCCACCCTAAAAAGTGATTAAACAAAATAAAAAAAACTGTAAAGTTTTGGAAATACAAAAATCCTATATTTGTTACTGATTAATTGATTGTAAATAAGCTTTTATTATTTACTGCCTGAATTACAATTTTGGACGGGGATATTTGAGTAGATGGAGGTTATTTGCAATAGTCAGATTATAAATAATGAAAGTAAGCCCCCGAATAGATGGTATGCACTTTTTAGATAATAGTGTAGAGTAGAACTAAAATTAAGATGCTGAAAAAAAAATCAGAAATTTCACCTCCGAAAGCAGTTATCTTAACAGCAATTCCTTTGGAATATCTTGCAGTGAAGAAACATCTTACTCTTCTGGAGGAACTAATTCATCCTAAGGGAAATGTTTATGAGCAAGGAATTTTTAAAGGAGAATACCATGATTGGAATGTTGGTATTGCTGAAGTAGGTGCAGGCAATAACACTTGTGCGATGCAAACAGAACGAGCTATAAATTACTTTAATCCTGAGGTTATAATGTTTGTAGGCATTGCTGGCGGTGTTAAAGATTTAAATCTAGGCGATGTCGTGGCGGTTGAAAAGGTTTACGGTTATGAGAGTGGCAAAGTTGCTAAATCTGGGTTCTTGCCTCGACCAGTAGTTGGAATGTCATCGTATGAAATATTTGAAAGAGCTAAAGCTGATGCAAAAAAGCAGGATTGGAAATTGAGATTACCAATTAACCATAGAAAAAAGAAATTAAAAGTTTTAACTAAACCGATTGCTGCGGGTGAAAAAGTTGTTGCAGAAATAAGATCACAAGTGTTTAAATTAATATATCATTCATACAATGATACTGTAGCTGTTGAAATGGAAGGTAGTGGGTTTTATACCGCTTGTCATGCGAATGGGGATATTCAGTTCTTAATTGTAAGGGGAATATCAGATTTGTTATTTAATAAGTCTGAAACAGACGCTAAAGGATATCAAGAAATAGCAGCTAGAAATGCAAGTGCATTTGCTTTTGAAGTATTGTCAAAATATAAAACAAGATAAGGAATGAATACGAATTTAAAGAATCAGCCAAGACCTGTAATTGAAGAATTTGCTTCAGAAATAGCAAACGCCAGGATAGAAATATCAAATGATAAGGCCATTCCATTCCGTGACGATAAGGTCAAGAATAAAGTAAGAAAAGCTTACAAGGTACCTATTGAGCTTTTACGATTCAGAAAAGACAATGGACGGATAGCATCTGATGTTCTAACATGGGAAAACAGTAAAGGATCACTAAATGAAACGACAGAGTTTGCCCAATCGAAGCTTAAAAGATTTCTTGAGTTAAAGGATCCTGAACCTACAGAAGAACTCATTAATTCGCTATTAAAAGAGGGACAAGATGAGAAGGCTGTAATTACTGTCGATGGATTCCTTATTAATGGAAATAGAAGAAAAATGGCTTTTGAAAAGCTATTAGATTTAAATCCGGGAAATGAGAAATTTAAATATTTAGAAGTAGTTATATTACCGGGACCTCACGAAACTGAACCTACAACAACGCTGTTAGAAATAGAGCAAATAGAAAATAGATTGCAATATCATAGAAGAGGCGAAGCAGTTTACTATAATTTTGACAAAGCTCTTTCAGTTAAAAGAAAAATAGCAATGGGGATGTCTATTGAAGAACAACTATTAGACGATTCCAATTTCTCTAGTTTGTCCGGAAACGAATTAAAGAAAAAAGTGAAGGAATTTGAAGAAGAGTATTTGAAACCTCTCGAATGTATAGATAAATATTTAGAGTATTTAGATCGTCCCGGACACTATAATACCATTTCGGAGGGACGAGGAGATAGTGAAGGAAGGTGGCAGGCTTTTTTAGATTACTACAAACTTGTCTATAAAAAATTAAAGGATGAAAAACAAAGGATTAAACTTGGTATTCAAGAAGATGAAATAGGCAGGATTGAAAATGCTGCTTTTAAGATAATTAGAAAACGTGAGATAGATGGATTAAACAAAAAGGCGCATCAAATAATGCGAGATATCCCTAAGTTGCTTTCTAATTCTAACTCAAAAAAAGAGCTCTTTGAATTAGCCAAAATAGATTTTAAACTGCCTCAGGAAGAAACTACAGATGAAGAAGGAAAACAGGTTGATGAAAAAACTAAAGACATAATTTGGGGGAACAAATATGCAAAAGATGTAATCTGGCATGTTAAAAAAGCTTATGATTTCTTTGAACAAAAGAAAGAGCAAGATACTCCATTAGAATTGTTAACTATTGCTCTTGATAAACTAAATCATCCAAACATGGACATTAAGGCCATCGGGATAGACAGATTAGATGATGCAATGAAATTAACAAGAGAGATTCAAATCCGAGCGAACGAATTGGAACATTTGTTATATGATGCAAAGAAAGAAAAGCGAAAACTACAAAATAAGTTTAAAAGGAAATAATAGTGTTAATAGACATTCTAAATAATAATTTGATCCTTATTGACGATTGTAGCTCAATTGATGCTATTGGTAAAAGCCAACTGTCTTTTTGGAACTTCAAATTCGACTTTTCCAAGAATGGTTATTCTGCCGACCTGGATCAACAACTTTTTTTAAAGATTACCAAATATTTCGAAAAAGAAGGAGTTTTATTTAGCTTAAGTAATTCAGCGAAACAATACTCTAAAGAATTGGAAATTGTAAACTTAAACTTTGAGAACCTTAAGCGGACTGCTGCAGATTATAAAAATGGTAAATTTGATAAACTAAGTTTTGACTATTTCAAAGAATTTGTTTCAGACAACATTAAAAGATCTTTAAAGATACATCAACTTAAAGCGGCCTATCACCTTTACTTATTAGGTAACGGAGCTAATTTTTCTGTTCCAGGAAGTGGTAAAACAACTGTCGTTATAACAGTATATGAAAAACTGCGACTAGAAGGTAAAGTGAATACTCTTTTTGTTGTTGGCCCTCCCTCTTCTTTTGGCCCATGGAAAAATGAATTTTTTGAAACTTTGGGGAGAAATCCTCACCACATCATAATGGCTGGAGGAAATAAAAGCCAAAGAAAAAATCATTACTATACTATCCCAGAACACAGAGCCGAGTTGTACTTGACAAGTTTCCAAACATTGTTATCAGATAAAAAAGAAGTAAATCAATTTCTAAAACTGAAAGATGTTAAAGCGTTCTTTGTTGTTGACGAAGCGCATTATATTAAACAAATAAAAGGAAATTGGGCTCAGGCAATACTACAACAAGCAGAGCGAGCACGATATAGATGTGTTCTTACAGGTACTCCGATGCCTAAAAGCTATACTGATATTTTTAATCTTTTTGATTTTCTTTGGCCTAATCAAAACCCTATTCCTGCTGCTATGAAAGCAAGCATCAAAGTTAATGAAGAACGAAGAAATACAAATTTGGTTAAAAATACATTGGATGAATATATCGGGCCGCTTTTTTATAGAGTCAGAAAAACTGATTTGAAATTAAAACCTCAAAATTTTCTGATCCCTTATGTCATTGAAATGGGGAAATATGAAAGGACAATTTATGACGCAATTTATAAAAGAATAGCAGATTATTCAAAAAAAGAGTATTTTAAAAATATTGAATTCATAAACAAAATAGGGCGCGGGCGCATTATGCGACTTCGTCAATCGGTTTCATATCCAAAACTTCTTAATACTGCTATTGATGAATATGATGAAAGACTACTAAATGATTTAACAGACCTTAAAAGTATAATAAGACGATACGATAGTATAGAAGTTCCTGCAAAAATCACGCATTTAATTTCGTTGGTTAAGTTACTTAGAAAGAAAAAGGAAAAAATTGTGATATGGTCAAACTTTATTGATACCATAAAGCTAATTGAAAAACATCTTAGACAAGAAGGGCTAAACTGTAAAAAGATTTATGGTCATACTCCGATAGAAGGCTCATCCTTTAGAGATGAAGAAACGAGAGAAAAGATAAGGGATGAATTTGTCGACACTACAAGCGGCTTAGACATTTTAATTGCTAATCCTGCTGCTTGTGCAGAATCTATTTCACTTCATAAAACCTGTCATCATGCTATATATTATGATTTGACCTATAACTGTGCTCAATATTTACAATCATTAGATAGGATACACCGTGTTGGTGGATCAGAAACGGTTGAAGCGAATTATCATTTTTTACAATACAAAAACACTATTGAAGTTGATATAAAAAAGAACATTGACGGTAAGACAAAAAAAATGTTTGATGTCATTGAAGAAGAATATGCAATTTACACTTTAGATATGTTTGAGCCAGATGGTGATGCCGAAGCATATCAAAGACTTTTTGCTAATAAGAAAAAAGGGGGAAAGAAATGAGTTCAGTGCCAATACATAAAGAAAAAAATAGAAAAAAAATTAATGCACCATTTGGTTACTTTGGTTCAAAGAATAAGATTGCTTTAAAGCTATGTGAAAATCTACCTCCTCATAATTGTTGGGTTGAAGCATTTTGTGGTTCAGCTGCTTTAACTCTTAGAAAAAGACAGGCACCAATCGAAGTTATTAATGATATAGATAGCAACATTATAAATTTCTTTGAGCAATTAAGAAATAATTTTGATGCATTATATCGAGCAATTGATTTGACGCCATACTCAGAGGAAGAACTATCAATAGCACGAAAGCCACATAAAAAAATGAGTAAACTTGAACGGGCAAGGATATTTTTAGTGCAATCTATGATGGCTGTTAATGGTGTTTTTGGTGAAGAAAAAGGTGGTTTCTCTTATTCAGATTCGTATTCACGAAATGGTCATGATGCACGTGTTAATAGATGGAATAATTTACCTGAACGCATGGAACGCGTGATTGAAAGACTTAAATCTGTGCGAATTGAAAATAAAGATGCAAAGAAACTGATTCATCGATACATTAATAGACCCGCAACCCTTTTATATCTTGACCCTCCGTATTTGGGTGACAGAACCGCTGGTTATAACATAGATGCTAATGATGAAAAATTTCATAAAGAATTACTTGAACTTTCAAATGAAGCGAAATGTATGGTCTTTATTAGTGGATATGAAAATGAGCTTTATAATTCTATTCTTACAGAAATGAATGGTTGGCAAAAGCGGCAAATTGAAACAATTACAAAGGATACAAAAGGACAATGCTATGTAAGGATCGAAGTTGTTTGGATGAACAGCTATTTTCAAAATGCATTAGAGAGTGGGATGGTTCCAATAACATTAACCGATAAAGAACAAAAGCAAGGAAAATTGAATCCTGAAAGATGACCTTATCTTGCTGGCCACGTTCCCGCGCTACTCCTTTCGCGTGATTAACTGATATTGTTTAAATTTGCTTTATGAGAACAGCAGCGCAGGGAGAAAAAGGATTGCTGAATGATATGTTTTCGAATTACAAAACCACGCGAAAGGATTCGCGCGGGAGCGGTGCAACGCACCATCAATATTTGTAGAGGCACAATATATATTAGCCGAAAGGTGCCGCGCACCGCAATATTATTTATTCCCATTCTGAGACGTTATCAATGAAATCGAACAGATATTCATCTTTATATTCTATTTCATTTTTCTTAAGAATTTCCAGATATTCTTCTTTGAACGTTTTTTTGCGATGATGTTCTTCCTGACCTCGAATGTATTTTATAACCTGATCAATTTGCGAACGCGAATTTGTAAATGCTCCATACCCATTTTGCCATACAAATTTGAATTTAGAATACCCCTTTTGTTTGATCCAGGAGTTACTCGATGTTTTAATTTCTTCAACCAAATCAGGTATTAGCTGATTTACATTGTATCCGATAAAGATATGAATATGATCAGGCATTGAACCAATTGCCAGCACTTTATGCTGGTGGTTTTGGATTATTCCGGTAATATACATCTCCAATTCATCTTTCCAATGTTTTTTAATTAAGCTCTCACGGTTTTTTACAGCAAAAACGAGATGAAAATAACAATTTGTATAGGTATTGGCCATATTATATATATTACGGTGCGCTGCACCTGATTTTTATGTATTTTGTTGTTTTGCTACAAATATTGGCGGTGTGCTGCACCTTAATAGTTTGTTGTATGATCGTTTGCTACAAAAATGGGCAGTGCGATGCACCTTGTTTTTGCTTTAGGCTGGAATAATTTTTTCTTTCACCCATTTTCGTAAAACTGGATATTTCATCACATCTGGGTGCAGCGCACCAAAATATTTGTAGCAACAATGTGGTTTTTTGACACAAGGTGCAGAGCACCGGAATATTTTTCTTTTTGTTTGTTTTATTACGGTGCGCTGCACCTGATTTTAATCGTGTTTGCTTTTGCTACAAATATTGACGGTGCGCCGCACCTTTCTCTTTCTTTTGGTTTGTATTTATCAAGCACCCTCTATCACCCCCCTCTCCTCCTCCGTTATCCCATAAAGCTGGTAAACCAATTCATCAACCTGCTGCTCCAAAGCAGTTGTATCCTGGCCTTGCTTTTTGGCTTCGAGAATTTGTTTTGAACAGAGACAAAGATATTTATCGTTCACATTACACAATGGAGAGTTCCTTAAATAAATAGGCTTTATCTCATAATCATAATACCTGTTGGAAAATAACCAATTATAAAGCTTTGAATTAAGTACAGCTAATAGCCCTTCAATGGAATACCCACTTCGAGGTATTATATTTGATAATCTATTTAAGTTATATTTTTGTTCGAAGTCTATTGTGGCAATAATCCTTTGTTTCAATGATAGATTTCTTGTTCTAACAACTAAAATCTTTGGATGTGTAAAGAATCTTTCATCAGGCAATGATCTTCCCAATTTTCCTTTACTCTTTACAAAATCTTTATCATACATAATGTATCCTTTAGCATTTACATCACCATATCTAGATATTCCAGTGCCAGGTACCATTGGATGATATCTCTCATCAATTTTGAAATCAGAGGTTAAATCAGATTTAATGTATCCCGTATTTATCCCTACACCAAATTCAAAGCCTCTCTCCATAGAAGGAAAACTTGACAATAATCTGTTAACCAACTGAAATTGATCACTTTGTAACAAATAGTCAAAAACAAGCCCATCATTGGATAGAAATCTTTTTTGGTTTATATTGTATGACTTGGTTTCAGAAATTAATCTTGGCATAGTTGGTACAATAGTTCTGATCAAATTGTCTTCAAGCTTGATTTTTTGGAGAATATATACAGCAGAGTCAACAGTAGCTTCATCGAATACATTTGGTCCTAAGGGAGCAAGTATTAGAATTGAAGAATTCTCGAGCAAATATTTTCTTGTTTTTTCAAATGAAGTTTGAAGAATAAAGGATGAATTAGTAATGAAGGAATGAAAATAATTTTTCTTTGTTATTTCAATTGCTTGTTCAATAAAATATTTATACAAATCATAATTCCCCGAATTATTATAGAATTTAGACTTGAAGTATTCTTTAAATGCCTCAATTTCTGAATTCCTATATACATACGGCGGATTCCCAATTACCACATCAAACCCCACAAAATCTCCTTCATCATTCAGCACTTCGGGAAACTCGAAGCGCCACTCAAAGGCATTTTTATAAATAGCGTTGTTCTTTATTTCTTCTATTTCCTTTTCCAGTTTGGTAATCAGGGCGGATAGTTCGGCCACTTTATTATTCCATTCGGCAAGTTCCTTTTTCGATTTATCGAACAACTGGCCCTGCATGGTAAGGTTAAACAGTTCGCCTTTGGTTTTGCTGAGGCGGACAAAGCGTTTGTCGCTGGTTTGTACTTCGGTTTCAAAATCATTTTTAATGGTGCGTATCAGGTCTTCCATTGCCCGTTTTTCATCTTTACTATGGGCATTGCGGTAGCTCATTACGGCTATCTGGTAATCCTTAATATTCCATTTGCTGCGTTTCAGCGCTTTTTTAATATCGGCATCCAGCGCGTAACGGCTTATCAGCGAGTTGCCGCATTTAATATTGATATCGATATTGGGCAGCGTTTCCAGCCTCAATCCCGGTTCTTCCCCCACAGGTGAAGGGAGATAGTACGAGCTTTTAAGCAGTTCGATCCACAACCGCAGCCGGCATATTTTTACCGAGTTGGGATTGATATCCACTCCAAACAGACAATTTTCGATTATGGTTTGCCGCTCGCCGAAAATGGTTTCCTGCACACGCTGGCTTTCCTTGTTCAGATGGTTATAGGCGAACAGACCATGCTCGTCGGTAATGATAAGCTCATCGTTTTCGATGGTGAATTCGTAATCGCGCAGCCGCTTTCCGGTTGCATCGGCTAATATGCCCAGCTCCGATTTTATAAGGATAATTTCATTTAATGCCGATACCAGGAAATGCCCCGAACCCACCGCCGGATCGCAAACTCTCAGTGAATTAACGATTTCGTTGGCGGTTTTAATATCAACCTTATCAATATGGTTATAAAGCTCTTCGAAAGTGTTGGATTCGGCTATTCCGGCTGTTTTAAAATGCGCGTTAAATTTCTGTATTACGGCAGGCCTCAGCGATTGCCGGCTCATATACATGGTAATAAAACCGGGTGTAAATATGGAGCCGTCCTTATAGCCGTTTATCTTTTCAAACACCTTACCCAATACCGAGGCATTGATAATGGTTTTATTTTCCTCGGCTATATCTTCGCCGCCCTCGCTGGCAAAGTCGTAAGCATCAAGGAATTTGAAAAGATATTCCAATGCGGGAAGTGCTGTGTTTTTCTTGCGTTCGTCCTTCAGAATGGTGGTTCCGGTAAGTTCGAGGGTTTCGGAATTATCGAGCGAATTAATTTTAAGTGTAAGGCTTTCGAGTTCCGATATTTCGAACAACGAACTGTTGAGATACGGCACTTTGCTGTATTTGTGCTGTACATTGGGTGTGCGTTCGCCAATATTTCGCGCCAGCACCTGGTGAAAAAGTTTGTACAACTCATCGTAATCCGCAATCATTTCGCTGTTCAGGAAGCGGTAATCAGCATCGCCTTTATGATAGGTAATAAGCTGGCCTTCGAGCAGTTTTAAAAACAGCACACGGTTAATCCAGGTAAGGCAGAGTTCGAGCGCGATATTGAACAATTGCTCATCGCGGGTTTCACCATAAGCGGCCTTGTCGCGGATACGGCGCAACGAATCGTCGGTAATCAGAATATTGATGGTATTTTCGAGCAGCGATCCGGTTTGCCTGTTGGCAAGTTTACGGCGTATAATATTCTTTGAGCCTTCCTTTACCTCTTCGAGCCCGATAATATGCAGCAGTTCCTTATAAAATTTATCGTTCAGCGCATTGCTGTCGTTGGCAAAAGGAACTTTGAGCAGGTGGCTGGGCGAAAGTAGTTTTTGCAATGCAATCAGTCGTTTATCGTCTTCCTTGTCGGCATTGCGCAGTATGGTTTCGTACTGCCTGATATCGAAATAAGTGCAGGTTATTTCATCGGTTAATTCGTCGATAAACGGTTTGGCAATATCGTTGTAAAACAGGCTGGTATCTTTGGTTACTTTTTGCCCATCGCGCCATTGCTCGTAGTGTTTTACAAACGCTTTGTTCCGGTAAAATAGTTTCTCGAAGGTAGCCGCTTCGAAAATAAACCATTCGTACACATTGGTCGCAATCAGGTATTTAATGTCGATATTGTTTTCTTCGATGCGTTCGCGCAGGTAATAAAGCACCAGTTCCTGCAATGCTTTTACATTGGGTTTGGCTGCGGAAATCATTTCTGATTTATTCCCCGGCCTTTTGGCTTCGATAATTACACCTACTTTATCCTTGTTCGTTTTCCCAAGATGTATTACCAGGTCCTTTGTATCCTTGGTATTTATTTCGTTGGTATCCTTATAATACGTATCACGCAGGAAGTGGAGAATATGATTTTTCTGATTTTCCTCGCGTTCAATTTCATCAATATGATCAAGCAAGACTATTAGGTTGGCTTTAAATAATTCAATCTCGCTTCGCCGGGGCTTTTGTTTCAGGAAAGCTTTGTTAAGCGATTTGCGTGGATTTACAGGTATAATATTCATGAATAGAATGTAAAAAGCTATAAGTTGCAGACCGTAGCAGGATTCAGCATATTGGTATGATCAAAGTAAAGAAAAATAGTAATGCAATTGATATGTAAAGAATACACAATTGAAAAATGTTTGCTTCATTCCACTCTGAATTCAACTTGTAACCGATTGAATTGATGAAAACGGCTTAGGAGAAACAGATCTTTGATTTAAAAACAGATTTATGCGAACCTATTCATTAGAAATATATTAGACATTCACCTTTCAGGTTAAATCACTACATCCGGGATATTAGTATTTTCAGATATGCTCAGATATATCAAACTTAGTTTTTTAAAATAAGAATAGCAGGCAGCACTAAGCTGCCTGCTATTTGAAATATGTTTGTTCTTCTGGGATAACTCACAGTTACCCTATAAGATTATAAAATACAGTTACTCCACCGTTACCGACTTCGCCAAATTCCGCGGCTGATCCACGTTGCAGCCGCGCAGCAGTGCAATATGATAGGAGAGCAGCTGCAAGGGGATGGTAGCCAATAAGGGTACCAGTAATTCATCACATTCAGGAATTTCTATACAGTAATCGGCCAGATCGCGAACCTGTTCTTCGCCTTCGGATACTATGGCAATAATTTTCCCCTTGCGGGCTTTTACTTCCATAATATTACTGACTACTTTTTCGTATTGTCCTTTGCGGGTAGCTATTACAACCACAGGCATTTCCTCATCTATGAGAGCTATTGGGCCGTGTTTCATTTCAGCTGCCGGATAACCTTCGGCATGTATATACGAAATCTCTTTCAGTTTAAGTGAACCTTCAAGAGCAATCGGGAAATTAATTCCTCTGCCCAGGTATAATGCGTTTGATACATGGCTGAATACTTTAGCTATTTCTTTTACCTGATCGTTGCATTTGAGTGTTTTTTCAATTTTTTCAGGTATTGAGTTGAACTCGTGTAACAAACGGTAGTAACGCGAAGCTGAAATAGTACCTTTTTTCTCGGCAAGCATCAGAGCCAGTAAGGTAAGAATTGTAACCTGGGAGGTAAATGCTTTTGTTGAGGCTACCCCAATTTCAGGTCCTGCATGAGTGTATGAACCCGCGTGGGTGGCTCTTGGAATTGACGATCCAACTACATTGCAAATCCCTATAATTGTTGCTCCTCTCGATTTAGCCATTTCGATAGCTGCCAGTGTATCAGCGGTTTCACCCGACTGTGAAATGGCAATTACAATATCATCCTCGTAAATCAACGGATTCCGGTACCGGAATTCGGAAGCATATTCTACTTCAACCGGAATTCGTGCAAGTTCTTCTATTAAATACTCTCCAACAATGCCGGCATGCCATGACGTACCACAACCTACAATAATGATCCGCCTTGCAGTCAGAAACTTCCTCAGATAGTCCTGAATACCTCCCAGAACAATAATTCCCTGGTCCATATGTAAACGGCCACGCATGCTATCACGCACAGTTCGCGGCTGTTCATAGATTTCCTTAAGCATAAAATGGTCGAAACCCCCTTTCTCAAGGGCACTCAGGTTGATTTCAAGAGTCTGGACATAAGGTGTTTTTTCAATATCAGTGATGGTACGGATTTTCAGACCTTCAGCAAGACTGATTGAGATAACTTCTTCTTCGCCGGGATAGACTACCTGGCGGGTAAACTCAACAAGTGGAGCAGCATCGGACGCGATAAAATACTCGCCTTCACCAATCCCAACCACCATGGGACTGCCTTTACGGGCAGCAATCAGTAAATCAGGTTCATCCTGTGAAATAATAACAATAGCATAAGCTCCGGTTACCTGCGTAAGAGCTATTCGTACTGCTTCAGCTAACGGCTGCTTCTCCTTGGTCATGATATCTTCGATAAGATACATTAATACCTCGGTATCAGTATCACTTCTGAAAACATATCCACGTTGTTGTAACTCCTGTTTAAGTACATTGTAATTCTCAATGATCCCGTTATGGATAATTGCCAATTTTTGGGTCGAGGAAAAATGCGGATGCGCATTGATATCATTCGGTTCGCCATGTGTAGCCCAACGAGTGTGAGCTATCCCGATGGTTGCAGTAACATCAATTCCTTCGAGCATATTATCCAGTTCGGAAACTTTCCCTTTGGTTTTGTATACTTTCAGGGAGCCGTTCAGTAAGGCTACGCCTGCACTGTCATAACCTCGGTATTCTAATCGATGTAATCCTCCCAGTAATATCGGGCAGGCTTGTTTTTTCCCGATGTATGCAACAATTCCGCACATAATATTTAAGAATATGGTTAATTAACTTTAATCTAATTGCTAATACCTTGAAAAACGCAATGTAAATTACGATCAGCAAAAGTACTAAATGTTGCCTTATTGCAGTGAGATAAGGGGCCTTTTCTCATTTATTATTTTTAACGTCTGATCATAACTTAGTAAACTTTCTGATCAAAAATGAAATCATACCGGAAGAAGCCGGACGAATCAGAATAATGATGTACTAAGATCATGCCAATAAAGAGAAAACCCTGATGAATTTATCTAATACATTGGTATATAGCAGCATATATCCAATTGAGCCTATCTGATATCTACTACAGATAATCATCTTTTCTTTCAATATGGGGCTGGTGTCCCAAAAAAAACGATTTGTTGCATTTTTGAATTCCGGGCAACATCCGGAAATAAAAATAGTATAGTATGCGATCTCAGTCTGCAGGTACCGCCTGTAAGTCCTTTTACTTTTATTATTAATGATATGTGGATTTTTGGCTAATTCTTACTTTGAGGTGCTATGAGATATAACCTCAGGTATTAATTCAATTTACTTGTTAACCCCGAATTTTCATAAGCATCTTTATTATTCTTGTTCTTTTGTCATGCCACAAAAGAACCAAAAAGTCTAGGCTTA
>JBBRCH010000070.1:0-24994 GCA_038204995.1 Bacteroidales bacterium | reverse complement strand
TGGAATACGATACCTGTGCAGACAACAGCCACAGCAACAAATCTTGCTGCCGGTACTTATACAGTTACTGTTACCGACGGAGCCGGCTGTATTTTAACCCAGACGGTTACCATAACAGAACCTGCCACAGCACTCACAGCATCTATTACCAACCAGGTGAATGTATTATGCGCAGGAACTGCAACAGGTTCAGTAACCGTGGCTGGAGGCGGAGGTACACCCCCATATCAGTATAATCTTAATGGAGGGACCTTCCAGGCAAGCGGCACTTTCAGCAATTTGCCTGCAGGTAATTATACAATAATAGTGGTTGATGCTAACTTTTGCTTATTCTCTATAAATGTAACAATTACAGAACCTGCAAATGCCTTAATTGCATCTATCACAAGTCAGACCAATGTTACATGTGCCGGACAGTCCAATGGTAGTGCAACTGTAACAGCAAATGGCGGAATGGCTCCATACACGTATTCGTGGAATACAGTTCCGGTTCAAACCACGGCAACGGCAAGCAATCTTCCGGCAGGTACTTTCACTGTTACAGTTATTGATGCTATTGGATGTAATGTAGACGTAACCGTAACAATTACAGAGCCTGATCCTCTGATTGTATTGACTACCCAGGTAAATGTCAGTTGTTTTGGACAAGCAACAGGTAGTGCTACGGCCCAGGTAAGTGGAGGCACACCACCCTATACTTATGCCTGGCTTACTGTTCCTATGCAGTCAACTGCCACTGCTACAAACCTGGCAGCCGGTACTTATACCATAGCCATTTTTGATTCTAAAGGCTGTTTTGCTTCAACTTCAGTAACAATTACCGAACCTCCATCTGCCCTTACAGCTTCAATAACCAGCCAGGTAAATGTGGCTTGCCTTGGTAATGCAACGGGTTCCGTATCTGTGCAAGGTATCGGGGGAACTCCGGGCTATCAATACAGCATAAATGGAGGTACGAACCAGGCAAGTGGGATCTTTGTCAACTTGTTTGCCGGCAATTACACAATTACAGTAACAGATGCAAATAACTGTACTTTTGATGTTGCTGTTACTATAACTGAACCTGCTACAGGAATCACTGCCACAATAACCAACCTCGTTGACGTGTTATGTTATGGGCAGGCAACCGGCTCTGTTACTATTACTGTAAACACTGGAATTCCTCCCTATTTGTTCAGCCTTAACGGCGGAGTTCCTCAGTTTGGCGGAACTTTTAACAACCTGGCAGCCGCTATTTATACAGTTACCATTAGTGATGGAAGCGCCTGCACGCTTGATGTTCAGTTCATAATTACACAACCTGCTGAAATCTTATCAGCACTAATAAGTTCACAAGATGTGGCCTGTTTCGGAGAAGCTAACGGAAGTGCAACTGTTACAGCCTCAGGAGGCACTGCTCCTTACAGCTATTCATGGAATACAATTCCTGTACAAACTACACCTGCAATTTCGAACCTTATAGCCGGTGTGTATACAGTAACGGTTACTGATAACAATGGGTGTATCGAAACAGCATCTGCAATTATTAACGAGCCCACAACGGCACTTTCAGGAGGGATTACAAATATTATTAACGTTACCTGCGGCGGAAATGCAACAGGCGAGGTAACCGTCGAGGGAGTAGGAGGGACTCCTCCTTACCAATATAGTTTTGATGGAGGTAGCTTTCAATCGGGTGGAACCTTTTCGAACCTGATAGCCGGTAATTATACTGTTACAATCAGGGATACCAATAACTGTACTTTTAATGTTTCTGTTGCGATAATTGAACTTTCGCCCGGTATTACAGCTTCCATTACCAATCAGATCAATGTACTCTGTTATGGTGAAGCATCAGGTTCCGTAACCGCAACTGTAAGTTCCGGGTTGCCTCCCTTTTTGTTCAGTCTTAACGGCGGTATCACACAAGCCGGAGGTACTTTTAATAACCTTGTATCCGGAAGTTATACGATAACTATTAGTGATGTTTTCGGATGTTCGATCGATTTGCCATTTATAATTACACAACCTGCTGACTCATTAAATGCAAACATAAGTTCTCAAGTGAATGTAGCTTGTTTTGGGGAAAGCACCGGAAGTGCAACAGTTACAGTAACAGGTGGAACTGCTCCTTATTTCTATTCATGGAACACTGTTCCTGTACAAACCACGGCTACGATAACGAACGTGACAGCCGGAATCTATATTGCAACTGTTACCGATAACAATGGATGCATTGCTGCTGATAATGTAATTATAACAGCTCCTTCACTTCCGCTCATCGGATCAATTCTAAATCAGATAAATGAGGATTGCGCAGGGAATGCTAACGGCTCCGTTACGGTTTCAGGTGCAGGTGGTACCCCGGCTTATCAGTATAGCCTAAACGGAGGTATCTATCAGTCAAGCGGAACCTTCACAAACCTGACAGCCGGAAATTATATCGTTACTGTTCAGGATGCAAATAATTGTGCAGTGCCTGTACCAATTACAATTACAGTTTCGGGAATATTGCTGGCGGTTGATGACTTTGCCTCAACCCTTGAGGATACTCCTGTAAGCGGGAATGTGATGGACAATGACATGGGATTATGCGATCCCCCGGTTACCGTTACTGCAAATACGGCTCCTTTGCAAGGTTCGGTTATTGTAAATGCTGATGGAACCTTTACCTATACCCCTTCAGCAGGTTATAATGGTACTGATTTCTTCACATATACCATTACTGATTTCAATGGTGTCGTTTCAACAGCTACTGTATTTATAACAATTGATCCGGTTAATAACCCGCCTGTAACCTTTAATGAATATATCAATGTAAATTATAACCAGCCTGAATCGGGCAATGTGTTGCTGAATGGTGATTATGATCCAGATGGTACAGCATTGACAGTAGAGACGGCTCTGGTAATCAGTCCGGTACATGGTACTTTTTCAATCTCAGCAAATGGTGATTTTACCTATACTCCTGACCTGAATTATATCGGTACCGATATGGCTGTTGTAAGTGTATGCGATGCCGGTATTCCGTTACCGCCTGCATGTACCAACGATACTATTTTTATTGTTGTGCTTCCGCCTAATCAGCCTCCGGTAACTGTTAATGAGAATATTGGGTTATGTCAGGGTTCAACTTTTATTGGCACTCTAACGAATGGTGGTACCGTATTTAACGGTGATTCTGATCCTGAGAATAATCTTCCGTTAACAGTGAGCAGTATTCCGGTACTAGGGCCTATGCATGGAGTATTTTTATTTACGGATACTATTGCCGGTACTTTTAATTATACCCCAAACAGCACATATGCCGGATCGGATATGGTTGTTGTAAGTATCTGTGATTCTGGAATTCCTGTGGAATGCAGTAACGATACAATATTTATTCAGGTATTTAATGCGATTATCGCAGATGCAGGTCCGGGACAGATGCTTTGTAATGCTGATGTTACCTTCCTTGTCGGAAATGATCCAACTCCCGGATCCGGAAGCTGGGCTTTCGTTTCAGGTCCAAATGTTCCTAACCTTTTCCCTCCCACAGGAAGTGTAGCTGTAGCAACCGGCATGATTCCAAGTCCGGTACCGTATGTTTTCAGTTATTCGATCAATTACGGAGGCTGTTTATCAACTGATACCATGAGTATCATAAATTATAATCCTCCAACTTCTTCTTATGCAGGTATTGATCAGAAATTCTGTAGTGCCACAGGAAATGTTATTACAAACCTGGCTGCCAACACCCCGGTATATGGTTCCGGTACGTGGACCCAACTTGCAGGACCTAATACCGCAATTATCCAGGATCCGACTGATCCTAACACAATGGTTTCAAACCTGGTCTTTGGCGTATATGCATTCGAATGGATGATATCAAATGGGGTATGTCAGTCAACAGCTGATGTGGTAAATATTTTTATTTCAGAACCGGCTATGGTTAATGCAGGTTTTGATGTTACCATTTGCGAAAATTCATCACAGGCGTTGAATAACGCTTCAGCTTCAAATTACAGCAGCCTTTTATGGACTTCATCAGGTTCGGGAATTTTCAGTGATCCTACAATTCAGAATCCGGTTTATTCACCCAGCCTCATGGATATAGCGAATGGTGAGGTAGCACTCATACTTACTGCGACAGGTAATGACCCATGTCCTGAAGTTTCGGACCAGATGACACTTTTCATAACCCGCACACCCGTGCTGTATGCTGGTGCAGATGTTACTATTTGCCAGGATTTCCCATATACCGTCACGGATGCCACAATCCAGTATGCCAGTAGTTTTGTATGGACGACGTCAGGCTTGGGAACATTGACAGATACTACGACACTGAACCCGACTTATACTCCTTCTCCGGGTGAAACAGGATATATAATGCTATTCCTGAATGGCGATGCGAATGCTCCCTGCAATAATACAACTGATACATTGGTAATTCATATAATTACCGGGATAACAGCCTATGCAGGACCCGACACTACTATTTGTGAGAAAGATACATACTTAGTTACCGGAAGTGCTGCAAGCGACTACCTAAGCCTCGGATGGGTGACTTCAGGTACCGGAATCTTCGATAATCCAGCCATTCTGAATCCTGTATACTCGCCAAGCCCGAATGATATTTACGACGGGTATGTATTCCTCACGTTAAAAGCAACAGGCAGCTCAACATGTCCTGAAGTTTCAGATGTTATGAAACTGAGCATTGCCGCCAGGCCCATTGCATTTGCAGGACCTGACGGTTCAGTATGCCAGTCTTCAGTTTTTAATGTTTCACAGGCTACAGCACAGAATTACGTGACGATTTTGTGGACGAGCAGTGGACAGGGAATCCTTGAAGGTGAAAATACCCTGACCCCGACTTATACTCCTGCAGGCGGAGAATCCGGAACGATAATACTCACTCTTGAAGCAACAGGAAATATAGCCTGCGGCTCAGCCACAGATCAGTTATCGCTCCTTATACAACCGGACGTTTCGGTGAATGCAGGATCAGATCTTTCAACCTGCGAATTACTGCCCATACCCATTTCGGGATCAGAAGTTCAGAATAGCAGCTCTGTTCTCTGGACAACAAGTGGTAATGGTACATTCAACGATCCTACAACAATAAGCCCTGTTTACACTCCGGGTAGCTTTGATGTCTCAAACGGAGGCGTGATATTAACCCTCACCGCTGCTGGTATCAGTCCATGCTCCGATGCAAGTGACCAGGTAATACTTACCATAAACAAAGGGCCACTTGTAAATGCAGGTCCTGATGCCACGACTTGCGAAGGAACTGACTTCACAATCAGCCAGGCAAGTGCTTCAAACTATAGCACTTTACAATGGAGTCTTTCGCCAGCTTCAGCCGGGACAATCTCGAATTCTCAAACCCTGAGTCCTACTTTCACCCCTTCAGCCGGATTTGCGGGAACAGCCACGCTCACGCTCGAGGTACAAGGTAAGGGTCCCTGTGGCGATATTGTAGCTTCAGATGAAATGGGCATATTTGTCAATACTACGTTGGTTGCAAATGCAGGCGCTAATCAGACCATTTATCCCGGCACGGCAACCACATTATCAGGATCTGCATCCGGGGGATCTGGCTTTTATGCATGGAACTGGCAGCCAGGAATTTTGCTCGAGAACGCTGCTATTCAGGATCCGCTTACTGTGGAGCTGAATTCACCGGTAACATTCACGTTAACGGTTTTGGACTTAATTACGGGATGCACCGATGACGATACCGTGCATATATTAATTGGTACCGGAGGTAGCTCGTTGGTTGCTGTTGCAGATTATGATACAACTCTCATCAATACTGCTGTAACAATAAATGTACTGTCCAATGATATTATTCCTGCAGGCGATCAGGTGACGTTGAGTTTCTGTGAATATCCGATGCACGGAATTGTTGTGTTGAATTCCGATAATACCATTACTTATTCTCCCTATACAGATTATGTTGGTGATGATATGTTTTGCTATAGAATTTGTAATGCAGTGCAATCCAATCTGTGTTCTGATACAATGGTTTACATCCGTGTACAACTTCCGAGCCTTGATGATCTCTTTGTTTACAATGGTGTATCCCCCAATGGTGATGGGAATAATGATGTATGGAAGATAAAGGGGATTGAGAAATATCCCGATAACACAGTCCTCATTTTCAACCGCTGGGGAGATAAGGTTCGCGAATTTGCCAATTACAATAATAAGTCGCAATCGTGGGATGGTACAAACGAAAAAGGAAAACCTCTTCCAAACGGAACGTATTTCTATATCCTGGATGTGAAAAATGTCGGGGTATTGAAAGGATGGATCTACGTGCGTGGAGGCAAATGATGAACATAATTAAAAACAGATATACTATAACTGCGGAATTGAGATTTTGCAGGATAAAAGAATAATTGAGTTGCAAAACCAGAATGATGGTTCAGAATAACAAGAAATCAATGAAACTTCATCCGCTCAGGCGGCAGGGCAACTGACATGTATTTAAAACTAAATCACTGATGAAAAAGCTAATCATATTATTCGTTTTGTTTGCCGGCCTTTCGGGCTTTGCACAGCAGGACGTGCTCTTTAGCCAGTATATGTTCAATAAACTTACTGTGAATCCCGGGTATGCCGGCAGTCGTGAAGTGTTGAGTGCCGATATAATTTACCGTTATCAATGGGTAGGCATAGAAGGAGCACCGAAAACACTTTCAATCAGTATGCATGCGCCCTTGCGTAATGAACATATCGGGGTAGGAGGTTATATATACAATGATAAGATCGGTCCCGTGATGGATCAGGGGGCACTTGCCACATATGCCTATCGTATAAACCTGCCAAAGGGAAAATTATCGTTTGGTCTTCAGGCAGGAATTAAATACTACACTATCGATTGGAAGATGATTGTGGTTGAAGATCCTGATTATGCATTTCAGGGCGACCAGAAAAGTAAAATAACACCAGATGCCAATTTTGGAATTTATTATTATTCAAACCGCATGTTTGCAGGTTTTTCGTCGAAGCAGCTGCTTGAAAATGAATATGGAATGGTAACTGTGAACGGCAAAAAGGTATATTCCAAGCTGATGAGACATTTTTATGGAATGGCCGGGTTGGCTATTCCTATCTCCGACCAGGTTATTTTCAGGCCTTCGGCCCTGGTAAAATATGTGAAAAATGCACCCTGGCAACTTGATCTGAATGCTAGTTTCCTGTTCAATGATCTGTTTTGGCTGGGGACAACATACCGTACTGATGGTGACCTGATTTTTTTAACGGAATTCAATATCGGGCGGAAATACCGTATAGGTTATTCCTATGATATGAATGTTAAGGAACTTGTCCATTACAACTCAGGTTCTCATGAAATCAGGCTTGGTCTCGACCTGGACCTGTTAAGAAACAGGATGTTTACCCCGAGGTATTTTTAATTAATTTTTAATCTTCTACTTAATGACCCGAGTATGAACAAGCGATTTTTAGTTTTTCTCATAGTTTTTACCCTCGCAGGTACTTTTGCTCAGGCTCAGATAAACCAGGCTGATAAGCTTTTTAAAAGTTACAGTTATTCATTAGCAATACCCCAATATCTAAAAGTTGCTCAAAAATATGGTGACCGCGATCGAAATTATGCCATTGTAAGGCTGGCAGATTGCTACCGCCTTGTAAACGACCAGTTGAATGCGAAGGCCTGGTATGCAAGAGCTGTTAAGTTGCCAAATTGCGAAAGTATTAACTGGTTTTATTACGGGGAGGCACTCCGTTGTGCCCAGGAATATGATCAGGCCAGAGAAGCTTACGAAAAATATAATTCATTAAGTCCGGATGATCCTCGTGGTAAAGCATATGCCGGATTTTGCGATGAAGTACAAAAGTTAAAAGATATACCTGCAAAATTTGAGATAAAAAATGCCCGCATTCTAAACTCTGAACGTTCCGATTTTGGTGCGGCTTTTTATAATGATGGAATTATTTTTGTTTCCGACAGGAGACAGAATTACCTTGATAATAACCGCTATGAATGGACTAATTTCAACTACCTCGACCTTTACTTTGCCACACCGCGTTACCTCGATGAGTTTTTTGAGGAAATGAATGAACCAAAAGCTTTTACCGCGAAATTCAACCAGACGTACCACGATGGTCCGGCTTCTTTTGCCCGCCATGACAGCCTTATTTATTTCACCCGCACTGATAAAGGCAATGAGAAAAAAGATTCTGAAAATTTCAGGACCGACAGGCTAAAGATTTTCTGGGCAAAGTATGATGGATCATGGTCCAAAACTGAGCCCTTTTTTATGAATTCCGATGATTATTCAGTCGGACATCCTGCGCTTACGCCAGACGGGAATACACTTTATTTTGTTTCCGATATGACTGGTGGCCTTGGCGGAACTGACATATACTCCTGTGAATGGCAAAACGGGCAATGGGGACAGCCGGTTAACCTCGGCGAATCAGTGAATTCCTTAGGAGATGAAATGTTCCCCTCAATAAATGGCAACAAACTCTATTTTGCTTCAAACGGGTTTGCCGGTTTAGGGGGCCTTGATCTTTTCAGCTCAGCATTAACGGATGGTAAATGGTCAAAAGCTGAAAACCTTGGTATGCCTGTAAACTCTTCCTTCGATGATTTTGCTTTGGTACTTGACACAAAGGGTACGAAAGGGTTCTTCAGTTCAAACCGACCCGGAGGCCTGGGCAGCGACGACATTTACGCATGTAAAATTACTGATGGCAAATCAAGGAAAGTTTTAAAAGATCAACTTCTGGCTGAGGAAGAATCAGATACTTTGTCGACCGCAATTACTGGTTTTGTTAAAGATAAACAAACACTGCAGGTTTTGCCGGGCAGCACAGTTTTCCTTCTCAATACGAAAACGGATAAGGTTAAAGTACTAAAAGCAGATATTAACGGGCAATTCAAAACTACCATTAGTAAAGGAATTTTCTATGTAGCCAAGGCAATGGAAAATAATTACCTGTCCGACTGTATAAATTTCAGTTTCGAGACCTCTGATACAGCTCACCGTGTTGTTACACCGCGTGACTTGCTGCTTGACCACCTCGAAGTGAATAAGATTTTTACCGTCAACAATATGGATTATTCTATCGAAACCATTTACTATGATTTCAATAAATGGTTCATTCGCCCGGATGCTGAAAAAGAACTGGACAAACTTGTTCAGATCATGAAGGAAAATCCTGTCGTTGTTGAACTTGGATCGCATACTGACTGCCGGGGAAGCAATGAATATAATCTTGATCTTTCGCAGAAACGTGCAGAGTCAGCTGTGCGTTATATTGTGCTTCAGGGGATTAATTCAATACGGATTGCGGCCAAAGGATATGGGGAAACTCAATTGGTAAATCATTGTTCAGATGGCGTGCCTTGTTCACCTGCCGAGCATCAGGCCAACAGGCGAACTGAATTTAAAGTGACCGGCTTTACAAACGCTGGCTCCAGTCCGGAATACGATATGAGCAAATTTACCGGTATCGAGGAAATTCCGGTTTATATGTTCGACCGGGATTTCTTTATCAATTGTCTGCAGGATAAGAAAGTATCAAAATCGACAACAACCTCATCAGTAAGTACTGCAACTACTCTCTCTAATTCTACAATAACACCGGTAGTCTCAGCATATGTCGCCGAAGAAAATCCGGAAAACACGGAAAACACTGTTAACAAAGAAAAAGTGGTTAATTTATCAAAACCTTATAAAGAAGAGATTCGGGCTGTTAAAGAAACGCCTTCCGATATTTTAACACCTGTGAAAGAAAAAAAGAAGGCTCTTAACGAAGATCTGGCCAATAAGGTTGAGCCTGTTAATGAAGAAAAGCGGACAGATCAGAATAAAGTGTCAAATGAGTCAGTAGTAACCAGCCCCGGAGCAGTAACATACAGGGTTCAGATATTCGCACTTGTTAATGAAAAATCGCTGCTTGACCCTGAATTTGAGCAACTGGATGATGTTCAGATGTATGTTGAGAATGATATGTATAAATACACTTCAGGCGTTTTCACTACCCATGAAGAAGCACTGAAGTATCGTGATAAAATGGTTCAGGCCGGATACTGGGATGCATTTGTGGTAACTTTTGTAAATGGGAAACGAATTTATATTAGTCCTTCCTATTAAGTTCAATAGTAACCCCTGGAAAGTCAAAATAACCAAGTCCGGATGAAACTCTGAGTTGCATCCGGATTTGTTGCTTCTGGAAGTTACAGGTCAGGATATAATACCGATCAGAAATTCGTTTAGTTCTCCCGATATTTATAGGGATTGAAAATTATGAATTTCATATCGGTATAACTTCAAATAGATACGGGATCAACCTTTGACAATACTTCCACTTTAATCTTCCTTGTGTATTAACTGTTTCACCAGCTTTGGTACTCCTGAACCTGCAGTTTCGCGAAATACAGTAAGGTTTTTAACATCTGAAAACATTTCTGCTTTAGGATCAATCAGGTAAACAGGGGTCCCTGGTTTTACATAATACACCAGACCTGCCGCCGGGTAAACATTCAGTGAAGTGCCGATCACGATAAATATATCTGCTTTTAGTGAGAGTTCTATGGCTGGTTCAATCATAGGTACCGCTTCGCCAAACCATACAATATGAGGCCGGAGCTGAGATCCTTTTTCACATAGGTCGCCCTTCTTTAATTCCCAGCCATCAAGTGTGTACACAAGGTTATCATCAAGGGTACTTCTTACTTTTTTCAGTTCACCATGAAGATGTAAAATATGTGTTGAACCGGCTTGTTCATGCAGATCATCAACATTTTGAGTAATTATTCTGACATCAAACTTTTTCTCAAGTTCTACTAACGCCAGGTGCCCGGCATTAGGCTTTACTTCATATAACTGTTTTCGCCTTTGGTTGTAGAAATCAAGAACCAGGTCAGGGTTTCGCTTCCAGGCATCATAAGTAGCAACATCTTCAACGCGGTGTTCTTCCCATAATCCATTTGATTCACGGAAAGTACGGATTCCGCTTTCTGCACTTATGCCCGCGCCGGTAAGAACTACTACTTTTTTCATTTTTATGGATTTTGCTTTGAATATGTTATTCAGGTTTAACAGTTAATGTTGAGATAGGAGAATCAAAAAAAAAGCACTCTCCAGGGATGAAGAGTGCAATGAAAGTAATAAATATTTGTGTTTAATCTTCAAAAATATGCATATTGTCGAGTGCATCCATCATTCCTCTTACTGAAGCAGCTGATTCTTCAAGTAATTTTTTCTCAGCTTTGTCAAGCTTTAATTCAATTACTTCCTCAATGCCTTGCGAACCCAAACGAACAGGTACTCCCAGGAAAACATCTTTCAGCCCGTATTCACCGTTAAGCCTGGTGCAAACCGGGAAAATACGTTTCTGGTCATCCACAATAGCTTCAACCATCTGTGCGGCAGCGGCACCAGGTGCGTACCAGGCCGAGGTTCCCATCAGGTTAACCAGTTCGCCGCCCCCTTTACGTGTGCGTTCCACAATTTTATCTATTTCTTCCTTGTTAAGTAACTCGGTAATAGGTATTCCTCCAACCGATGTATATCGGGGCAACGGAACCATAGTGTCACCATGACCACCCAGTAACATGGAGTGAACATCTTTGGGCGATATGCTGAGTGCTTCGGCAATGAAACTACGATAACGTCCTGTGTCGAGGATGCCTGCCATACCGAAAATCTTGCGTTCATCTTTCATTGCAGCTTTGTAAGCGCAGTATGTCATTACATCAAGGGGATTCGATACAATGATAATAATTGCTTCGGGCGAATACTTGATAACTTTTTCTGTTACATCTTTAACGATGAGTGCATTGGTTTTAATTAAATCATCACGACTCATACCCGGCTTACGTGGCAAACCTGACGTAATAACCACAACTCCTGAACCTTTGGTTTTGAGGTAGTCGTTGGTACACCCGCTTACGTGGGTGTTAAAGTTATTGATTGAAGAAGTCTGCCAGATATCAAGAGCCTTGCCCTCTGCTGTTCCTTCTTTGATATCAACTAAAACTACTTCGCGTGCAAGATCCTTATGTGCAACGACATTAGCTACGGTGGCGCCCACATTTCCGGCTCCGATAACAGTTATCTTTTTCATTGGGTATAAAATTTCTATGTTTAATAATGCTGTTCAACGACAGCTAAATTAGTAAACATTTAGATAATTAAATATCAGGGAGCCGAAAATATTTTCAGATTTCTCTATTACGAAAGTAAAACTCAGTAAAACAGACTATTACCTTTATTTATTATTTTTTTCTTTCTCAACCAACTGGGCATCAATAACAGCAATTGCTGTCATATTCACAATTTCGTTTACACTCGATCCCATTTGCAGCACATGAATAGATTTATTAAGACCATTGAGTATAGGTCCAATTGCCACTGCTTCTGCCAATTCCTGGATAAGTTTATAAGCGATATTTCCAGCAGTGAGATATGGGAAAATCAGGGTGTTGGCGGGTGCGCCTGCCAATTTGCTGAAAGGGAAATGTTCGGTAAGTAAATCGTTATTAATTGCAAAATTAGCCTGCACATCGCCATCTACTATCAGATCCGGATAATCGCGGTGTAAAATAGCAACTGCTTCCCGCACCTTAATCGGAATATTCCCTTCAACTGAACCAAAGTTGGAATAGGAAAGCATCGCAATACGCGGCTCGATATTAAAGGCACGTACGGCATGGGCGGTTTGTAAAGCGATTTCAACGAGTGTTTCGGCGGTAGGGTTCATGTTGACGGTTGTATCCGCAAAAAAGAAAGGCCCTTTTTTGGTGAGCATAATATACATTGCCGATATTATGTTGGCATTTTCTCTTTTCCCGATTATCCGTAAAGCCGGGCGAATAGTTTCAGGGTAACTTGTGGTTAAACCGGAAATCATGGCATCGGCAAAGCCGTTCTCTACCATGCTGGGTGCAAAAAAGTTTCTGTGAGTCATAAAATCAAGTGCGGCCTGCCAGTTGACGCCCCTGCGCTGTCTCCTTCTAAAGTATTGGCTTGCAAACAGCTGCCGCATCTCCTGTTGTTCTTTTTTTGTAGGATCTATAATCTGAACACCAGGTAACTCCAGGTCGAACTGGGTAATCATTTGGTTAATGATATTTTTATTTCCCAGCAGTATTGGAATTGCAATGCCTTCATCAAGCACTATTTCAGCCGCTTTGAGAATTTTATAATTTTCAGCTTCAGCAAATACAACCCGTTTAGGATTTGATTGTGCACGTGCTTTAATCTGTTTGATTAGAGGATTAGTAAGGCCAAGTCGTTTGCTGAGTATTGCTTCATAAGCAGGCCAATCGGTGATTGGTTGCCGGGCTACACCGGTTTCCATGGCCGCCCTGGCTACAGCTGTAGCAACGTATAATATCAAACGAGGATCACTGGGTTTCGGTATAATATATTCATTACCGAATTTAAGGTTCGTTGCATTATACGCTATATTCACTTCTTCAGGAACCGGCATTTTTGCCAGTTCGGCCAGCGCATAAGCGGCAGCTAATTTCATTTCGTCATTTATAGCACGGGCTCTTACATCCAGCGCGCCTCGAAACACATATGGGAATCCGAGTACATTGTTAACCTGGTTTGGAAAATCGCTCCGGCCTGTTCCCATAATGATATCGGGACGTGCAGTGGTAGCTTCGACGTATGAGATTTCAGGTACCGGATTGGCAAGTGCAAAAACAATCGGGTTTGGTGCCATTTTTATCAGGTACTCCGGTTTAAGTGCACCAGCCACCGATAATCCAAGGAACATATCAGCTCCATCAAGGGCGTGCTCGAGGGATTCGATATTGCGTTCAGTAACAAAAAAAGCTTTGTATTTATTCAGATCAGTTCGTTTTTGATTAAGAACACCCTTGCTGTCGAGCATAATAATGTTCTCTTTCCGGGCACCCAGTTTTATATAAAGTTTTGTACAGGAGATTGCTGCCGCACCCGCTCCGTTTACCACAATTTTGAGATCTTCAATTTTTTTACCATTTAAGACCAGGGCATTCAGAAGACCGGCTGAAGTAATAATTGCCGTGCCATGCTGATCATCGTGCATCAACGGTATATCCAGTTCCGCTTTCAATCGTTCTTCAATCTCAAAACACTCAGGTGCTTTAATGTCCTCAAGATTTATGCCTCCGAAAGTGGGTGAAATAGCTTTAACGGTCTGTATAAACTTTTCAATATCCTTTTCGTTCACCTCAATGTCGAAAACATCGATATCAGCAAAAATTTTGAAAAGTAAGCCTTTCCCTTCCATTACCGGTTTGCCGGCTTCGGCTCCGATATCTCCAAGCCCAAGCACCGCAGTGCCGTTCGAAATAACAGCTACCAGGTTTCCCTTGGCGGTATATTTATACACATCCTCAGGGTGAGCCTGAATTTCGAGGCAAGGTTCAGCTACTCCAGGCGAATAGGCAAGCGAAAGATCTTGTTGTGTGCTATGAGGTTTGGTTGGAACTACTTCAATTTTTCCCGGACGACCTTCAGAATGATAGGTAAGAGCATTTTTTTGGATAAGTGATTTCATGATAACTTTTTGTTTATCAAAATGATATTTTATTAATTATACTGCAAAGTAACAAACAAAAGTGCGGTTTGAGGTGGTTATTTGTCCTAAAACTTCAGCATGCTGTGCTATTTGAAACGTGTCTAAATTATATACATATAGTAAGGCCGTATTTAAAAATGCTTGCTGTTGATTGATAGCAAAATAGCATGTTTGAACAAGATCAGACTATATTTTATTATTGCCCTTAAATTGCTACTTTTGCAGTCAATTTAAATTAGCTAACTTATTTGCAAGACCCGTTTATTAATGAAATAAGTAAAATATTTTCCTGATGCTTTCCGTCTGCAAAGTCTACCCGTAACTTCAACCCGTAATTTTTAAACATAACATATTATTATGTATTCATTCATCGAAGGTAAAATAGCTGATCTTAACCCAACCAATGCTGTACTTGATTGCCATGGCATAGGGTATTCGATTAATATTTCACTTAACACCTTTACACAGATCAATGGGAAGGAGTCCTGCCGCCTGCATACTCACCTGGTAGTTCGTGAAGATGCACTTATTCTTTATGGTTTTGCCGATACCAGCGAAAGGCATGTTTTTCAGCAACTTATATCAGTTTCAGGTGTGGGCCCGAATACGGCACGGCTCATTTTATCCTCCCTTACAGCTTCTGAGGTTGCTGATGCCATTGCAACTGAAAATGTAAAACTGCTGCAATCCATTAAGGGCATCGGAGGTAAATCGGCATTGCGTATAATTATTGATCTGAAAGATAAAATTATGAAAGACCTGCCGGCAGGTGAAAATTTAATCTCTTCGCACAATACTGGCAAACATGAAGCGTTATCTGCATTAGTAATGCTGGGTTTTAACCGTCCGGTTGCCGAGAAGGCACTGGATCAGGTAATAAAAGCCAACGGTGGCGCACTAAAGGTGGATCAATTAATTAAGAATGCACTGAAAATACTCTGACAGTAATTTTCAACAACTTTTTTATTGATATTTCAAAGCATTAAAAACGTATTAGCTAACCATTACTTGTTGGCAGTTAAAGATAAAGAATACAGCGGTTTGAAGAGATATATCCAATACCTATCCAGGCTTTCTTTTTTTACTATCCTTATATCTCTTGTCTGGGGTGTAAGTACCTCACGAGGCATTTCGCCTGTTGAATTAGAACAGGGTCGTTATATTACTCTCCCCGACACCACAAGTAGCGATACAACCTTGCTTTTCCCTATTCCGGATAGTCAAAACCCATATGATAATAATCCATCCGGAGGTTTGTACCTAAATAATCCAACCAATCAGAAACAGGATGTCATCTATGATCCTGTCCATAACGAATATACAATTACCAACAAAATAGGTACGCTCGACTACCGGAATCCTGCTTCTTTTTCCTTTGATGAATACCGTCAATGGGATACCCGTCGTGCCCTTGATAGCTACTGGCAGGAAAGAGCCAACAGTTCATCATCCGCAACAAGGCTGGGCGTTATCCCTCAGCTTCGTATAGGCGGCGAATTATTCGATCGTGTGTTCGGCGGGAATACCATTGATATCAGGCCACAGGGAAGCACTGAACTTATTTTCGGTATAATTTCCAACCGCCGCGACGATCCTTTTATCAGCCAGCGCCTGCGTCGTACCACGAATTTCAATTTCGATATGAAAATTCAGATGAGTGTAATGGCCAAAATAGGGGATAAGATCGAATTCAATACCAATTACAATACTGAAGCAACATTCGACTTTGAAAACAAACTGAAGCTAAAATACGAAGGTAAAGAAGATGAAATTATTAAACTCGTTGAAGCAGGTAATGTAAACATGCCTATAAACAGTTCGCTTATAACCGGCAGCCAAAGCCTTTTCGGGTTAAAAACCCAGTTACAGTTTGGCAAAGCTACCGTGACAACTGTTTTTTCGCAGCAACAGAGCCAGGTCCAGAATATTACGGTGCAGGGAGGGGCACAAACACAGAAATTCTCAACACGCGCTCTCGATTATGAAGAGAACAGGAACTTTTTTATTGGCCAGTATTTCCGCGGACATTACGAGGATGCTTTAAAAACTTTACCGGTAATAACATCCAATATTAATATTACAAAAATCGAAGTCTGGGTAACCAATATCGGCGCCGCTATTACTGAAAACCGCAATCTGGTGGCATTCCAGGATTTGGGCGAAATTGAACCTTACAATCAGAGTATCCAACCAAATTCTCAGTTACCCTATCCTTCCAACCAAACGAATGATCTTCCTTTTCAGCTCGACACTGCACAGGTAAGGGAAATCAATAATGTGTCCAATTATCTCATCACTCAGAAAGGGTTTAATCCTGGAGTTGATTTCGAAAAAATTGAGAGTGCCCGAAAACTCAACACCACGGAATTTATGTTTAACAGCCGTCTAGGATTTATTTCTCTCAATTCATCAATAAATCCCGATCAAACGCTGGCCGTTGCATATCAGTATACGGTTCTTGGGGATGACAGGGTATATCAGGTCGGGGAATTTTCCGATGATGGTATTCCCACCAAAAGTTGCCTTATGGTGAAGCTTTTGAAAAGCACAGCAGTTAATACCCATGTTCCTTTATGGAACCTGATGATGAAAAACGTTTACAACCTGGGTGCTTACAATATTAACCGCGAAGATTTTTTACTCAATATCCTTTATACAGGCAACAGCAATGCAGTGCCTACCGGTTATTTTGATAAAGGTCCTGAAAACATTACGGGTATCCCGCTTATACGGATATTCGGTTTCGATAACCTCGACCCCCAGATGAACCCGCCTCACGACGGAATTTTTGACTTTCTGGACAATGCAGCACGTAATGGTGGTACTATACAGGCTTCGAACGGACGGATTTTCTTTCCAGTATTGGAGCCTTTCGGCAGCTATTTACGCAATAAAATTAATGATAAAGCCTACGCAGATAAATATTGCTACGATTCGCTGTATACCATGACCAAGACCGGGGCCCAGCAATTCCCCGACAAGAACAAATACCTCATGGAAGGGCAATATAAATCGGAATCGGGATCCGAGATATCGCTCAATGCACTCAATGTGCCTCAAGGTTCAGTAAAAGTAACTGCCGGAGGCGTTCAACTTGTAGAAAACTCAGATTATACTGTTGACTATACGCTTGGCAGGGTAAAAATTATTAACGAAGGTGTGCTTAATTCAGGCACTCCAATCAATATTCAGCTCGAGAATAACTCCATGTTCAATGTTTTTAGTCAGACCTTACTCGGAACACATGTTGATTATAAGGTAAACAAGGATCTTTTACTTGGAGCAACCATACTTAATCTTCACGAAAGACCCATCACTCAAAAGACTAACTATGGCGATGAGCCAATTTCAAATACCATATGGGGAACCAGTATCAATTACCAGAAACAGTCAGGGTTTATCACCAAAATGGTTGATAAACTTCCGTTTTACAGTACGAAGACACCATCGAAACTTCGCATTGATGCCGAATTTGCACAATTTATACCGGGGCATTCCCGTGCAGTAGGTAAGGCAGGTACATCGTATATCGACGATTTCGAAGGTGCCAAATCCACTATTTCGCTCACCAATATCGCATCATGGTCAATCGCCAGCACGCCGCAGGGGCAAACAGCATTAAATATGTTCCCTGAAGCAGCACCAGGCACAGAACTTGCATATGGATATAACCGTGCCATGTTGTCGTGGTACTCCATTGATCCTTCCATTTTTTACGATAAATCAAATACACGCAGGCCCAAAAACATTAGTGCGGATGAGCTTTCGAAAAATTCAACGCGTGTGGTTTACGAAAATGAGTTATTCCCGAATAAGGAAAATCAATATAACCAGCCACTGAATATAAATATGTTTAACGTGGCCTACTTCCCTGCTGAACGCGGACCCTACAATTATGATGTCAGAGGTAAAAAACCATTTTCGAAAGGGATCAATGACAACGGTACACTTGCAGAGCCCGATACACGCTGGGGTGGAATGATGCGGAAAATGGAAACTTCTGATTTTGAAGCTGCCAATGTTGAATATATCACGTTCTGGCTGATGGACCCGTTCTCAGAGTCTTCAACTGATATTAAAGGGGGTGACTTGTATTTCAACCTGGGTGATATTTCAGAAGACATTTTACGTGATGGAAGAAAAAGTTACGAAAATGGCCTTCCTACTTCTGAATTAATAACGGATGTTGATACTACAATATGGGGCAGGGTACCTACCAAACAGGCCATTACTCAATCATTTGACAGCAAGCCGGAATCGCGACCTTTTCAGGATGTAGGATATGACGGATTACCAACCAATGACGAGAAGGCGTTTTTTTACAAAGATTTTCTTGAAGAGATAATTAATTTTAAAGGAGAGTCGTCGCAGGCTTATACTTTGGCCAGTACTGATCCTTCGTCCGATAATTTTCATTCGTTTGTGGGCGGCGATTATGATAGCGACCCAAAGTACAGCAGCGTGGTTGAAAGATACAAACTGTATAATGGTCCTGATGGTAACTCCCCGGCTAACGATAATAATAATACAAATAATATCGGGCAGCGCAATCCCAATGTTGAAGACTTAAATAATGACAATACCCTGAGCGATCAGGAGCGCTATTTTCAATATGTGGTGCACCTTCGACCGGGAAATATGAACGTTGGGGAGAATTACATCACCGATACGTATGTATCAAAGGTTGACCGGCTCGAAAACGGACATTCCGGCGGAGCTAAGTGGTACCAGTTTAAAATTCCTGTTCAGCAGCCAGATAAGGTTGTTGGAGGCATACAGGATTTTAAATCAATCCGGTTTATGCGAATGTTCTTTAAAAACTGGGATTCAGCAGTAGTGTGCAGGTTCGCATCTCTTGAACTTGAACGCGGTGAATGGAGAAAATACTATAACAGCTTACTCACTCCTGGTGAGTATGTCCCGGATCCGAACCAGGATGGAACTACTTTTGATATTTCGACCCTGAGTATCGAAGAAAATGGGAGCCGGGAGCATGTTCCATATGTAATTCCTCCGGGTATTGAACGCGAAATAAATGTTGCTACTACAAATTACCAGAAACAGAATGAACAGTCAATGGTATTGAAAATATGCAACCTGCTGGATGGTGATGCCAGGGGTGCTTTTAAAACCACAGACTTCGATTTCCGTGATTACAAGAACCTGAAAATGTATATCCATGCTGAAAAAGTTTTGGAAATGCAGGAACTCAGAAAAGGTGATCTGACAGCATTTATAAGGGTTGGCTCCGATTTTACTACCAACTACTACGAATATGAGATACCGCTCTCGTTTACTCCATGGGGTACTTCAGCCGGTGACCCGAACGGGATTTGGCCACCTGAAAATATACTCGACATTGAACTCGCTAAACTGGTTAGTGCCAAACAGGCCCGTAACGATGAATTAAACCGTCCCGGTTCGGTAATCAGCATAACTACTCCGTATAGCGTGCCTGATGGCGACAACAAAATAACCATTGTCGGATCACCGAGTATGAGCGATGTCCGAGCTATGATGGTCGGTATACGAAATCCAAAACGAAATCCCAGGAAACTCGATAACGACGATGGCCAGCCAAAATGTGCCGAGATCTGGATCAATGAATTGCGCCTTACCGATTTTAATGAAAAGTCGGGATGGGCAGCCAATGCCAGGGTGGCTACCAACCTTGCCGATCTTGGAAATGTTATGCTGTCAGGTGCATACAGTTCGCCGGGATTTGGCAGTATAGAGAAAAAAGTTACCGAACGACAAAAAGAGGCCATCTCTCAGTTTGACGTGGCTACCAACCTCGAATTTGGTAAATTCCTCCCCGAAAAATCGGGTATCCGTATCCCTGTTCACTACGATTATTCACAAACTATCAGTAATCCCCAGTACAACCCTCTTGACCCGGATGTTCTTTACGCTGAACAAACCCGGAATATGAACAAACAGGAGCGTGATTCACTCAAAACACTTACTACCGATGTGATAAAGAGGCAAAACCTGAACTTTATGAATGTTCGTAAAGATAGGGTAGGAGCTGCTAAAAAGCCTCAACTCTGGGATATCGAAAACTTTGATATTTCTTATGCATATTCCGAAATAAGCAGGCATAACAATGATATAGAATCCGATAGAAAGAAAACATACAGGGGAGGTTTAGGCTATAATTATGCAGTAAACCCCAAAAGTATAAAACCATTTCAAAAAGTGGTGAAGTCAAAATCGCTGGCTTTAATCCGGGATTTTAATTTCTATTATCTTCCCAAATTACTTTCTTTCCGTACCGATATGAACCGCGATTACCAGAGGCGGCTGCTGCGAAATAAAAGTGCGGCACTCATTATACTTGAGCCTAATTATACCAAACAATGGGATTGGAACCGCATTTATGACGTTAAGTACGATTTCTCTCAGTCGCTTAAGTTTGACTATAGTGCTAATGTGAATGCCTATATTTACGAACCTCCCGGAGGAATAGAGAAGCAAAACAGCGATTATCAGCAATACCGCGATACGGTGTGGAATTCAATAAAGAGCTTTGGTTCTGTAAATCGCTTTAACCAGATGGCGAATGTTAATTATTCGGTTCCGTTTAACAAGGTTCCTATATTGAATTGGGTTACCATGACGGCCCGGTATGGAGTAAAATTCCGCTGGGAGGCATCACCACGTTCATTGCAGGAAAGGTTTGGCAATACCATCGAAAATTCTCGCGATGTTCAGTTAAACGGGGGCCTTCGCTTCACTACACTGTATGATAAAGTACCCTTCCTGAAAAAAGCAAGACTTGATCTCCAGAATAAAGGCCTGACACAACCAGGCAAAATGCCTGGGCGACCAATGGAAAACCCCAAGGGCAAAGAAAAAGGCAAAGAAGATGTCAAATTGGCCGACGACCAGGGACTTGATGCTGCCGCAGCAGATAGTGTCGAAAAGCCAAAGAAAAACTATCTGAAAATAATAGGAAACTATACACTGGGTGTTTTAATGTCAGTTAAAGACGCGAACCTTACCTATTCGAGATCTAATGGTATCATGTTGCCTGGCTTTACACCCGAACCTGGTCCTTTAGGCAACAATTGGAGTATGAATGCTCCCGGACTCGGGTTTATTTTTGGCAGCCAGAAAGATATCACCCGCCCGGCTGCCTCTTCGGGCTGGCTTACAACGGATACACTTTTGAATAATCCTTATATTACCCGCGAAACGGAAAACCTTACATTTCGTTCATCGCTTGAGCCGGTGCGTAATCTTAAGATTGATGTTACAGCTGACAGGGCTTACTCCACTACTTTTCAGGGCTATTTTAAGGCGGATGGCCAGGGTCAATTCCCCAATGTTCCCACTTCTTCACAGGAGAGGGGGAATTTCAGTATGTCCTATTTCATGTGGCCGACGGCTTTCAAAAAAGACAATAAAGATAATGTAAGCCCTGTTTTCGAACAAATGCTTTCGTACCGTATTACGTTTGCCGAACGTCTCGCGAGGGAGAATCCCAATTCAGTGGGAGTCGATTCACTCGGATTTCCCAACGGATATGGACCTACACAGCCACAGGTACTTATGGCGTCATTCCTGGCTGCTTACAGCGGTAAAGATCCCAACAAATTAAAATTTAACGCATTCCCTAAAATACCTTATCCTAACTGGCGGATAACCTACAATGCTAGCCAGGGTATCGAAATCCTGCGTAAATACTTCCGGTCATTCAACATTTCGCATGCCTATCGCTCTTCATATTCAGTGGGTGGTTTCCTTTCGGATATAAATTATAAAACTGACGGAGGTTTCCCGGCAGCACTGGATAATGCGAGGAACATCATACCCGAAAAACGTATGGATGTAATTTCGGTAACTGAACAGTTCGGACCATTTATCGGATTCGATATGACTATGAAAAACAGCATGCTCGGCAGGCTTGAATACAAGAAAACCCGTAACCTGGCCTTAAGCTTTGTTAACAATCAGCTTACTGAAGTGCGTGTCAATGAGTTTGTAATCGGAACAGGTTACCGGTTTAAAAGCGTTCCTTTTAAGGTAAGATCGCTGGCAACAGGAAAAACGGTGAAACTGAAAAGTGATCTGAATGTAAAACTGGATTTCTCGATCCGCGATAACAAAACCATACTTCGCCGCATTGAGGATAATGATAACCAGATTTCTACAGGTACCAGGCAAATATCTATCAATGCTTCAGCTGATTACATGGTTAGCCAGAAACTTAACATCAGGCTTTTCTACGATCAAACCATCAGCAAACCACACGTTTCAGCTCAGATACCTACATCCAATACTAATGCAGGTATTTCTCTCCGGTTCACTTTGGCTCAATAAAAAGCTTTGCGTTCGAAATACTTCAGCTCCTGATCCCGGAATGTTATTCAGAATCATTCTAATTTAATTTTTATTCATTGCATCTTGCTTACATTGCTTAATTTTGATACCGAAAAAACGATAAAAATGAATATTCCTGAGAATCTTTATTACACTAATGATCATGAATGGATCAAAGTGGAAGGCAATACCGGTATAATAGGTATTACCGATTTTGCGCAGCACCAGTTAGGTGATATCGTGTTTGTTGATATTGCAACTCTGGGCGAAACTCTTGCCGAAGGCGATACATTCGGAACAATTGAAGCAGTAAAAACGGTTTCGGATTTGTTTATGCCTGTTGATTCAGAAGTAGTTGAATTTAACGAAGCATTAAACGATGAACCTGAACTTGTGAATAAAGATCCTTATGGTGCAGGCTGGATTATCAAAGTAAAAATTGCCGATACTTCAAAACTATCAGTGCTGCTTACTCCTGAACAGTATAAAGCTGTTGTGGAAGCGTAATCATTCTGGCCTGATAGTATTATCAAAATTAGTCGCACGATTAATGTAGTGTACACCTGTCATATACCAGGCAGGTGCTGTTCATATGATGATCAGAATACCCGGAAATTTACGCATGTAACTGCTTGGTTTTATGTATTTTAGCCACTTTAATAATTAATACCGATATGAAATTCATATTAGTCCGATAATGAACCAAACGAATTTCTGATCGCTATTAACCACTGTAGAATTTTAAAACGGCCTTTGGCCTATTATAAAATTCACATTGGTATAATATATTGGCATCCTCCGTACCCATTTTTCAGGGGCAGGTTTTGTAAAGTAAGTATGGAGCAGATTTTTTTTCAATATAATTAATAGTGCTTTTTACAGGAGTCCTCTGAGTTGTTGCATACGAACTGTTACAGGAGATTATTCTTTTAGAAAAGATGACAGTAAACGTGATAAGACTGCGGAAAATTTAGTTTGAAAAACATGTATTGTTGTCATTAATTGGGAGAACAAAAAATTATTCGAAAGAAGAAATTGAAAAAGAAAATGTTGTACCTTAGCGAGTTATTAATTTTTAACACAAGTGTCTCATACATAATTACATAAATTATGGAACTTAAGAAATCCGAGAGAGCTGATCTTGAGAGCAAGAAAGGAACTTTCTTTCAGATAGGCCTCATCTTTGCCATGGCTGTTGTACTCCTTGCATTTGAGTATAAAAGCTATGATTCGCAGGAAGTGAGTGGTTTTGGAAATCAGCAGGTAAAAGTTGAAGTGGAGGAACTGGCACAAATTACCCAGCAAAATACGCCACCACCTCCGCCCCCGCCTCCCGCCCCTTCGATTGTGCTGAATATTGTAGAAAATACCGCTCAGATCAATGATGATATTACAATCGATGCTGAAGCAGATGCAAACACGCAGGTAGAGGAATATAAAGCTCCTGTGGCAGTAAAACAGGAAGAAGAAAAAGAGGTTGAAGAGCAGGAAATCTTTCGGGTTGTTGAAAATGCTCCTTCTTTCCCTGGCGGTGATGCAGCTCGAATGAAATTTCTGCAGGATAATATCAAATATCCGCAAATGGCTCGTGAAAGTGGCATCCAGGGTACTGTTTATGTAACTTTCGTAGTTGAGCGCAGCGGCGCTGTTACAGACGTAAAAATCCTGCGTGGAATTGGCGGAGGTTGTGATGAAGAAGCCCTTCGTGTGGTGCGCAATATGCCTAAATGGGAACCCGGGAAACAACGTGGTAAACCTGTGCGGGTTCAGTTTAACATGCCGATTAAATTTACACTTGCAGGATAATATCGAAAAAATGCGGAAACCCATCCCTGTGGATGGGTTTTTTTTTGATTCTTCGAGTACAATCCTGTATTTATCATTTCATTTCTACAAATTCGTATTTTGTCAAATCCTGTTTGCAACAGCATGGTATTTATTTCAAATCATTTCCATGCTTCCTGATTTTTGATCCTCTGCGAACTGTTCTATTTATCAATTGTTAATTAGTTTTACTAAGAAAACCTGCAATTAACAGGTTATCAACACTATACTGTTGAAAACTTGTTTGAATCTTAGGTAGTTTTCGCTTGTGTGAATCAGTCAAAATGCTGAACTTTAGGGTATTAATTAAACGAGATTC
>JBBRCH010000069.1:0-25368 GCA_038204995.1 Bacteroidales bacterium | reverse complement strand
TTTGCAGGCAGTATTGTTGAAATCATCAGGGGAAAAAACAGGCCTGCGAAACGGAAAGTGGAAAGTGATTATAAATACCCAAATTGAAAGCGACTTATGATTCCAAGAGCATACATTTTTGAATGGCAGGCAAATGTTCCCTGGCAATCCAATGCTCAGGTTGAGCAGGATTTGGTTATTTCACGGGTGCTGGTTGAACTCTTCTCCGATGATTTTATTCGGGAAAACCTTGCTTTCCGGGGTGGTACGGCTTTGCATAAGTTATACCTGCATCCTCAGCCAAGGTATTCAGAGGATATTGACCTTGTACAGATCAATCCTATACCATTCGGGCCATTCATTGATGTTATCAGGGACAAACTCAGGTTTCTGGGTAAACCCAAAAGAGAGCTAAAAGAACGTAATAGTACGCTTACTTTTCATTTCGATTCGGAAATTGCTCCTGTTCAGCGCCTGAAACTTGAAGTAGAGACAAACTGTCGGGAACATTTCCATGTTTTAGGTTACCAGCAATTTCCATTTGAAGTTAAATCCTCCTGGTTTAATGGCACGTGTCATCTAACCACTTATAAAGTTGAGGAACTTCTTGGCACAAAACTAAGGGCTTTATATCAACGCACAAAAGGCCGCGACCTGTTCGATTTGTATAAAGCGCTTACCGATTTGCCGGATATAGATACGGGAAAAATAATCCATTGCTACCAAAAATACATGGAATTTGTAGTTGACCACCCACCTGCTAAAAAACTCTTTCTCGAAAACCTCGATGAAAAAATGGTGGATGATGATTTCCTTGGCGATATAAAAGCATTGCTCCGTCCGGGCGTAGTTTATGATCCGGTCGTAGCTTATGAATTGGTAAAGAATATATTAATCGATAAAATCTAAGATACTTGTAGTTTTCAACAACGGTTATTTTAAAAGCGTCACTGAATTAAAGGTTATAATCCACCATTGTAAACCAAAATAGTATTTATATGGGCCATCCCTCCCACTACTGCAATAAATCAAACAGGTTGAAAGCCTTTGTCATAGGCTGCGATCCCACTGCATCCGATAAACATCCCCCCGCTATCCTGAGTTTGCAACTTAGCATTCTTTCCTCACTCCTATCTATTTAAACCTACTATAAATCACAAATGCATTTCCAAACCTCAGTTTTTGGATATAATAAAAATGAAGCAAATTATCTGAAATGCAACCAAATTATTAATTTTCCGTTTATATGTAACCATGTTATCAGTTGCGCGTCATACTTTGGCATGTGCGACTTTCACGTCGTTAAAATCAAAAAAGATAATACTAATCATGAAAAACACTGAATCATGAAAAAAATCAGTTTACTAGCCGGTATGTTCCTTATATCGATCACTATGATGGGGCAAGGAACCGTTATCACGAAATACATGAACCAGTATGCCGGAAACGAAAAATTTACAAAGGTTTCGGTGAGCCAGAAAATGTTCTCCATGTTTACGAACCTGGAAGCAGGCAGTGCTTCCGAAAAGGAATTTCTGCAGGCAGTAAGCAAACTGAAAGGCCTCAAAGTATTAATGGCCGACAGTATTCCAAATTCCGCGGCTATGTATAAACAGGCGATTTCCGATGTAAACAAAGCCGCTTACGAAGAACTGGTATCAGTAAACGATGCACGGGGAAACATGCTGTTCTCGACTAAGGAAAGTAACGGAATAATTTCGGAATTGATTATGGTTGCCGGCAGGAAAAACCAATTTGTAATGATTAGTTTATACGGCGACATTGACCTGAAAAATATTTCGAAGATTGCTCAACAAATGCGTGTACCCGGTGTTGATCAACTGAAACATATTGACGATGGCAAACATAAGTAAGCTGATTATAGTTTTCGGGTTGATGGTTGGTATTTTGCCAGCCCTCAAGGCACAGGAAACACCTTTTAAAAATTACGCAGACGCACACAAAGAGAGGAAATTCTGTTTTTATCCCAGTACGCTGCGAATGCTTAATACTACTCACAATCCCGACTACAACGGGTTGGTAAATGATATTGAAAAACTGCTGGTTTATACGCTCGACTCGGCTGCAAAAGCCAGCCAATCATACAATGCAATTATCGCTACGTACAAGAAAATCGGATTTGAGGAATACGCCAGCTTCTCGGGTGGCAAAGCAATTTTCCTTTTGTACGGAAAAGAAAACAAAAATGAAAATCAATTTGTTGGGGTAATGAAAAGTGAAGATGCGCTCTATGCTTTCTATTTGCGTGGCCAGATTGGATGGCAGAAAATTCCGGCTTTGATGCAGAGTTTTAAATCGGATGACATGATCAATATTTTTGACCTCAACAAACAGAAAAGTGGAAAACGTCCTCAAAATAAATAGCCTTTCAAAGCGCTTTGGCAGAATTCAGGCAGTTGATAAGTTGGACCTTACTGTTACACAAGGCCAGGTTTTTGGCATACTCGGACCTAACGGGAGCGGCAAAACCACCACACTTGGCATGATACTGGAAGTAGTTGCACCTGGCGGTGGCACATTTCAATGGTTTAACACTATGAAAGCTGTTGATGCCCGCAAAAATATCGGCTCAATACTTGAAACACCTAGTTTTTATCCTTATCTCACAGCAGTGCAAAACCTGCGGATAGCAGCCCACATCAAGCAATGCGGAACTGAAAGAATTGAAACCGTGTTGGAGCTGGTTGGCCTGCTCGACAGGAAAGATGATAAATTTAAAACTTATAGTTTGGGGATGAAGCAACGCCTCTCCATAGCGTCAGCATTGCTCTCCGACCCTCCTGTGCTGATTTTAGACGAACCCACCAACGGCCTCGACCCCCAGGGGATAGCCGAAGTACGCGACCTTATTAAAAACATTGCCGCACAGGGTAAGACAATCATTATGGCCAGCCACTTGCTTGACGAAGTTCAGAAAGTGTGTACACATTTTTGTGTTTTAAGGAAAGGAATCAAGATTCATGAAGGCAGTGTTGAAGATACTTTGGGCGAAATAAACCGGGTGGAAATTGCCAGCCAGGATATGGAAAAACTTGAAAAATGCCTGAGCAGTTTCCCCGGGCTTGAGTCCGTTCAAAAAACAGGTAGCAGTTTATTTGTTGTGCTGAAGCCTGATTTTACCTCAACTGAAATAAATGATTTCTGTTTTAAACAAGGAATTGTATTAAAAAAATTGGTTACCCAGATGAATTCCCTGGAAAAAGAATTCCTCAAAATACTAAAAGAATATGATTAGGGCGCTGAAATTGGAATGGCTGAAGATCAGGAACTACCGCCTTTTCTGGATATTAATCGGAATGTACCTGTTGGCTCTGCTGGTGATTGCGTCAGGCGGCGGACTGTTTTTGGCATGGATGAAAAGGGAGGGCATGGATTTCAAAGGAATTGACCCTACTATCTTACCCATTTATGATTTCCCTGATATCTGGCAAAATATAGCTTATCTCGGTTCTTTTAATAAAATTCTGCTGGCGTTTATTGTAATTATTTCTGTCAACAATGATGTAGTTTACAACACCATGCGCCAAAACGTAATTGACGGCATTAGCAAAAAAGAATTCCTGTTGAGCAAAATGTCATTTATCGTGGCCATGGCGGTCATCAGCACGCTGTTTCTGTTTATTGCCGGGCTTGTAAACGGCTCCATTTATTCACATGTAAGGGGTACTGAATATATTTTCGATAAAATGGAATTCCTGGCAGCCTATTTTTATGATATCCTGGTTTACTGTACGCTGGCTTTCCTGTTGTCCCTTGTAATCAAAAAGGCTGGTTTCATTATTATTGCGCTGCTATTGTACACCATCATGTTTGAACCAATTGCTACTGCCATTTTCCAGAATGCGCCTTATTTCAAAGATGGTATTATGCCGCAACTTGCTCAGTTTTTGCCAATAAAATCATTGAACAGCCTTATTCCTTTCCCTTTCAGCCGATATGTTTTTGTGGAAATTGATGATTTTGTGCCGATCAAAGCAATTATAAGCAGCACGGTATGGTTCGCTGTTTATCTTTCTTCAATTGTTTTTATTTTGAATAAAAGGGATTTGAAATAAAAGGTTCTACCACGAATTTAATGGAAATGGTTTTAAAAAGGTCAGAAGACGGAAGACGGAAGACGGAAGAAAGTGACAATCTAATGATTGGTTCATGTAATGGAAAATATCCTAAAATTGGCATTTGGTCAACATAGCCGTACTTTCACAGATAAACAAAGTTTTAGGGAAAGCTCCTGACTTCCGTCTTCTGACTTCCGACAATATAAATTTACCCGCTAAATTAACAGTAGAACCAAATAAAATAACAGTTTATTTTTCATTATTTGGGCAACAGTAATTGTTCAATACAAGAATTTGTCGGTGAGTTTTGGTGTGAATCGGGACAAATCCCGGATTCTTGTTCCCGAAAGCTTCAACAGGGAATTGCTTGTTTTTACAACGGTTGGCGCGTCTTCCTTACGACGCGTGCCGGTACAAATTTATTGCTTATACCCCAGCTGGCGTTAGTGTTCCATAAGAAAAACTATTGTTTTCCTGAGCATGCGAAAAGGATACCGGAATTATTTTATAGTATAGTTATTGTGGTGCCATGTACTTGCCAGCAATGGGTTTTGGCTTGATCAAATGTTAATTTTTTGTTAATGATGAACATTTTAAAACCATCTATGTTTTCTCTCATTATCAAACGATTAAGCTTACCTCTACAAGCTTTTAAAAACTCTGCACGGCACGGTTAATTGATATCGAACTCCTTCTGCTTTTCTGCTGGAAATGACTTTCGTTTTTCAAGGAAGACCTGAATTCAAACTCCAATATCCTTTTTAACAATTCTTGCAATTTTTTGTCCATTTACAAACAATGCAGTTTTCAATGTTCTAAATAAACATAAGCCTGCACACGTGAAAGCATTCATAAGTTTTAAATTTCTAAACTATTAAAATATGTTTGGTTCAATTGTACTAGATGTTGCAATAGGATTAGTCCTCATTTATCTTCTGTATAGTTTACTAGTAACTATTCTTGGGGAGATCATTTCTTCCAGGATACGTATCAGAGCAAAAATGTTAAAAACAGCTATTGAAATTATGTTACTTGATGATCCGATAGTTACACCAAGTGCATCATGGATAGAATGGATAGAACGGAGATGGAAAGCTTTTACACACCAGACACGTCTTGATTATAAGAATTCGCTCGCTGAGAGCTTTTATAATTATCCTTCAATTAAATACCTTGGTAGAAAAGAATCGAAGAAACTTCCATCCTATATTTCAAAAGAGAATTTTGCTGATACTATTTTCAATATGCTGCGGGAAAAAGGAACAGGAGCAGATGATATGGCAAAAATAGATTTCTGCCTTAAATACAATACGCTTAATATAAATGATGAAACAAAAAAACATATTACTAATCTCTTTCAAACAGATGGTGCTGATATAGATGCATTTAAACTAAGTTTACAAAAATGGTTTATTGAAACCATGGATCGCCTTAAAGGCTGGTATAAGTTAAGAATGCAATTTATTCTATTCTCTTTAGGGTTGATTATTGCAATAAGTTTTAATGTTGATAGTATAAAAATAGCCCGTTTGTTATCAAAAGATAAGGATGCCCGAAATCAGATGGTGCAAATGGGAGCAGCTATGGCTAAAGATACTGCACGATACCATGACTTTATCATTGCTAATGGAGATACGCTGCATACTCAGGCAGTTATTGATAGTGGGTATGCGCATATTTCAAAAGATATAACCGAGGCTAATCTTATTCTTGGACTTGGATGGGGATTTGATAAGTTGAGAAAAGAGAAAATAGACACTTTTGATATCATAAAAGATACAATACTTATTAAAAAGATTGGCACTATTAATTTGAAAAGCATTAAGCCAACCGAGACTAAAATAAAAACTTTGTATGGTAAAACTAATATGCTCAGCAATAGTATTGCATCTCTTAACCTGAAGAAGCTTAAAAGCGAATCAATAATTGCAGAAAAAAACTTCTGGTTGACATTAGGAAAAAGAGGTGATTCAATTACAAAAAAATCTATTGATTCCATTGTATTAAACATTGCATTATTCAAAAGTCAGATCTCGAATCAATCTTCTTTTGCTAAATATTACTCAGATTCACTCTTGAAATTGAAAGCAATCAAGAATTACAGCTATAATGAAATAATAACACTCACGGGGAATAAGTTTGCAAGCATTGATTCAATACATTTCGAATCAAAACCTTTTATTTTATTTGGTAAACGGAACTACTGTTGGTATGAAAAGTTATGGTTGGTCATTTGCGGATTTTTTAGTGGTTTTCTCGGATTTTTTATTACAGCCATAGCACTTTCACTTGGTGCGCCATTTTGGTTTGATTTATTAAGCAAACTAGTTTCAATCAGAGGATCGGGAGTAAACCCGGATAAAAAAAAGACTTCCGGAAACATAATGGATCAACCTCCTCCACCTAACCCGGCTGCTAATTTGCTTGCTGTTCCTCCGGCACCTACTTCTGAGACACCAGTTGATATTGCACTGCGAATTTATGGAGACACGATAAAGCAAATAAAAGGAGTAGTAAATGTAGCCCAGGGTTATTATAAAGAGGCAGATAAAGTATTAAAATGTGTTCAGATAAATGTTGAAGATCAGGATACTGCTGTAAGGGTGAGGAGTTTATATGATCAACTTCGGGTTGGTGAGAATGATATTGTTAAGACGAATGTATTGATAACAGGAAGACCAGTTTTATCGTTCGGCAGCACAGTTACTGGAATTAAAGAAAAAGGTATTAAAAATAAAAATTTCCTTTATGGGTGGGGAAGTTTTAGTTGTTTAGTTAAGTACAGCTATTCTTCTGAAAAGAAATATCTACTTACATGCTATCACGTAGTAAATGGAGATCAATCATGGAATGGGAAACCAACAAATAGAACTATTCTAAACTATAAAGATGAAGTTATAAGTAGTAATTTTATTGGATATCTAAACATTCATCAAGATAGTGCTTTGGTAGAAATTGATGAAAAGACGGTTCGATTCTATAAGTCAATGAAAAATGTTCGTCTTCCTAAAAGTTTTAAAGAGGTTACGGAAGACGATATATATACTAAAGAAGTATTTATTAACGGATATAGCACAACAGAAGCTTCAGGTTTTATTACTCACAATCAATGGCCTGATACTTTTCAATATGGCAATATTACACAAAAGATTGAAAATATGATTCTAATTAGTCATGTTGACAATAATGGAAATCTATCGGCGATATCCACAAAAAGTGATTCAGGAGCATTAGTTATTGATAGTGATAATAATGCACTCGGGATTGTGGTAGCGGGAGACTTCCTTCATACATATGCAATTAAAATAACAACTATCTTAACCGAATTGGGATTAGAATTAATCGTATAATTTGAAAAAACATGAAAAACGTCCTTGTATTTATTGCTATGTTCATGAGTTGGACATTCAGTTATGCACAACTGGAGATTAATATTGATCTCAAATCAAGTGCTTTAGCTGAAATTTCTGTTAAGCAAAATGGAGTTGTTATAGATTCAAATAAAACAGTAAATCTTAGCGACAAGGGGAATAAACTAAGTGTTATTAAGACCAATGACAACAACGATTGTCAAATTATACTAAAAGCTGGCGGTGCTGATGGTCAGGTTCCATACACTATTATTTTCAGAAAAGATATAGGCATCCCCTTGACTGGTATAAATTTTGAAAGAACTTTTGATAAAAACGAAAAACTTAGTTGGGCTTCAAGTCAAATTTTTTCTTTGCCTTGTATAATAAATGTAAAGAATAAAGATGGCAAGGATATTGGAAATCGTACTATAAAAGGTGATACTGCTGATAATGGCAGAAAACCTACTGTATTAAATAAAATATTTACTGGCATTCCATATTATGATGCAATAAGCCTTGCCAGTTGTCAGAAAATTACTATAAATGATTTTTTGGAAATTCTCAACTATTATAATGGTGGGAAACAATATAAGGTTCCGGATACCTTACTGAAACAATTTAAATCGAATCGATTCTTAAATGAAATATTACTTCAGAAAATCAATGGAAATTGTTATAATAAAGTCACAGAGTCTGGAAAAGATTTTGTTTTTCAAAAAGCAATATCTTCAATCGGTGGTCTCGATGTCACCAATTACGCCGATGGCATCGCCAAATTCCTTGTTGGAAGAATGAAAGAAGAACTCAGTGTTGCGTTTTTTGAAAAATTCAAAGAAACACTTAACAATGACAAATACCCGGAGTTAAAAGTACTTTTCCCTCAAACTTCTAAAAACTTACTAACGATTGACAAGGATATTTATCAATTTTCGTCCTTTATCAATGTTTTGCGCGAATCGTTTATCAAAGACCTGAATAATGGATATATTAATATTCAAGCTCTACTGAATCTGCAAAAATACAAGGACTACTTTGACAACAAACAGCCAGAAATGGGAAGTGTGTTTACTTGTTCCTTTGCAATTATTAACGACCTTTCAAAAGGGAAACATCCTGGTGAGGTTTTAGCAGATTTTAATACAAGTAAAATAATTCTATGTAAACCAGGTAGTTGTGCGGATAATCTGAAAATTCAAAATACTCTCAGAGCATCAATACAAACACTTCAATTAATATCTTCTTCAATGCGTTCGTTATCCAAAACCAATTACTGGGTGCCAGCCGATTCGGTACAAATGCTGATTGGAGATCCTGTCGCTTTTAAAATTTACCTGGGTTTGCTTTATCAGGAAGTAGTAAACAAGCCGATTATATTTGATGATAAAGTTTCACTCACTAGCATGCTCGATAGCTTGGCAGAACATTATGATTCGTATAGTGGCTCTATTAATCGGTATAAAGAATTCATACTGGCTTTTGTTGATAAGGCTCAGGAAGTAAATGATAACATTACTGAGTTAAGAGCTAAAAAGAAATCAGAAATTGATTTCAATGAATACTATAATCTATTCAATTCCTCACTTGATCTTTTTGAACAATCAGCCAATTTCCTGGATTTGCCCTATGTTAAATTTAATGATCCAACTATTAAGGATAGGATTAAAAATACTGCCAGCAAAATAATATATGTCAGCCGGTCATCGGGTGAATTATTTGTTGATGTAAAAACAAAAAATTATTCCTCTGCCATTATTAATACTGTTAGTATTCTTGATACGCTTCTGAACTTTGATGATGCGTTTAATAAAAACACGATGGAAAAGGAATATATATCTAAGCTTAAAAGTTTTACCAGCGATACATTAATGAATAGTGGAACGCGGGAAGAATTGGGTAAACAAATTGAAAAGATTAACATCAATGTATTTGGAAGCCAACAACTTCAATGGGCTAGTATAAAATCTGCATTTGTTAACAACGCCAAAATCCCTGAAAAAATTGTTAATTCAAATGAAATTCAAAATCGAATCCTGGAAATAATAAATCTAAGAATTAATTATGAAACTGCCTCCACCAAGGATCAGGTGAGGAAATATCTTTTAAAATATGGTTCCTTTATTGCCAATGTTGCACAAGCACAGAATTCGGATGATGTTAAAAATGCAATTGAATCCATTGCATTGCCAACAGGAAGTTATTCGGTGAAGAGAAATTCAAAGTTTAATATTGCATTAAACGGATATATGGGATTTGGTTACGACTGGGGAAATCCGTTTAAACTCAATCCAGAGGGAGAGAAAATAAGAGACGATAGAAATTTAAACTGGAATATTTCTGCTCCGGTTGGGGTCGCAATTAGTTGGGGAATCTGCCCAAAAACTAAATATAAAACCTCTGTAACCGCATTTCTATCAATAATTGATGTTGGTAGCATAGCCAATATAAGAATAAATGGGGATAGCACAGTATTAAAGAGAACAATTACTATTAGCGATATATTCTCACCAGGATTGAGTATAATCCTTGGAATACCGAAAACACCTTTGTGCTTTTCATTTGGATGTGTTTATAAGCCACAAATGCTTTTTGACAATAAGCAAAGTGAATTTGTGGGTGTACCAGGAATGCTTAGATGGAATGCGTCCTTATTAGTTGATATTCCAATAATCAACTTTAAAACTACAGAGCATTAGCGAAATTACAACCTAATGTTTTCATAAATCAAAAAATAAACAATGCAACTTTATAAATAAACAATTCTAAATCTTTATAATATGAACCTGAAACTCATTAGTAAATAATATTGTGCATCCGATTGCGTGATAGTCGGATGGTCTGTTAATGACTTCAACACAAAATCAAAATAAAGTCTTTAAATAAATAAATCAATTAATTTCTCTTAAATATTTATCAAATGAAATCTCCTATAATTCCAATCGACATTCTTTCAATTTACAAAAACATATTGGGAGACTTACTGCCACTTCCAAGCCGGATGGCAAAATGTACGCCCGACACATACACGGCAATATTTAAAATAGCGACTGACCTTGCAAAAAAAGGAGGTAAACTTATTTTAAGCGACTTGTTTAGAAGCTACGATATGCAGGCCCAATCACATCAGGATTATATTTCTGGAAAAAAGAAAGCATTTAGTCCACCTCCAGGTGGGAGTTTTCACGAAGCTGGTCGTGCATTTGATTTAGACTTAACTGCGCTTAAAATTCCATTAGCTGATTTTTGGAAAATAGCAGCAAAATATGGTGTATTGCCAATTGTTACTCAGCCTAAAGTTAATCAATCAGAGGCCTGGCATTTTGACTGTCGTGGTAGTCACCAAATCGTTTATCAATATTATGCAGATGGAAAAGGAACAAACCTTAAACCTTATACCGCTGCTGCAGCAAGTGGGATACTTACTATTGGTGTAAATGTTGATACTTTTGGTTCAAATCAAAAACAAGCTGCAATACAATCATGTTTGATACGCCTTGGCAAAATCATTGGAAATATTGATGGGCAAATTGGACTTAATACGCACAAAGCGTTGGGCGAATTAGGTGTCGCCTTTGATTTAAACAACATAGATGGAATGTTAATTCAGGTTGAAAACTTAATTCAACAAAAATTTTCAATTGAATTTGCAATGCCTGCAATATAACTTTCAATAAAAGTAAAATTGAAAAAATATATTTCTAACCATATAAACTCAATAATAAACAATAAAGCGATAAGGTTATTAATGTTCTCTTAAAATTAAAGGACTTGGAATCATAGAAGTTGAAATAAATGAAACAATTTGATCCACAATACTCTAATCATAAACCTCTAATTCATTAACCAAATGAAACCAACAAACATCGAACTAATAAAATCCTTTGCACAAGGAGAAGTAAATCTGCCACCTCCTGTTGGAGCAGTTGGCAATTGTGCATCAATTGCTTTAATAAAAGCATCTATAGAAATTTTTGGCTTGGACAATGTATTTCAAAAAGAAGTTTCTGTTGATACGTACCAAATAACATTTAAAAATAATAGTAAAGTAAGTTTTACTGAAAAAGAACTTGAAAGAAGCAATGAAGTTGCAGGTTTTGTTCTAAACACAAAAGAACCCGATAAACTTGAACTCTATACTTCTATACGAGATTATTCGCAAATTGCTCTATGTGCAATGGTTAAAAGAGTTATGGAAATTGGTGAAGCAGGCGAAGGGAAAGGAGATTTTGAAAAGGCACTACGAGCGCTGAATGACGGCGCAAACACACCTACCCTGCCAGAAAAATTAGGATTAGAAGATTATTGTTTTGGAAAGAAATGGTATAGAGATGCCAATGGCAAAGGTCTCTTTGGATGGTTAAAAGGGCATACAGTCTTTATATCTCAAGGAGTAAGAGATAATCGTGGCAAAGTTGCATCAGATGTTTTAAAATACCCTAAAAGGATGCAAATAGTAGAGAATATAATTTAAATCTGAGGCATCCCCTATTAGTTAAAAGGTAAAGAATGCTAACCAGACATAAAGGTTCACAAAAAACTGAATATCAGATATTTAAACTTCGTTATTCTTTGTGATTTTGTTTCATGGTAGCGAAAAAGCACTTTGCGAAGGGGGCTCGTCATTAGGGGTTGGAATGTTTAAGCTTAATAAAAATTATTATTTATGAAAATAGAAGAAGCAGTAAAGCTTTATGAGTTAATCTCGAACATCTCTTGGATCGGACTTTTGGGGATTTTCTTATTAGTAATAGTTGTGCTTATAGGCACTTATTCTCTCTTTATTAAGGATAAAGGCGACAAGAAATTAAATCATCAAAATCTTAAGTTAGGAATTATATCTTTAATTATTATTGGGATCTCATTTACAATTCTTAAAATAGACTCTGATAATAAGCAGGAATTATTGGGAAAGGCTAATCAACTCAAAAGTGCATTTTTACTTTCGAATTGGACGATAATGGGGTATCAGAGAATACAAAAAAATATAGGTAGCCGTGGTTTTAACGATAAAACACTTAAGAAAATTGTAAAATCATATCCTTCTGAATTCATTAGTGTTGTCCTTAATGATACTGCTGATTCTATAGGGATTAAATTGACTGATCCTGCTGCTCAGGCTAAAATTGACGATTACAAATTATCCCATTTACCTTTTATTAAGGAATCCATTTGTGAATACATGAAAACAAATAAAATTGATTCAATGTATTATAATGAAGTAAGAGATAAAATTGACTTTTCTTTTGATGATGTCTGGATTACATTAATGCTGAGTAAATATGATAATATATTTGCACCATACAGCGTTTATAACTCTAAGACTGATAAATATTCAATTTATAAATTCAAACTAAAGCAAATATCATGGTAGGCGCGCCTCTTCCTTCCGTCTCGTTCCAATACCCCTTTATCTCCCCAACCTTAAAGCAGTCTCTATTACCTTCCCAAAACTTCAGCCAATTAAAATCAGACTTCGCCAAGCTTTGAGCCCCTCCCAATACCCTCAGCAATTTTAAACTATGATTATATCTGAACTGATAAAACATTTATTATATATAGATTGTTATATCTGTTAGTTTTTCGAATTGCAATTAATCCGGAATCACCAAGATTTACAAAAAGCGATATGGAACCACAATTTGAACAAATCCTCGAACAGCAAAGGGCTACATGGAACAAGTTTGCCATTGGCTGGCAAAAATGGGATTGTCTCCTGAAGGGCTTTGCAAAACCAATGGGTAATGAAATCATTCGTTTACTCAATCCGAAAGATGCAGAAATTGTGTTGGATATTGCATCAGGAACCGGAGAACCCGGGCTTACCATAGCAAAAAAGCTAAACGGAGGCAAAGTTGTTATTACCGACCTTGCCGAAAATATGATTGAAATATCCAGGGAAAATGCTGCCCGCATGGGGATAAAAAATATTGAAACCGTTGTTTGTGATGTTAGTCACCTTCCATTCCCTGACAATACGTTTGATGCAATAAGTTGTCGTTTTGGATTTATGTTTTTCCCCGACATGTTGCTCGCTGCCAAAGAAATGATGCGTGTTCTGAAGCCTGGAGGCAGAGTTGCAACAGCAGTGTGGAATGTGCCTGAAAAGAATTTTTGGGTTACAGCAACCAGTAGTTCCATCAATAAAAATATGAATTTATCTGTACCACCACCAGGAGCACCCGGTATGTTTCGTTGCGCAAAAAGCGGGTTTATTCAAAACATATTTCTCCAGGCCGGATTTAAAAATACATCTGAACAGGAAGTTAATGGCAAACTTAAATGCGGAACTGCAGATGTATATTGGAATATGATGAACGAAGTGGCTGCACCTGTTGCTTCGGCACTAAGCAATGCAACTGAAACTTTGAAAGAAAAAATCAAGAGCGAAGTTTATAAGGTGGTAAATGAAAGGTATCCTGACGGAAATATCAGGTTAGACTCAAGCGCTCTGGTTATTTATGGGGAAAAATAATTTACCGCCATTTCAATCTCGACAGGCTGGCGATCGTAACCTGACACGTGACGAATAAATCCAACTTATTTCGCTTATTCGGGGCGTGGCTCAAAGTTGCATTCAGGATAATGCTTATAGTATTGAACATTTTCAATATTTCCATGTTTTTATCACTTAATCAATAGATTAGGCTTTTCAGTAAAGGCTGAAAAAACTTTGTACGCCACGGATAATTGCGATTTAATCTTGCTTTGCTATTACAACCTACTTTTTTTGACTTGTTAAGAACCGTTGATTGACTATATTAAACGGTAGTAGTTAGTACAAGTATTTTTGTTTATGATACTGAAGAATGGAATAAAAGCTGATTAGTAGTTATTTGTAAAACATACACAAATGCGTATATCAGATGTCTTGCGTAATCGGATTAAATAGAGAAAATAGAATAAAATAAATATCAATAACTAAAGCACGTTTAATATGAGTATTTTAACACCATTTGAATTTGCCAAATACACAGAACCTCGTGAAGAAATGATTGGTTGCTTTCTTAAAGATAACAAGGTAAGAAATAGTTCAAGTATTGGTAATTTCAGTATTTACGCCTTCTATGGATTAATTTATGGTTTTGCATTATTTCTATTCAACCTTTATTCTTCTGAATTATACGGTAGCGATAAATCTTTAAATGCTGTTATACTTATTATTACAATGCTAATTATTCCAACTTTGGTTATATATATATCTATAAATAGTTATCGCAATAAAAACAATTCCATCGACTGGAAAACTGGAATCATTATTGGATGTATAATTGGAGTAATTTCCGCAATTATTTCATCAGCAATGAGTTACATATATTTCAATTTTATAAACCCTGGTGCGCTTGATAATTATTTAAACAACATATATCAAGGTTTTGATAATGAATACATTGAGAAGGGTAAAGAAATTTACAACCAAAATCAATTAATGAATTTATTTTTGAGTATTCCATTAGGTTTGCTTAGCGGAGCAATTTTATCATTATTACCTACATATTTATTAAAATCAAATCTACAAACAGGTTCTTAATTAAAATTAAAATGATTACTGATATGCAGACGGATATTACCAGACAAGTATCGGCAAGCGTCTATAATGACATAAATTTGCGCGATAAAATTTATCATTTTGTTAATCAACCGTTTAACGCGGTGGTTCAGCCATTCGGCCTTGACGTAAATGAATTATTGAAACATGTTTTTAATTCCCGGAAAAAAGAGAGAAATTATTACCAAATCCTGTTTTTGCCTGCATTAATTTTGTGGATAAGTGTTTTTCTCGCCTATGTATCATCCGGAGGCTTAAGTTTTCTGATTGGATTATTGGCATTTGTAATATTATTTACCCTTGTTTATATCCACGATGTTAGTATAAAGAAATTTCTGAAAACCAATTTAAATAAAAATTCATATAATACCAACTTTGACTTTAATAGTTCAAATAGTAAACGAATACCCGAATTTGTGAATAAAATAAGTGACAATGTCGTTTTTTATAGTGGCTATTCGCCATTTGTAGGTAGTGGTCTTGATATAGGTGGTTGGTCCTTTGTAGTTGATATTGATAAGGGTAAATCAATTTTAGATAAAAGACTCCAGCCAAGTGAATTTGAATTAACTGAATTGTATAATGCTATTTCAAATGAAATTAACAGTTTAAATATACCGAATTTAACAGTTCATGATAAAGTTTTTATAAACGGAAAAAATATTCGGGATAACCGTGATTTATTACCGAATATATTAGGAAGTCCTGTAAATAATATTCCACAGAAATATATAGATTTAGCCATAAACAACCAATTAAAAGATGGTCGTTTTTATAAAGTAATTCAAGTTGTTGACTGGGATGGCGATTTAATTTTAACATTATTTTTCCGTTTGCAAAAAAATGAGAAAAATCTTTTTGTTGAAACTAATTATTACTTATTACCTCCAATTAGTTCAACATTTAAATCAATTGATTCAATCAAAGTGAGTTCCGATTTTAAAGATTTTATTGGTTTTATTACTCTGGTTTTTATAAAAACTTTTTCTCATAGTTTATTGTCATTATATAAAGTTTTTGGTTATGCGAAGGGAGTTTTTAGCGATGGAGGTCAAGCAAAAGCGCTTCATAAGCTAGTCGAAACTTCACCTGATTACGACTATGGTGCAAATACCTCAATTAGAGAAGCCATCAGTCAAACTCAATATAGCCAGCACTTTCAAAAATTAGATAAAGAGCGCTATTTTCGAATGATAGAAAAGCGGTTATTTAATCAAATAGGAGAATTTTTAGTTAATAAAAATATTGATGCCGCTGAATTTAAAGAACGCGAAACCAGTATTATCAATCAGGGAGTTATTGTTACTGGTGGCAATATAAATAGTGAAAACATCGCAGTTGGGAAAGGTTCAAAATTAAATAGTTTAAAATAAAACTATATGGGAAATAAAGGGATAATTATTACTGGAGGCGCAATAAATTCCAATAATTTAGCAATTGGCGATAATGCGCAATTACATATTAATCAATCAGGTTCTAAAAATAATACTCATGAGCAAGTTATTACCTCAGAAAATGATCTGAAAGAAAAGATAAGTAGTAAAGTGAAAGTATTTATTTCGTATAATCACAAAGATAAAATGATAGGTGATAAATTAAGTGAAATTCTTAATCTTTCAGATATTGAAGTCATTATTGATAGTGCCATGATGAAACCTGGTGAAAACATATCTGATTTTATTGAACAAAGTATTTTGAATTCTGATATTACTCTTTCTATAATTTCAAATAATAGTTTATTGTCATCATGGGTTGGTTTTGAAACAATAAATACTTTTTATCACGAAAAATTTAGCGATAAAAAATTTATTGCCTGTTACATTGACGAAGATTTTTTTGACAATAAATTTAGAATTAATGCAACGAGAAAGATAGATGATAAAATTAAAGAAATTGATGGCTTACTATTTGAATATATGGAATTAAAATTAGATCCAACGGATTTGAATAATGAAAAATCCAGATTATTCCAATTAAGAAATAATTTAGGTGATATATTGCAAAGACTACGCAATTCTTTATGTATAGATATCAGGGAAAATGTAATTGAAAATAATATAAAACGAATAATTTCAACGATAAACGAATGAAAACAAAAAGAAAAGTGTTTATCGAAAACTCAAAATTGGATAAATCGAAAATCTGATTAAAGAGGAGGCAGAAGTAAGTGCAGCACCAATACCCTGGCGCACGTCTCCAGAAGTGTGACTAAGGCAAATTTCATTGAATTATATACCAGTACTTCCACGAATTCTACCAAAAAAAAAGGAATTATTTGTATAAGAAAATAAATTTTGCATATAACTATTCCTCGGCTAGCTTGAATCTCCTTACGAGTGCCGCATAAATCCATTTTATTCTATCTTTTCCGAGGCACCACTCAAAGTCTCGCTCCGAACAATGCTTAAAGCAATGAACATTTTCAATATATCTATGTTTTCATCCTATAATCAATTGACTAGGCTCAATCATTAAGGCTTTAAAAACTCTGCCCCCGCTACCGCGCGAATCCTTTCGCGTGGTAAAATGATAGTATTAAAATTTGCTTTATGAGCGTAATTATAAATTCCACGATGCAAAAAGAGTGCCGGATTAATTATTGTTGTGGATTTATAGTGCCACGCGAAAGGATTCGCGCGGCAGCGGAAGTAAATCCAGCCCTGACACGTGACGAATAAATCCAACCCCCGGCTGGCGCGCGTCTCCCAACGCGTGACGGCACAAATTTGCAACTTATACGTAAAGAAAATGTCAGCAAGCAAATATAATTCGAAACTTTACACCAATGTCCAACCGGCACAAGATATTCGAAGGTGATGAGGTCTGTTTTTTTTTACATTCCCACTAGTTGAATGGATTAAAGCCCCTGGTAAATGAAGATGAGTTATACCCTCACACGTCGGGAGCCTCGCGCCGGCCAAGGCAGCAAGCAGCACATAATGCGTAAACAATAAATATAAAATAATATGACAATAGATGAATTTATAACAAACCAATCTCTGGAAAGACAGGACTTACTTTCCAAAATTCATTCAATAATTATTCAGGAAGACAAGAGTGTTGAACCAAAAATTGGCACAATGATGGGAAAGGAAATGATTCTTTACAATACTCCCGGGTTTTTCAAATATGGTCTTTCGAGTGTAATAAATTATATTTCGCTGCATGCAATGCCAATTTATGCTTCCACTACGATACATTCTAAATATAAAAGTCTTTTACACAAAGCTATTTTCCAGAAAGGGTGTATTAATTTTCGTGACGAAAAGGAAATGCCTTTAGAAATTTTGAGAATGCTGATTGCGGATTGTTCAAAAGTCGATTTATTAGCAATCAGAGAAGAATATTTAAAATCAAGAAAAAAATAATTTACTTAGCTGGTGCTCGTCTCCCGACACGTGACGGCACAGTTTTGTAGCGTATAGTAAAAGAAAAGGTCAGCAAATCAATAAAAGTAGAAACTTCAGCAAAGGTGCACTGCAGGTACAAGATATTCGAAAGCGATAAGGTCTGTTTTGTTAAATTAACAATTGTTGAATGGATTATAGCGCCGGTAATTGAAGATGGATTATACCGTCATGCGTTGGGAGACGAGTGCCGGCTAAGGAAGGCTGCCTGGTTGTTCCGTTAAATATTTTTGTAAAGATAAATTTTATTATTATATTTGCTTCGATATAACAATTTCCAAAAAATAGTTAAAAACCATCTTACGACAAATGAAAACAAAAGTAAGTCTCCTAACTTTTTCTTTAATACTTTTACTCCCAACGCTTTACAGTTGTGATAAAGCTAACGATTTAGTAAATCCGAAAACTGATGTTGAAAAATTACACGAATATATCAACTCAACTGAGTGGAAAATAGATTCAATAAGAACTCAGGTGTCAGATGCAAATCGCACAGTTTTCGTGGATAATTATCCTCCTTATACATCAGGCAAAGTTACTTTTTCTAAAATTACTGAAGGGCATGGTTATACAAAAGGAATCATGACAAGAACCATTAGTATAAACAACACAGATTCTACCATTAGCAATCCCTATTTAATAGCAGATGTTAATTATATAAAATTATATTATCCCAATCCTAATATTGGCTTAGCCGATATTGAAATAATTTATGACATCAAAGAAAGTTCAAATAACAAATTCACATTTATTAGAGATGAGGGTTTAGTAAGTCCATCTAATGGAGCGCTTTATGGTTATTCAAGATCAGTTTTTAAGCTAAAGAAGTAATATAATATTGATTGCTTTTAAAATTTCAGGCATTGAACCCACTTTTATGTAACTTTCCTAATAACCTTACCCTCGCCTACACACTGAGGATGAGGCTATTAAACTTAGTATTAATTTATAACTTCGATTAACTAATTAAACTACTTACTTCAGTTGATGCATACGACGACCCAAATGAGTTGGATTTAAGTATTGAAGCCTTGGATTGCCCTTTACGCCAAACTACCCCGGCTGGCGCGCGAATCCCGATGCGTGACGGGACAAATACCTGAACTGTAATTCAGGTGAAATATGTTTAAACTGGGATTCAGTTTATTCAGATGATGTGCATGAAAACAGGATTCATGATTAACAAAGCAACCATACCAATCACAGTTCAGACAACCTTGGCGCTCGTCTTCTTTCCGATACGTGACGGCATCCAGTTGTCCTTTTCATTCCATGTGAAAAGTTATTGTTAACCTGAATCTCTGAACTGGATACCGGAATTATTTTATTTTATTAAGCAGTGTGCCACCCAAAGTATCAAAGCATAGGGCTTTGCCATAATCAAATGTTATTTTTTTGTTAATGATGAACATTATATAATCACCGCTGTTTTTTCTCATCATCAAACGATCAGGCTTAACTCTACAGGCGTTTAAAAACTCAGCACGGCACAGTTAATTACGATCTTCTGCCACTGTTATACAACTACAATTTACTTCTATATTTTTTCGAATAGCATAATAACCGTTAATAAACTCTATTAACCGATTACAACCTTCACAATCATTTTTGTTGCTTTTTCCGAATTAAATGAACCTCTACTATGAGCCACAAAATTTGAGAAAGAAATTCAATTGCGGATGTACGTATGTTGCGTGTCATGCAGAGAGAGCCTTTAAAATGAAATCCTGAAAAAAAATATTGCTTTCATGCCAACACAAATAAATATAAAACGGAGGTAGCCGAAAATCCATTCAAAGAGTAGGCAATAAATTTTGCTGTTATGCCAAGAATAATTTATAATGGAAACGGTAACACAGGTGGAAATCCCCCACCCGACAACACAGTTTACAATAATGGTGACCAGATAACCTTGTTGGGTAACACAGGTAATCTGGTGCGAAACGCTGACATTTTCGCGTATTGGAATTCCGCGGCCAACGGTACTGGCACGGTGTCAGGTCCTGGGGCAAAGCTGACCATGGGGGCTTCCGACATTACCGTCTTTGCCCAATGGTACACCACAGCCGGCCTCACCGCAGCAGGACATACAACCCATTACCAATTCAACTACGATAGTGTACTGGCAACTGCAGCACTGGGGAACATTGAGCCGGCACGTACCAATCAACTAATTGCTCAATGCGAAGCTGACTTTTCGTGGATGAAAAACTTGTTTAATAATATAGAACTCCCTTATGCATATCCTGTTTCTATTTTAGTTGCTAACCTGGGCGGAGGCGCCAGTTGGGGGCCGCCGATAACCCTTAAAGGAGGCAATAGTGGCAAAGATCTCCTGCGTGATTTAATGGTGGCAGAAGTAACAGAAATGTTTATGTACCAGCAAACTTTTCTCAACCTGCCTAACCATGGATATGGGTTTAATGGCGTAAATGATGAGGAAAGCAATGGTGAAGGTTTGTCGCATTACCTTAATGAACAATTTGAAATACGGGATGGCAGACCACCCGGACTTGCCTTCAATGGCGCCCTTTGGCTAAACAGTTCTTTACCTACAGGCACACCAGGCAGCACAAGGCTTAGTGGCGATACGCCCCCCTACGATTATGGGGCAAGATTTGACTATGTAAACAATACTATTAATGATAACAGGAATACACCTGCTTCAGGATGTTCGGTAGTTTTTCTATGGTATTTAACCGTGCAGTTAGGCTTTACTGCTGCCGAAATTTGCCAGGCGGCTTCACCCACACTTGCAGGTGTATACAAAAATTTAACAGGCGATAATGGAGATCCGTTCCCCTTCTTTAAGGCTTTGCTGGATAACCGTTTCCCTTCAAATGTTGCACAGTCCATTCCCGGGACTAACGGCGATAATCCTTTCCCGCTCTGCATGCTATCGTTTTTGGTTGATAAAAGCACCTTTGGCAGAGATGAAGTGCAGGATGTGATCAATACCCAGGGCGGAAGATTTCAAAACGCATTCTGGCTGGTAATTGAAGGATTTAGCGCAGATACTTATTTGAGTATTTTACCCACTATCAGCGCCTTTACCGGCAATTTTGCAAATTTTGTAGGCGCAGCAAATTTTGTTCACAGTGGCGTTTATGTAGATTATGAAAACGACGCAAACTCCAAAGCGCCACAGCGCATCCGGCTCTCTTACGACATCATTTTCACCAATGCTGTATTGAATAATTTCCCTGCTCCCGGTACCGACGCTGTACAAATGGAGCTGGATACATCGGTTACCATTAATGGTGCAATTATCACTGGTTCAAACACAGCCACTGTATTTGAGCTGGTTGGTGGCGCCGACCCGTATTTTACCAATGTTAATCCATTGCAGGGAAACGAATTTTGGTTAAGCCAGGACCTACGTGTTTTTACCGTTACGCCGGGGATCAACAGGTCGCCTTTCGGAAACGTTGGCACCTTACCGGTTTTAAATTCCGGCAATAATACAAGTTTGGATACAGGCGCAGGCTTTCAATATGCACAGAACCTTATCACTTACCTAAATGCAAATTATAGTAATCCCACCGGCACAGATCCTTTTACCCTGTTGCCCGGCCAGGGCACAGCTTTTAGCGATGCATCTTCTGTTGCACGGTACACATTTAATTTATCCAATATTTTCAACCCGCTGTTTTTTCAGAATTACAGTTTTGCAATTGCCCGTGTACGATTAAGAGGAGCTGCAGGAAGCAACGCACAAAATGTAAAAGTATTTTTCAGGCTTTGGGAAACTCAAACAGCCGATACCAATTTCGAAGGCGATACCTATCCCAGTACATTTAACGGGGCCGGTCACCCGGAGCTTCCACTTCCGGGCAGCGGCAACCATACCATTCCATTTTTTGCCACCGGTAATAACAGTGCCGCACTCGATTACCAGGCAGGAAGCAATATCAATAAACGCCTCATCCCGATAAATTCCGGGGATTCGGTATGGGCATATTTTGTTTGCTACCTCAACCTTTATGATAGCAGCAATATTGTAAATGGCCAATCAGTATCAACTAACTGGGCCGTGGGCACACACCACTGCATGGTTGCAGAAATTGCCTATGATGATGCACCCATACTAAATACAGGCATTGTAAAAAATCCTGAAAACTCTGATAAGCTTTCACAACGCAACCTGCAATTTACTTATAGTGATAATCCCGGAATACCGGCTACACACCGCATTCCGCAGACCTTTGAGATAAAGCCCAGCTTAACTGTATTTGATAACCTTGGAGCGCTGGTGAATTATCCTGATGAATTAATGATAGACTGGAAGGCGGTGCCTGAAGGCAGTATTGCCAATATATACTGGCCCCAGGTAAATTCAGCAGATGTAATTGACCTGGCGAATAAATTGTACGCCACTCATTTGCTTTCTGCTACAGACCCCCATACCATTCAATGCAAAACAACCAAAGGCGTTACGTTTGTACCCGTTCCGGCAAGTAGTGGCGAAAACTTTGCAGGACTGTTTACAGTTGATCTGCCACTGGGTGTAACTGCCGGTCAGGAGTTTAATATCGTTGTCAGAAAAGTTAGCTCACGCCGCAGGGTAACTGATATACAAAATCAATTCCTGAAAAACAGGACACCGGGAGTTGTTGCCGTTAGAAATGAAACCGACTTCGGTGACAATAACAACCCTGTTATTATATCAACAGCTGCGAGCAGGCAGGTTAAAAACTGGCGCTATATTGCCGGCACCTTCCAGGTACGCATACCGGTTACAACAAAAGATACCATGCTGCTGCCGGAAGAAAATATCCTTGCCATTATGAAAGCAAGGCTGCAGGTGATGTCGCCGGCAAATAAATGGTACCCTGTATTGGTACGGTATATTGCTTATATAGGTGCCCGTGTTGATGGATTGGGAGGTGACGCGTCATCGATCAAACCATCTTTTGAAGGGATAGTACCTGTAAAGCAAAAAGAAGATGAGAACTGCAAACCTATGCCTGTACAGAGAGACAAATGCTGCAGATGGATGGTTGGCATTTTAGGAATAGTGTTGTTTTTAATGTTTATCCTTACCTTAATTTTAATATTGAAATGATGAATTAGAAAATTCAGGCGAACGGGTAGTATTTCAATTTGAGCGAAAAGCACCTGATTATCAGAATCTTTTAACACAAACTGAAATACTGCACGAACGCACAACTAAAGTATTTGCAAAAGCATGGCTGGACATTGGAGCAATCGGATGTGTGCTACTATAAGCAGTAGTTAGGACCCGACATTCAATGTTCAGCTTTAGTTGTTAATTTCAGCTTTATATTATCAATTGGGTATTTGTACCGGGCCGGACGTTGTGCCCTTGGCTGGCGCGCGCTTTCCGCCGCGTAAAGGCACAAATATCTGAACTGTGATGGTTGTGATGAAATGAAAAGGAAATAGAATATGATAACACCTGAATATAAATATTCGGAACTTACAGAATATAAAATAGTATCAAGCGGGTAGACGGAGGACAGAATTATATTCCGGTCATTACTAATTATAAAGGAAGCACATGAGAGATAATTTTATCTTTAAAAGTCCGTCGTGTGAGAAATGCTGACCGAAAAAGATGAAATCAGTGTTACAGGACATTTAATAGATGAAGAGCATGTATTAATCGTTAATGCTTCTGGACACAGAAATAGTGTGATTGAAGAAGGGATGGCTGAGTTATTGGTGGCGTTCAGGAAGAAAAACTATTGGTTACCTGAGCATGTGTCTCTGCTTATCGGCATTATATAATATTATAAACTGCTTATCTGCTTAGAACAAGTTGATGTTTTTTTTTGCAAAAAAGATACATTAATATGATTGATTTCTTCACATAGAAGGAAAGCTATCAGTTTACTTTATTTCTATAAATCAATAACAATGAACCACATAGCAACACAGCAACATAGGTTACACATAGTTTTTCCCATTCGGGAAAGAATAAGTCCAATCGTTTCTATGTGAAATTTTATGTAATTTATGTGCCTATGTGGTTCACTTGTTTAAAAGGGATAAGCAGTTATTATAATTACAGATGCCCGCCTGCAATGGGTTTTTGGCATTATCAAATGTTATTTTTTTGTTAACGATGAACATTTTATAATTATCAATGTTTTGTCTCATTATCAAATGATTAGGCTTAACTCTATAGGCTTTAAAAAACTCTGCACGGCAAGGTTAATTGACATCTCCTTGCTTGGCTGGTGTGCGTCGCCCGACGCGTGACAGGACAAATTTTTGTTGCTTATACTTAAAGAAATGGTCAGCAAGAAAATATAAACCGTAACTTCAACACCTATGTCCGACAAGTACAAAATATTCGTAGTCGATGAGGTCTGTTTTGTTACATTCTCAATTGTTGAATGGATTAATACAGATAGGATATCTGTAATAGTCCAATAGATTGTCCTATAACAGCTTTCACATCGGCATAATACTCTGGTGGTTTGGAATAATTTATAATTCATTTGGGTATTATATTGAAAAGCTCTCAATGCTTGATGTAGTATTGCTAAGTGCCTGGTAATTGAATTTGGATTATACCGTCACGCGTCGGGAAACGTGCGCCAGCCAAGGTTTTTGTCGATTGATAGTGTAAATGACCAATTCTCTTTATAAAAAAAATCAACATGAAAAAAATCTACAGCATTGTATTGCTATGCGCATTCGTTGTATTGAGCAGGCAAGTAAATTCACAAAACCTGGTATGGGCAAAACATATGGGGGGAACTTTAGATGGTATTGGCAATTCAATAGCTATGGATGCCCTTGGAAATGTTTATACAACGGGGGTGTTTTCCGGCATCTGTGACTTTGACCCAGGTCCCTCACTATTCAATTTAACCTCTTTAGGTAACAAAGACATCTTTGTTTCCAAGTTAGATGCTTCCGGCAACTTCCTCTGGGCGAAACAAATGGGCGGAACAGATTTTGAAATGAGTTATTCAATTGCGGTAGCTGCCAATGGAGATGTTTACACAACAGGATATTTTTGGGGTACGGTCGAC